>JAKLJX010000006.1 GCA_023150945.1 bacterium | reverse complement strand
CTTGGGCACCGCGCGGACAAACACCAACGCACTGCCACATGTTCAGTCGAGAAAAGATTTCTGCGATCAGTGCCCTTGCCGTTTCTCCACGAAAGCGAAGACTAAGGCTTTATACCCATTTGTGGAGAAACGATATAAGCTCGGAAGAAGTGGTCATTTTCCTTGAAGAATTGTTTCAACACGTTCGCGGTAACATTATCATTCTATGGGATAGAGCGCCGATTCACAAAAATGCCCTCGTGACTTGCTTCTTGGAGAAATATCCCAGAGTTCATTTAGAGTACTTCCCAGCGTATGCGCCAGAGTTAAACCCCGCTGAGTACATCTGGAATCAGGATGATCAAGCACTATGCAATACATCTCCACAAACCATAGCGGAGTTGGAACAGTTACTTACCAACTCAAACAAAAGACTATTCCAATCACAAAGACTTCTTAGGGCGTGCATCAAAGCGTCAGATCTTCCATGGGAGATCTGATATTCCTATTATTTATGCAAAACTCAATAAGTGTCGCAGAAATTCAGAGGAGATTGATGCAACGGCCCAGCCGTCGCAGAAACGTGTTCGTAAAAGCCCGCGATAGCGGGCGCACACTCACAACCTCAGTCAACGGCAATCAGAAATGAACCGACACGCTTCACTCACCCGCACCACCGCGGAAACGGAAATCTCTGTTGCGCTGCAGCTCGAGGGCAGCGGCCAGCACGACATCAGCACCGGTATCGGCTTCTTCGATCACATGCTCACCCTGCTGGCAGTGCACGGCCTCTTTGATCTCCGCTTAAAAGCGCGCGGGGATCTGCAGGTGGATGCCCATCACACGGTGGAGGACACCGGCATCGCGCTGGGCACCGCCTTCCTGGAGGCGCTCGGCAATCGCCAGGGCCTGCACCGCCTCGCGGTGAGTTACGTGCCGCTCGATGAGGCGCTGGCGCGCACGGTGGTGGACGCCAGCGGCCGTGGCTATCTCCATTTCGAAGCGAGTTTCAACAGTGCGCAGGCGGGCGATTTCCCCAGCGAGCTGGTGGAGGATTTTCTCCGCGCTTTCGCGCTCAACGCGAAAATGACGCTGCACGTGACGTTGCTCGCCGGCCGCAACACCCATCACCAAATCGAAGTGATCTTCAAATCACTCGGCCGGGCGTTGCGCCAGGCCGTGGCCCTTGACCCGCGCCAACCCGGAATTCCCTCAAGCAAAGGTGTGTTGGTGTGAAAGTTCGCAGCGGCCCGGCAGGAAGCCGAGAGAAAGTCGCCTGCTGGAAACTTCGCCGCATCATCTCAAGGTGACAGGAAACGATGAGCGCTTACAAACCAACTGCGAGAATGATTGCGCCTCAGGCATGCCCATGACGGCCATTGGCATCATCGACTACGGCATGGGCAATCTGCACAGTGTCCAAAAAGCCTTGCAGGCCGTGGGAACGCCGGCAGAGCTGGTCGCGGAGGCCGGGCGCTTGGCGCACTACGACAAACTGATTCTGCCGGGCGTGGGCGCGTTCGGCGATGCCATGGCCAGCCTGGCGCAACGCGGAATGACAGCGGGCATTCCTGCTGCCATTGCCGCGGGCACGCCGCTGCTCGGCATTTGCCTGGGCATGCAGCTTCTCTTTTCCGAAAGCGAGGAAATGGGCCAACACGCGGGATTGAATATTTTGCCGGGCGCGGTGCGACGGCTGCGCGTTTCCGCCAAAGTGCCGCACATGGGCTGGAATCAAGTCAAGCAGCGCGTGGCCTGCCCGCTGTTCGAAAATGTCGAAGACGGCGCGTTCGTCTATTTTGCCAATTCGTATGTCGTCGTGCCGGCGCAGGGCGCGGTCATTGCCGGTGAAACGGAATATGAAACCACGTTCGCTTCCGTGATTTGGCACGCGAGTGTCTACGGCGTGCAATTTCACCCGGAAAAAAGCCAGCGCGTGGGCCTGCAAATGCTGAAAAATTTCGTCGCGCTTTGAGACCGCGCCGTTTGCGGTCACAAATAGTGACCGTTCGAAATTACAGCCTTTCAATGAAGAGGTTCCTACAACGGCTTGGCCATTGCATCAAAGACCTCAGAGTTTTCACGGTGCTCGAGGTTTTGCAAGCCACGGCTCAGCCAGGTTGGAACGTAATCATACGGATATCAAATACTGTTGAAGTCGATGCTGATCTTACCTGCCATTGATCTGAAGGGCGGCCGGTGCGTGCGCTTGCTGCGTGGCGAAGCGGCCTCCGAGAAAATCTACGGTGATGATCCCGTGGCCATCGCGCGCTCCTTCGCTGCCGCGGGCGCGGCGTGGTTGCACATCGTCGATCTCGATGCGGCGTTCTCGGGCAGCACCGGCAATCGCGCGATGATTCGCAAGATCATCGCTGCCGTCGAGATTCCAGTGCAAATCGGCGGCGGCATGCGCAGCCTGCACAAGATTGGCGCCATGCTCGACGCCGGCGCGCGCCGGGTGGTGATCGGCACGGCGGCGGTGAGCAAGCCGGAATTAGTCGAAGAAGCGCTCACGCAATTCGGCGCGGAGGCAATTGCCGTCGGCATCGATGCCCGCGACGGCCGCGTGGCCACCCGGGGTTGGACCGATACTTCCGAAATCGAAGCGATTCCCTTCGCGCAGCACATGCATAGCTTGGGCGTGCGCTGGGCAGTCTACACCGACATTGCGCGCGACGGCGCGCTGCAAGGCCCGAATCTGGAAGCCACCGCGGCATTGGCGCGGCAGAGCGGTTTGCGTGTCATTGCTGCGGGCGGCGTTGCGCGTCTGGAGGACTTGGTTGCGCTGCGTGACTTGGAAAAGGACGGTGTCGCGGGGGTGATTGTGGGCAAGGCGTTGTATGAAGGCAGATTCACGCTCGCGCAGGCGCTGCAAACGATGGCCGTGCCTTGAACGGTTCTTGTGAAAGCGCCCGGGCGGTCAAACTCGAGAGAGACTCATGCTCGCCAAACGCCTCATTCCCTGCCTCGATGTGAAAGATGGCCGCGTGGTCAAGGGCGTCAATTTCGTGAATCTTACGGACGCCGGCGATCCGGTAAGGCAAACTGGGGATTGCATTTGATCATTATTCTCGACATTCTGAGCAAAGCTTTGCCGCGTTGAATTGCAGGAAAGATGGAAGGACAGATGAACACCGCTGCCGCGGAAAAGACACCCATCATCGTGCTCGATACCAACGTTTTGGTTGCAGGATTATGCCGGCGCGAGCATTCTCCGAGCTACAGGATATTGAAAAATATCCAGACGGGCAGAGTCCCTTTGGCATTAACCCAGAAGCTCTTTCTGGAATATGAGGCGGTTCTGACGCGCAATCGTGTTCTCAAATTAATCGACGCCACGAGCGACGAAGTTCAAATGATCCTGAATGCCTTGGTCGTCATCGCACGCGAATCCGAGGTACACTATTTGTGGCGTCCAAATCTGCGGGATGAGAGCGATAACTTCGTACTGGAAACCGCCGTGGCCAGCGGCGCGTTGATTGTAACCAAGAACATTCGGGATTTCAGCAGCAGTGAGCTGCAATTCCCCGAATTGGTGATATCGACGCCGCAACAGTTTGGTGACCTCTACCTCTAAACAAGGAAGATCCCATGAGTACTTTGTCAATCCGGCTGCCAGATGATCTGAAAGCCAAGGCGATTCTGCTTGCCAAGAAGAAGAACATGTCTCTAAATGAATTGGTAAAATACTGGCTGCAGACCGCCGTGGTGCAGGAAGAGACAATGGCATGGATGGAAACACGCCTGCACGGCAAAAACCCGGAACAACTCCTTGCCGCTTTTGGCCAATTTCTCGAAAACGCCAAGCCGGGCAGCGAGCCGACACTCGCAGAAATTCAGCAAGCCCAGCACGAATAGATTCAGTCTTCTTGTCCCAGTTGACTCATGCTCGCCAAACGCCTCATTCCCTGCCTCGATGTGAAAGATGGCCGCGTGGTCAAGGGCGTCAATTTCGTCAATCTCACGGACGCCGGCGATCCGGTGGAACAGGCGCACTTCTACGATGCCGAGGGCGCGGATGAATTGGTGTTTCTCGACATCACGGCCTCGCACGACAAGCGTCAAATCGTGCTCGCCATGGTGCGCGAGGTTGCCAGCCGGGTGTTCATTCCATTCACCGTCGGCGGCGGCCTTCGCACCGCGGAGGATGTGCGCGACATTCTGCGCGCCGGCGCGGACAAAGTCTCGGTAAACAGCGCCGCGGTGAGAAATCCCGACTTGATTCGGGCCGGCGCGGCGGTGTTCGGCAGCCAGTGCATGGTGCTGGCCATCGATGCAAAGCGCAAAGACCGCGGTTGGGAAGTCTACATCAACGGCGGCCGCATTGCCACCGGCCTCGATGCGCTGGCCTGGGCGAAACAGGGCGAAGAGCTCGGCGCCGGCGAGATTTTGCTGACCAGCATGGATCGTGACGGCACGCGCCAGGGCTATGATCTCGAGTTGCTGCGCGCCGTGGCGGACAGCGTGAAGATTCCGGTGATTGCCTCGGGCGGCGCAGGTTTCATGGAACACTTTCGCGATGCTTTTACGCTCGGCGGAGCAGATGCCGTGCTCGCCGCTTCCCTGTTTCACTACCGCGAGTTGAGCATTCGGGAGACGAAGGCGTTTCTCCGGCAGCAGGGGATCAACGTTCGTCCTGCCGTTCAATAAAACCCTCGTGCATTAACACGCAAGCGGGCCAGAACCAGAGTGCCGGGCTGACTGCAACGGTGGAGGAATTCCCCCAGGCAGGAATGGCGTGGTCGCCAAGCACACTGCAGCCGCAGCGCCGTGGTTGCGATCACTTGTCAATTGGCATGGTTTGACGTTTATTCTCTGAGATTCGGTGCTTTCCATCAATGAACCTCGACCTACTGCAATTCGATCAGCACGGCCTCCTTCCCGCCATCGTGCAGCACGCCGCAACCGGCGAGGTGTTGACGCTCGCCTATATGAATCGCGAGAGCCTGCAAAAGTGCCGGGAGACCGGGGAAACCTGGTTCTTCAGCCGCAGCCGGCAGCAATTGTGGCACAAGGGCGCCACCTCGGGCCATGTGCAGCGCATCGTGTCGATGAAATTCGACTGCGACGCTGATGCGCTGCTGGTGCAAGTGCTGCCCGCCGGCCCGGCCTGCCACACCGGCGAGCGCACCTGCTTTCATCGTTGGCTGGATGAAGAAAAAAACACTGCGCCGCCCTTGCCGCAAATTCTCGCGGAATTGCAGGAGGTGATTCAACAACGCCAGCGCGCGCTGCCGGAAGGCTCATACACCGCTGCGCTGTTTCGCAAAGGCGTCAAGAAGATCGCGCAAAAAGTGGGGGAGGAAGCGGTGGAAGTCGCGATTGCGGGCGTGCATGAATCCGACGCCAGCCTGGCGGCGGAAACGGCGGATCTGCTTTATCACTTGCTGGTTCTGCTCGCCGCGCGTCAAGTTCCCCTGCAGCAGATCGCCCAGAAGCTGGCGGAGCGGCGCGGCTGATCACGGCGCGTGCGGCCGTGCTGCCGCCGCAGCGAGACGCGCAAATCGTGATTGGCGCGCCAGGCGCATTGCAAGTTCAGACATCGAACAAAATTCTGAAAGACTTCTGCCACAAGAGAAAAAAATCTTTCCCCTGACAGAAACAACCCAACTGAGAAAACGCCTTCCCTTCGTTGGGTTGACTTCATCCGCTGGTAATTTCCTTTGAAGGCATCAATAAGCCAAGAAAGTCCGGCGCGCCACGCGAGTTCCTGCCTCAATTCTCCTGCCCACTGGCCTCTTTTGCCTTGCGCCATTCCACGTTGTCATGATAGCGCTCGTTGAACACCAGCGTGCGGCGGCCGTCTTCGAGGCGCAGTTGATAGCGCTCGCCGTCGTCGCTTTCGAACCACAGCTTGTCCTCGGCTTCGAGATGATAACGGCCCCAGGCACGCCGCACTTTCACGGTGAGCGTGTTGCGGTCATAGGTGTGGGAATCCAGATAAACGCGGCCGTTCGCGAAGAAAATCCAGCGCATGCGGTCGCGCAGCTCGGCGCCGCCGAAGCGATTGCGCGGGCGGTAGTGATACGTCGAGGTCCAGAGGTAGATTTGCGGATCGAGGAAGACAACCGGCGTGATGAAGATGTTGGTGGGCAGCGGATCTTTCAAGCTGTCACTGGAAGAGATGGCGGGAATCGGTTTCACCAGCGTCGAAGCCGGAAAACGCTTGCGCCAGCGGTCATCTTCTTGCGCCTTGAGCGCCAGCGCGCGACGCCGCTCGGCCGCCACGCGCTGCTCCGAGCCGAGCTGGCGAATGAACGTCGTAGCGGCCTCGAATTCGCCGCCGGTGAGCAGCAGCCGGTTGCCGGTCATCACGATGGTGTAGAGCAGCGGCTTTTGATTGCGCACGCGCAGCGTGAGTTGCGAACCAGCCACTTCGTACTCGCCCTGTTTGCGGGTCGTGGTGCGGCCGGCTCTCACTTCAAAGACGTAGTTGCTGTCGGGATAGAAAGTCAAAATCGCGCGCAGGAATGCCGCTTCGTGAATCCAACGGCCAAACAAGCTGTTTTTTGCGATCTGGGTCGTACTGAGCGCGGCGGGCGCGGTTTGCTTGCGGAATCGTTTGGGTTTTTCCAGATCGCCGGCGGAGAGCGTAAAGCGCAGGGAATCGGCGGCGAGCACGAGTTGATAGGCCAGCGAATCATCCGCCAGCACAAGATGCAGGCGATTGTCGCGGTAACGCCATTGCCCGGAATCCGACATCGCGAAGCCGCTGATGACATGGCGGGATTTGAACGTGCCGTCACTCTCAAAGATGAACGCCTGGCTTTCGTTGAGGCCGGTGTTTTTCCATTCTCCCACCAGCCAGGCCGGGCGCCCGCCTTGCGCGAATGCTGTCGCCGCCGGCAACAGCCAAAGCCACAACATGAGCAGAATTTTTGCAGAGTTGTGCATGCGCATCGTTCGCCCGTGGCAGGAAAATTCGGTTTGAATGACGCCGCAACTTAGCCAAATCCGCCTCGAAAGTCAAGCACGGGGAAGACGCTGCGGCGCGCAACACTGGCCGCCCGCCGGCGCCGGCGCGCTCAACTGCGGCGATAAGCTTTGCCCAATGCCGCGGGCGCCTGGCGGCCGCGCGTCGAAAACACCAGCACCAGCAGGGTGAGCAGGTAGGGCAGCATGAGGAAGAACTGATAGGGCAGGTCATAGCCGCGTGCTTGAAATTGAAACTGCAGGGCATTGGCACAGCCAAAAAACAACGAAGCGAAAAACACGCCCAGCGGTTGCCAGCGTCCGAAAATAACGAGGGCGAGCGCGATGAAGCCGCGGCCGGCCGTGATGCCTTCCACGAACGTGTTGGCATGCGCCAGCGTGAGATAGGCGCCGGCCGCGCCGGCCAGCATGCCGCCGAACAGCACGCAGCCAAAACGCAGACGGAACACATTGCAGCCGGCAGTGTCCGCGGCGGCCGGCTGCTCACCACAGGCGCGAATCGCCAATCCCAAGTGCGTGCGGTTGAGCACGAAGGCGGCCAGCGGAACGACGCCGCAAGCGACATACAGCAACACCGGTTGTCGTGACACCAAACTGCCCAAGATCGGAATGCCGGCGAAACCGGGAAGCTCGAGTGTGGGAAACGAGGTGGCCGTGAGCGCGGCGCCGGTCACGCCGAAGATGTGGCGAAACAGAAAGCCGGTAAGACCGAGCGCCACGAGGTTGAGCGCAGCGCCGGTGATGATTTGATCGGCCTGAAAGTAAACGGTCAACACGGCAAGAACCGCGGCGAGCAACATGGCGGCCAGCATGCCGGCGAGCAAGCCGAGCCACGGGCTGGCGCTGAAGTAGCTCACCACCATGCCGGCAAACGCGCCGGCCAGCATCATGCCTTCCAGGCCGATATTGATCACACCCGCGCGCTCGGCATACGTTTCTCCGGTGGCCGTCAGCCAGAGCGGCGCCGCCAGCTTCACGCCCGAGGCCAGCAGATTTTCGATGAAATTGAGGATCATGCCGTCACGTCACGACTGATGAAATTCTCAGGCTTGACTGGGTTAGCCGGAAGCACCGGATTTGTTGTTGAGAATCGCTGGCGCCTCCTCAAGCCGGCTTCGACAGCGGCCTCCGGGGCCGGAATTGCAATGACTCCGGCAGCGCTGCGCGAGCCGCTTTGCTCACGTCTTTGCCGCATTGCCTTTGAGACTCACGCCGCCAGCCACCGCCATGGTGAGCACCACTAATCCCTGAATCACATAACTGATGACCGCGGAAACATTGGCCTGGCGTTGCATCGCCGCGGCGCCGTTTTCCAGCGCACCGAACAGCAGCGCCGAGAAAATCACCGCCAGCGGATTGAGGCGCGCCATGAGCGCGACGGCAATGGCGGTGTAGCCGTAACCGGGCGAGAAATTGTCATACACGCGATAGGTCACGCCCGCCAGTTCGATCACGCCTGCCAATCCCGCCACTGCGCCGGAAATCATCAAACTGAGAAGTTGCACCCGCGCTGTGTCAATCGCCGCAAAGCGCGCGGCCCGGGGATTGGCAGCCGTTGCCTGCATCTCGAAACCGAAGACGGTGCGCCGAATGAGCAGATAGCACAATACCGCCACCACGGGCGCCAGCCAGATGCCGGCGTGCAAGCGCGTGGGCGGAAAGAGTCGCGCCAGCCGCAGCGAGGCATCGAGCGCGTCCGACTGGGGAAACTGTCCCGCGGTTTCCATGAGCGGGCCATGCACCGCATAGCGCACCAGCTCGATGGCAATAAAGTTGAGTAGAATGGTGGAGACGACTTCCGGCACGCCGCGGCGATTTTTCATCACGCCTGCCAGGCCGGCCCACAGGCCGCCGGCCACGCCACCCGCGAGCAGAAGCAGCGCGATTCCCAAGACGCCGGTCATCCAACCGGAAGCAGAGAATGCCGCTGCCAGCGCGCTCGCAGCCAGGGCGCCGGCCAGGAACTGGCCTTCCGCGCCAATGTTCCACACGCCGGCGCGAAACGCCAACGCCACGGCGGCGCCGGTCAACAACAGCGGAATGGATTTGACCAACGTTTCGGAAAGCGCATAAGCGGAGCCGAACGCGCCTTCGAGCAGGGCGCGCAACGCCAGGCCGGTCTGATAACCGCTCACCAACAAGAGCAGCGCGGCCAGCAGCGTGGCAACTGCAAACGCGCTGAAGGCGGGTGCCAGGTTTATGATCCAAACGCGGAGAAAGGCGCGCATGCGGGAGTCTAGCTTTGGAAGCGAGAGGGGAAGATGAACCGGCAGAGGAAATTTCTAGTTAGTGTTAAACACCGGTTTGCGGGCTTTTTGATTTTTTACGGCCAGCAACCCGGCTTCTTCCAAAATGTTCTCAATATCATCCAATAGACCTTCTAACTCGTGTGGCTCATCGCCCAAAAGCCGTGCGATCGTTTGCGACTGAAGACTTTTCAATGCGTAGAGCAAGAGTTGACGGTAGCTGTCCAGCTCTGATTCCGAAATTTCCACCGTGAAGAGCTGACCTCGGCAATTTCACGTTTGCTCAGAAGCTTCATCAGGCCACCTCTATTTTGGTGTTCAATGGATTCTGAGCCACTTCCCTTGTTTGACCTTTTCATGTCTTGCTCTCCGGCTCATGCGGAAGCTGGCAAGATGGGATTCCCCGTCAAAGACATGAACGCGACCGCGCTTGCCGACAAAGATCAAACACCCGTCGCCGTGCTCATATACTTCCATAGGATGATCGCGATCGCTGAACGCGTGATCGGTCTGCCGTGTTTTCACGGTGCCTTTGCCAACCATGCGCGGTCCGCTTTCTGCTCTCGCGATCAGCCCTCACAGCTTCCCCTCCGAACGAAAATCGCGCTGGCAACAATCACAGTCGAGATCAAGCGTTTGAGATTGTAGGCAACAATAGCAGCTTTCGCCGATAATGTCAAGCGAATTGATGGCCTTTTGGCGGTTGTGGAATTCTGTGCCCTTCTGAAAACGCCACCGCCCGGCTGGGCCTCCCGGATGGGCGGCTCTGCTTTTTGCCCTTATTTGCTGCTTTCACCCAGCATCAACGCGCCAATCTGCTCCGGCGAAATCTCCGGCGGAAAGATGCCGGCAAACCGGCCTTTGAACAACACCGCAATGCGATCCGCCAGCGCATAAACTTCGCTCAGTTCGGTCGAGATCAGCAAAATCGCCGCGCCCTGCGCTTTCGCGGCAAGGATTTCCTGGTGAATCTTTGCGGTCGCGCTCAGGTCCACGCCGCGGGTGGGATTGACCGCGATCAGCACTTTCGGCCGGCGCGCCAGCTCGCGGCCGACCACGAGTTTCTGTTGATTGCCGCCGGAGAGGGTGGTGACCGGCAAAGCGAGATTGGCCACGCGCACGTCGAAGTCACGCACGATGCTTTCACTGTACTCGCGCAGCCTGGCCAGACGCAGCCATCCCCACTTGTGGGAAGAGCTTTCGCGATAGGCGAAGGCCGCTGCGTTTTGCGCCACCGAGAGCGTGGGGAAAAGCGCCAGCTCGTGGCGATCGGCGGGAATGTGCGCCAAACCTGCGGCAAAACGCGCGCGGCTGGTCTTGCCCGCCAAGGTTTCGCCTTCCAGCTCGAGCAGGCCGCGGGCCAGCGGCCGCACGCCGAGCAACACTTCTGCCAGCTCCGCCTGGCCATTGCCATCGACGCCGGCGACACCCAAAATCTCACCGGCGTGCAATTCGAATGAAAGATCATCGAGGCTGAGCTGGCCGGCGTTGCCGAAGGCCGCCAGCGCTTGCGCCCGCAGCACCACGCGGCCCGGCCGGCCGGCAGCCGGCGCGGCCGCCGGCGCAGAGGCTTGCGGCGTGATTGCCGCGGCAATCAGTTCGAGACTCGCCTCGGCGGTGTTGAATCTGCCCGAGACCCGGCCGCTGCGCAACACGGTGAGGCGGTCGCTCACCGCCAGCACTTCGTGAATCTTGTGCGAAATGAAAATCATCGCGTAGCCTTCGCGGCGCAGCCGCCGCAACAAGGCAAACAACTCCTCGACCTCCTGGGGCGCCAGCACTGCGGTCGGCTCGTCGAGAATGAGCAGCCGGCATTGCCGGAGCAGAATCTTCACGATTTCCACGCGCTGGCGCTGGCCCACGGAGAGATCGGCGATTTTGCTGTACAGCGCAAAGCCCGGCTTGGGGGATTGGCGCGGTTCATCGTTGGTTTTGCCTTTGCGAGGAAACCTTTTTGCACCAGGCGGGCGGCGGTGAGACTTCACAAGATTCTTCCAGAATGACAATTGAGGAGAGGGCTCCATATCAATGCCGAGCCGCTTGCAAAGCGCCAGCACTTCGTTTTGTGCCTGTTGCCGGCGAGGGCCGCGCACGCTGAAGCGGGAGTTGCCGAGCAGGAAGTTTTCCATCACCGTGAAGGTGGGCACCAGCATGAAATGCTGGTGAATCATGCCGATGCCGGCCTGAATCGCCGCTGCCGGACTCGCCGGCCGAAAGGGTTTGCCCGCGAGCTTGATTTCGCCGGCATCGGCCGCCACCAGGCCGTAGAGAATGTTCATGAGCGTGGTCTTGCCTGCGCCGTTTTCACCGAGCACGGCGTGAATCTCCCCGGCGTTGACGGTCAAGCTCACGCCCTCGAGCGCGAGGGTGTCGCCGAAGCGTTTGTGCAGGTGGTGGATTTCGAGGAGAGGGGGCATTGTTGAGCGAGGTTCGTAGTAACTCCTTCAGGCAACGAGGCTTGTAGTGACGCCTTCAGGCGTTGAGCCTTAAGAAGAATGCAGAGCGTTCAGGAATTGCTGCTCACGCGGTTTGCGAAAGCTATCAACCAGCAGGCGGCTGAGAGTGCAACTTTGGTTCGACGCCTAAAGGCGTTACCACGAACGCATCTGTTGCGAACCGCGCAAGGCAGATTCTCTGTGGTATTGTTCCACGAGGCGCCGCGCAGAGCGCGCGCCGTCAGTTGGACTCTTCTCCGCTTGACCAGCGGTCAAGTCTGTATGGCTACTGCTCTGTTACCTTGAAAAGTATCGCCACCATCAATGTCATCCTGCAAGGATCCTGTGAAAATTTGAGCAGGGCGCCAATTACCTCACAGGATTCCTCCTGAATGACATTCTGCGGCTGGCGCATTGTCTCAAACAGCCGGCGCTGCGCCGGGGTTTTTGATCCACCCGCCCAGCAAACGCCCCATTTCATTCATGAGCTTGCTGCCATGTTCATAGGATTGCAGATTGATGAAGCGCATTTCATAACTGAGCCGGAACAACAGCCGCAGCTTTGCCAGCGCTTCATCGGCTTGTTTCAACAGGGGCAGTTTGTCCCGGCGCATGTTGGCAACCGAGGTCAACTCGATGAAACCCAAACTGGCATTCTCCAGCTTTGCCGCCACGCTGAAACGGTAGCTTTTGGGAAATTTGCCGGTGTGCTGCAACAACCATTTTGAAAAATCATAACCACGTTTGATCGCCAAGAATTCTTGCGCTTTGGTGGACATGCCGCCTCCTCGAGATTTCAAAAAAAAATTTCGAGGCGGGCGTTCCGCCCGCCTTTTTCAGAGTAACAGATTGTCAGAGTTACAGAGTATCAAAAGCAGACTGGGCGCAGACCACCCGAAAACCGTAGTAGTACCATTGGTCGTCGGGATTGTTGCTGTAGCGAGCCACGCAGCGCAGAAGCTCAGGATAGTAGCTCCACGCCCCGCCTCGCAGCGCGCGCGCCGTCTCTCCCAGAACATTTTCTTTGCCATATAAATTCCCACACCACTCCCAAACATTGCCGGCCATATCCATCAGTCCCTCCGGCGTTGCCCCGGCCGGGTAAGCGCCCATCGGCGTAGTCTGCCCCACTTTTCCGCCATAATTCGCGCGGGTTTCATCCGGTTCGTCATTGCCCCACGGATACTTTCTTTTGCCTCCGCCCGCGGCCCATTCCCATTCTTGCTCGGTGGGCAAGCGATAGATCATTTTCTCATCCTGCCCCTTGCCCCTTGCCCCTTGCAACTCGCTCAGCCAATGGCAATAGGTCACGGCGTCAAACCAATTGACACGAACCACCGGTTGATCTTCACCCAAAAAGCGCTTGTCTTCTGTTTTTGTTTTGAGCGTTTCAGCCCATTTCCTCGGGTCATTGCCCAGGTATTTTATGAAGCTTGGGATTTCTTTGGCTTTGACGCGCAAGCTTTCGGCAAACCGTTCAAGAGGCAAATTCGCAAATGCCTCCTCCTCACCCTTTCCGGCAAGATAGGTAATAAAACGGTTGTAGAGCTTGTTGGTCACCGGATATTTGGCAAAGTACAGCGGCGGCACTTCAACTTCATTTTTGGTGACCGAATAATTGTACTTGCCGCTCTTGATGAGAATGTATTCCGCATTCAACTCTGAGTAATTGAAAATGCGGGCCGGCAGATCGTGGGTTTTCCCTTTGAAAGCGGTTCTAACCAGTTTGACCTCGGGCATTTCGATTTGAATTTGATCGAGGGCCATGCGCCGGTAAATGCTGCGCGCCTCGCCGGCCAGACGTTCGTCCCTGTCGTTTTGTGACTGCGCCACCGCCGCCTCGGCGGTGTCTGTACCAATGCGTTCCAAAGCGAGCAAAGCATAATAACGCGGCTCAAAACGCTTGAGCTTCTTGAGCGCATGCACAAACGGGGCCTCGTCTTTGACCAAAGTTTCATCGACGCAGCGCAGCAGGAAATCCACCCGCGCGCCGTCGCGCCATTGCGCGCGCAGCAAAACCCGCATGAAATCAGCAAAAATCGGGGGATTGGTGAGGCCCATGGCCAGCAGCGTCGGCTCGCGCCACCAGGCCTGGTCAAACTGCTTGACCAGAATGTCGGCCTGCCGCGTGTTGCGAATCTCCTCGGCGGTGAGATATTCCTGAAAGCTGAGATGATGGAAAAAGTAAGTATCGCCTTCACCCTTGAAAATGCCGCTGCGCTCCTGCCAGTTTTGCAGCAGCTCTTCGGGATCCACCTCGCGCTTGATGCGGCCGAGATGCGGCTGCATGAACGTCAGCAGCTCGGCCTTGCTCACCTCGCGCCGGTTTTCCACGGAATGCATCCACAGCGCAATCGGCTGCAAGAGCTGGCGCGCCTGGGCTGCGGAGAGCAGAACTTCCAGACCTTTGGCTTTGTCCCAGCGCTCCAGCAAAACATCGGTGCATTCTTTATAGAGTTCGACGCGGCGCTCGGGCAGAGTGCCGCGATCGCGATGCACCAGCGCAATGATCTGCAGCATCAGCGGATTCACCGCCAGCTCGCGCAGCGCCGGCGCCGCCTCGATGCGCTGAAACAAATTTTCCGCGCGGCTTTTTGCCTGACTGCGCCAATACTCGTTGTCCTCTTGTACATGCGTTTCCACGCCGATGAGCCAGTTTTCGAGAAACTGCTGCACCTCGGGCATGCCGTAATCTTGAATTTCCAGACGCAGATAGTAACCCGGCAAGATCGCCTCACCACGATACCCGGAGAAGCGCGAGGTCACGAGCACCGGACATTTCGGAAAGGCGAGATGCGCTTGATGGTGAATCCATTGGCTGACGAGGGCGCGTTTCTTTTCGGTCGGCACTTCATCGAGTCCGTCGAGCAGGAGAATGGCGCGGCCTGCTTGCAAGTAATGCAGGAAGAACTCTTCTGATAAATCGAGATGATACTTTTGCAAAGAGGCAAGAATGTTGGCCGTGAGCGGCTGTTCGGGATCGATGTCGCGCAGGCTGAGCAGAATCGGCAGCAGTTGCCGGGACAGGCCGAGTTGTTGCTCGGCTTTGTTGCCGGCAAAGCAAAGCAGAAAGTATTTGGTGAGCGTGGTTTTGCCCGCGCCGGGATAACCGAGCAGCACGAGTCCGTCATAGTCGCGCTGCAGGGCGAATTGCAGGGCTTGCTGCACGTTTACTGTTTGATCGGGTTGTGCCGGGTCGGTGAGCGGTTCGACTGAGCTTGCCGAAGTCTTATGTCGAACCGAACCGCGTTTGTGTGCGGGAGAGTCCAGCGCGCCGCGCGCATGCTCCAATTCGTTCATGCGCGCTTTAAGCGTGATATACACTTTCTCCAGCGGAATGGGAATGCGCAGGTTGGTTTCAAAACCGGCCACCGGCAGATGCTGATGGGTTTTGATCATGGTTTCGAGATAGCGCTGGCGCGCCGGCTCATGCGCCACGGTCTGCACTGCAGAAACCGGCGGCGGTTCGCTTGCCGGACGCAATTTGAGCAAGAGGCGTTCGAGATCGAGGCGCACGCGGCTGGCGAAATCATCGGTGGACTCAAATTCCTGCACAAAGCCGGGGTGCTTGCCCTCGGGCGAGAATTCTTGGAAGAATGCTTCGAGGCGCTGATACTGGTCGATATTCAAATTGCGCGGCGGAATGGGGCGCATGCAGCGATAAAACAAAATCTCTGGCCGCTGCTTTTGCTGCCAGGCATGATAGGCGAGGGTGAATTCCTCCTCCGTGCCGGAATCAAAGCTGAAGCCGGTTTGCGGATCCACGGCACCTGTAGCCGTGCCAAAGCGCGACCACATGATGCCGACGAAAATATCCCAACTTTCCACCGGCAGTTGTTCCAACACCACGGCCTCGGGCCGGCCCATCAACGGCGCGACATGTGAACGCCAATCGAGAGGCTGCAATGTGACGCCAATCTCGTCCAAAAAGCCATTGGGTTGATTGAATTCCTGCACGATTTTCAAAAGCCGGTCGCGCTCCGGCGTCACGTCGCCCGGCGAGGCGATGAAGAGTCGGATTTTGGTATAGGATTTTTTCGAAGTCACCAGCGTTCCCCGATTTTGTGGGGTTATCTGAACATACCGCCCGGCCAGTTGTTTTGATGATCAATCATGCCTATGAACGGCTGCGCCTTTATTCAAAAAGCGCCCGGGCGGTGGTGATTCCTTCATGAATTGCAGCAATATAATTTGATCGGATTACAAATGCAAAGCTCGCGAAGACCCAAACAAAAAAGCCACGGTGGAACCGTGGCTGAACGAGGAATTTACAGTTTACGGAAACAGCGGCGGATGCTTTTGGTGAAAATCCGTGGCCTGTTGATAAGTCTTGGCGACAGTGAGCCGTTTGATCTCGCCGCGTTCGCGCCGGTATTGGTGTTTCAGAACTCATATCCCTGCACCACCTGCTGCATCAAGTCGAATTCGAGCAGTTTCAACTCTTCGGGGTGAATGAGAAAAGGCGCGACCTCCTGCTGAAGTTGTTTTTCATCCAGAGCGGCGAGGCGGCGGAGCAAAGCTTGTTGCAAAAGCCGGGCATCGAATGCGGCCGGCGTTGCTTGCGTTTGCGCGATGGCCTCGTTCAACACGGCGAGATTCGGCCGGATTTTCTTGCCGAGATACCACATCAGATCATAGAAATCTCGGCCTTTGGCATAACGCCGGTAGAGGCAGGCATGCAGCTTGGTTGCAAAAGAAGACGGCAGATCGAAATGCAAAACCGGAAACGTCTGAAATCCGGAGAGCAAGGCGACTGCCGTTTGCCAGCCGCCCGGGGGATTGGCGTCGATTTCCAAACGGATCGGCAGTTTCTGGCCGGCTTGCGACGATAAACCCGCGTCCTGCAGCAAGCCCCGGAATTGAACGTGAAGATGCTGAACGCTTTTCTCGCTTTTGGCTTTGAAATCCGCAGGCAGGGCCAGCTTGGCGAGGCTGGTTTGAACATGCTTCACCAAGCGATCGAAGCCGTATTTTTCCGGGCGAATCAGGGAGAAATCCAAATCCTCGGAGAAGCGCGGCAGGCCGTGCAGCAGGCGCAATGCCGTGCCGCCGGTGAAGGCCAGGGCTGTGCCGTCGGGCGATTCGTGCAAAATCTTCAACAAGATGATTTGCAGCATTTCCCGCAGGTGATGGCGCCTCTCCGCCGCCGGGCGTTCCGGCGGCAATCGTTGCAGCAGCAGATCACGCATGCACGCCCCCAGCAAGATGGGTTTCACTGAACAAATGCGCGACGCGCCGCAGCTTTTTCGAGGAAAAACGCGCGGCATACTGTTCGAGCAGGCCGGGCCGCAAAATTCCTTCTCCGGCAATGCGGTAGGACTCCGCAAAAATCCTGTGATCACTCTCCGAAAACTGCGGGAGATTGAAATAGAAAAAATCGAGCAGCGCTTTCTCCGGCTCCGCGATCAAAATGTCGAAACCGCTTTCATCGCGCAGCGCAGTAAAGCCGAAAAACAATTCGGGCTTAACATGCCGAAAGGCAAACGCCCCCTCCGCAGAAATATATCGCGCCGGCTTGCCAGTGGTCACGCTGGTGACTTGATAAACCACCTCGGGAATCATTTGATAAAATGCCAGCGCGCTTTCGAGACTGATGTACGAGGGAAATACCATCTGATTGGCAAGAAAAAAGGGCGAGGGATGCAGGCTGCGATCGTCGCGATTGAGCAGATACATGCCCTTTTTCAACCGCAGGATCAAACCCTGCTTTTGCCAGCGGCTCAACTGGTTGCGCAGCACGCGTTCGTCCTCGCCCAAGGAATTGAGCAAACTGGCTGTAACCACCGGATAGCGCCGCACCTGATTTTTGAATTCCTGATATCTCATTTCCGTAATTCATCATTTTTGATGATTTACGCGAATATAGCTCTTTCGGCGCGAGAATGCAAAAACATTCACGCACAAGTCGCTACGTTTTCACAAAGAAAAGCTTTGCGGATTCTTTGCGTCTTGGCGGCTTTGCGCGAGTTTTTTCTCATCGATTTCGGCTCGCCGGGCTGTTTTTTGCGCCCGGCCTTCAAGCTCACGGAAACAGCGGCGGATGCTTCTTGTGAAAGTCCGTGGCCTCTTGATAAGCCCTCGCTACGGCCAACGTGACTGCTTCGCCGTACAAATTGCCCATGAATGTGATGCTGGTGGGACTGCCTTTGCCGTTGAAACCGTTGGGCAGCGTCACGCAAGGGTGGCCGGTGAGATTGGTGAGCAGGAGATTGCCGTCGAACGAGGGCGCAACATAAACATCGATATTCTTCATCATCTCTGCCATGGCCTGAATCACGAGATGGCGCACGCGATTCGCTTGAATATATTCCACTGCGGGAATGAAACGCGCGCTGCGAAAGGCATTGGGCCAGGCATTTTTGATTTGCCGCACCAGCAAATCGTCTTTGCCCGAGCGCGTCAGCTCGTCGAACGCCGCTGCCGCCTCCGCGCTTAAAATTATCGTGAGCGCCTCGAACGGCAAATCCGGCAATTCGAGAGGAATCAGTTGCGCGCCCAATCCACGCAGCTTCGCGAGTGTGGCCTCATTGGTGGCGCGATTGGTCGAATCCTTCTCAAAACCGTTTTTGTGATAGCCGATGCGCAGTTTGCTCAAGTCGACTTTGGGATTATAGTTGAACGGCAAATCAACAAGAGTTTGATCGACGCCGTCCGGGCCGTAAATGGCATTGAACACCAGGGCGCAATCTTCCACCGTGCGGCACATCGGCCCGATTTTATCCATCGACCAGCTCAACGCCATGGCGCCGGCGCGGCTGACGCGGCCGTAGGACGGCCGCAGTCCCGTCACCCCGCAGCGCGTTGCGGGTGAAACGATCGAGCCCCAGGTTTCGGTGCCGATGGCGAAGGCCACCAGTCCCGCGGCCGTCGCTGCCGCCGAGCCGGCCGAAGAACCGCTCGAGCCTTGTTCGAGATTCCAGGGATTGCGCGTCTTGCCGCCAAACCACACTTCGCCCCATGCCAGCTCACCGAGGGTCAGCTTTGCCACCAACACCGCGCCGGCAGCTTCGAGTTTTTTGATGACCGTCGCGTCCTCATCGATCACCTGATCTTTGAAAGGCACCGAGCCCCAGGTGGTTTTGTAACCCTTGGCGGCGAGCAAATCCTTGGCGCCGTAGGGCATGCCGTGCAGCGGGCCGCGATATTTGCCCGCGGCGATTTCAGCGTCGGCGCGCCGCGCTTGCGCGAGCGCGAGTTCCTCGGTGAGCGTGATCACGCATTCGAGCTGCGGCCCGTACTTTTTCAACCGGCTGAGATACATCTGCGTAAGCTGAGTCGAAGTGACTTTGCGCGTGCGCAGCAATTCCGCCAGCGCGCCAATCGAGGCATATGCCAGTTCATCGAGATTCGCAGGCGCGGCGATTCTAGCGGGCGTGCTCCACACCGGCGGCCGGCGTTGCGTGTCGAATGTCATGCCCACCGGAACCGGATTGAAAGCCAGCGCCGGCGGCACGCTGTTGGGCAGCGGCACACTGCGGATTTTCTCATAGTTTTCGAGATTCTCTTGCAGATCGCCGAGCATCGAATCGCGCTCGGCCTGGTTGAATTGCAGGCCGATGATTTTTTCAGCGGCGGCAATGAGGGCGGGCGTGACCGGCTCGGCATCTTGGGAGGGCAGCAACGCGCCCAACGCCGCCAAACCGCAAAGGCCAACAGCGAATGAAATCATCTTGAATCGCATGCTGAACTCCTGATGAGGGCGAGGGGAGTATGAAGAAATGATCATCACAGCGGCAAGAAACAGGCGAGAAACGCAGTAACGGGATGAGGCCTGCAGGGAAATCCGAAGGTGCACGAGATTATGGGGAAAGGATTGATCCCCGCAAGCCTCAGCCGCAGCGAGTCGCAGCGACTCAGACCCGCTTATACATCGTACCGATCGCCAGCAGGACAAAACCGACGGTTACCAGCCAGAAGGCATTCGGCGTAACGAATGCGATTTTGGCGAAATTCCCAAGGATGCCGAGCACGCCAAGAATCACGGCGATGAGCCAGACGACTTGCGTTGGGGCATTGAACTTCATTTTCCATACCTCCGTTTTGAGGAGTGAAGGATTAAAGTGGGTTGACACTCATCCTGGAAAATGCCTCGCCGGATTGGCAGGCCGGACAAGGACGGTCCTCAGATTGTGCTGATACCGGTCACGGCGGGTGTCAATATGTCAAAGCCAACCGCGAGATGCAAGCAGCGTTTTGGATCGTGAACCCAATTGCACTCACTGCTTTGCCGTCATGCTGCCAGAATGATCTGCCGCCTCGCTGCCCTGACCGTGCCGGGGAAGACCCGCAACGGGGTGACATGAAAAGCTCTTCGTTCACGGCCTAACTGGGCAGTGATTGGTGTCACCCTCTTTGCGCGCGGTAGAACTTCGTCATCTCTTCGAACACTTCTTCAGACCTCGCCACCACGGTGCGGCATTCCGGCAAGGATTCCAGAAACACCTGGCCGTAGCGCTTCGTCACGATGCGATTGTCAAATATCACAATTGCGCCAAAATCGGTTTTGCGGCGGATCAACCGGCCGAAGCCCTGCTTGAGTTTGATCACCGCCTGCGGCACGGAGTATTCCATGAACGAGTTGCCGCCGCTCTTGTCGATGGCTTCGACGCGCGCTTCGATGATCGGCTCGGTGGGAACGCGAAACGGCAGCCGCGGAATGATCACACACTCCAGCGCCTCGCCGTGCACGTCCACGCCCTGCCAGAAACTGTCGGTGGCGAAGAGCACCGAGCCGACTTGTTTGCGAAAGCGCTCCAACAACTGGTGCCGGCCTTCGGTGCCCTGCTTCAAAGCGAGAATGCCATTGGCCGCCAATTCACCGGCAAGCGCGTTGTGCATTTGATTGAGCAAGCCGTACGAGGTGAAGAGAATGAAAGCGCGGCCGTTGGAAATCTCCAGCGCCGCCGCCAAACCCTGCTGCAGGGCGCGGCTGTAACTCGCTTGATTCGGCTCCGGCATGTCGGTGGGAATGGCCAGCAGCACCTGGCGGGCATAGTCGAACGGCGAGCTGAGCTTCACGGTACTGCGCCGCGTGTCCGCGAGGCGGCGCAATCCCAGGCGTTGCTCCAGGAAGCCGAAAGAATCGCCGACCGCCAGCGTGGCGGAGGTGAGGATCACGGTGGGAAATTTCTCAAAGACGGCCTTTTGCAGGATGGGCGCGATGTCGAGCGGCGCACTGCGCAGGCGGACGAGGTTGCCGTAGCGTGAGGCTTTCATTTCCAGCCAGCGAATCAGGCTCTCGTCATTCGAAAGCAATACTTGTTCGATCTGCTGGGCCATTTCTTCCAGCCGCTGCGCCTGCGCCTGGATATCCACCGCCATTGAAACCGCTTCGCTGCCGAGATAATTCTCGGCGAGATCGCACAGCTTCACGACCTTGGTCACGGCCTCGACGCAGTCGCGCAGATCCTTCAAAAAAAGAGGCACCTGGTGGCGGGCGATTTCATGGAATTGCCGGTCGCGCGCCACTGCCGGGGTGAGGCGAATCTTGACTTCGTCATATTCATTCTGGCGGCGGCCGGCGCCCCAGGCAAAGAGGCGCTGCATCAGGGCGCCGAGTTGGTGCTCGAGATTTTCCAGCCCCGGCGCGCACACTAATTCGATCTGTTCCCGAAAGCGCTCGAGCAGGGAACGGGTGACAATGCCGGCGCGCTTTTGCAGCTTGGAAAGCGCGAACGGCAAAACGCCGGTTTGTTTGCCGTCCTTGTTGCGATAGAGTTTGTGAATGGTGCGCAACAGGGCGTGATAGCTGGTGGCGGCGCCGAAATAGGAGGAGGCCACTTCTTCGAGATCATGCGCCTCATCGAGAATCACCCGCTGATACTTGGGCAGCACCGCCACTTCCGAGCCGCCGTGTTCGTCGCGCACGGCGAGATCGGCGAACAGTAAATGATGGTTGGCGATGAGCACGTCGGCACCGGCGGCACGGCGGCGGGCGTTGTAGAAGAAACACTCATTATAGTAGGGGCACTTCGAACGCAGCGTCGTGTCGCTCTCCGACTGGATTTTCTCCCACACCGCTTCGCTGGGCAGGAAGCCGAGATCGGACTTGCTGCCCTCGGCGGTTTTACCCGCCCACTCCAGAATGCTTTGCAGCTCGGTTTTTTGATTTACCTCGGTGAACAAATCGGGCTGCGACTGCACTTCCTGCAGTTTTCTCCGGCAGGCGTAATTGGTGCGGCCCTTCACCAGCTCGGCGCGGAATTTCACCCGCATTACTGCCTGCAGCAGCGGAATGTCCTTGTTGATGAGCTGTTCCTGCAAATTGATCGTGCCGGTGGCGACCACCGTCCGCTCGCGATTGCGCACGCTCCATTCGATGGCCGGGACGAGATAAGCCAGGGTCTTGCCGATGCCGGTGCCGGCCTCGATCACCGCGACCTTGTTGTCGTTGAATGCTTCCGCCACTTGCGCGAGCATCTGCTGTTGCGAGGGGCGGGATTCGAAATTCTCCAGCCGCTTGGCCAGCGGCCCGGCCGGCCCGATGAACGCCTGCAGCCGCGCCGCCTCCAGCCGCACGAGCTGCTTCTGCTTCTGCGGCTCAACGACAACATAAATCTCGGTGACTTGATTGTTGATGATGTAAAATCCCACTGCCTCATTTCCCAATTCCGAGGCCAGGTTGGCGTCAGGGTGGGAGGGTTGCAGCACGCCGGAGGGATGATTGTGAATGACGACGTCGCCGGCGTGCACCATGTGAACGATGGCCGGTACCATGGACTTGTTGCCGCGCGCCACCACTTGCACGGTTTCCACCAGGCCGTTGGGATTGGCTTTGCCGACAAAAAAGACCTCGTTGCCGCCCGCCTGCTGGATATGATGCCGCATGTAGAAAACGGCCTCCTCGGCGAGGTAGTCTGGCAGTTTCATGGTCGACTTGGACATACCGGCAATCTGTTGTGTTTGGAATTGGCTGCCTGCGTGCGCTGTGAGGCGGCGTCAAAGTGAGCGGAATATAATCCATTTTTCTTTGAAAAGGAAAAAATACCTCGGCCGGCGGTTGCGGTTTCCTGCCTGGGGGCCGGGGCCATCCCGCAGCCGGGCGTGCGGCTCGTGCCTGGAATGCGAAGGCCATACAGGCAGGCCGGAGGCATCCAACATCCTGCTTGACTTTTCACTCGCGTGCGGCTAAATTGCGCCACTTTTCCAGCGCGCGAGGCGCGCGGCCTCCGTCCGAAATCGCAAATATTGGATGAATGTTCCGGCAACGGCTCAGCCGAGTTGGGAACATTTTCGGAGGGACGCAGCGCCTGTGAAATCGCCAGACGCTCTGCCTTCCCACCTGGGGCAGCAGCGGGCCACCGTCACCCCATCTGCGAGGAGCGAGTCATGGTCAAGAGACTGATGACAATCGAGCGGCACATCATCGAGCAGCAGAAATCCTTTCCCCAAGCCACCGGTGAGTTTTCCGCGCTGCTGTATGATTTGGCGTTTGCCGCCAAAGTCATCTCGCGCGAGGTGAGACGCGCCGGGTTGATCGACATTCTCGGCTTTACCGGCGCCACCAACGTGCAGGGCGAACTGGTGCGCAAGCTCGACGAGTATGCCGATGATGTCATCTTTCGCGCGCTCGATCACACCGGCCGGTTGTGCTGCCTGGCGAGTGAGGAGCGCGACGAACTCATTCACATTCCCGCCGAATTCAAGTGCGGCCATTACGTGCTGCTTTATGATCCGCTCGACGGCTCCTCCAACATCGACGCGAATGTGAGCATCGGCACGATTTTCTCGATCATGCGCAAGATCAGCCCGGGCGAGCGCGGCACGCTGGCAGATGCGTTGCAGCCCGGCGAAAAACAGGTGGGCGCCGGTTACATTCTTTATGGCTCTTCCACGCTGCTGGTCTACACCGCGGGCCGGGGCGTGCACGGTTTCACGCTGGACCCGACCGTGGGAGAATTTCTGCTCTCGCATGAAAACCTCACGATCCCGCGGCGCGGCCAGATCTACAGCACCAATGAAGGCAACGCCGGTCGCTGGAGCGAGGGCATGCGCAATTACGTGCAATATCTCAAGCAGACGGACAAAGCCACCGGCCGGCCGTATTCCTCGCGTTACATCGGCTCGCTGGTTTCGGATTTTCACCGCAATCTGCTGTACGGCGGCGTTTTCCTTTATCCCGCCGACGCCAAAAACCCCAACGGCAAGCTGCGGCTGCTGTATGAAGCCAACCCGCTGGCGCTGCTTGCCACCCAGGCCGGCGGAGCGGCCAGCAACGGCCAGCAGAATGTGCTGACCGTGACGCCCACGGAGTTGCACCAGCGCACGCCGCTGATCATCGGCTCGGCGGAAGACGTGCAGGAAGCGGAGGAATTCCTGCAAGGCAAACGCACCGCCTGACAAACTGCTTGACAAGAGAGAAAAAATTTTCTACTCTTGGTCACAATTCACACGCGCGCGATTGTCTCCGACGCTCCTTGGTTTGCAGTCGCATCACGATCACGACCAGCCCAATCGCGCCGTCTGCCCAGCAGGTGTCGTGCACGCAACGAGCCGTGCGTCGGCACCGGGAACCATCAAACCCGAAAGGGGGAGCGCATGGCAACTCGCGGACTCAACAAAGTGATGTTGATCGGCCATGTCGGCCGCGATCCCGAAATCAAGTACACCCCGGGCGGCCTGGCCGTGGCGACCTTCAGTGTTGCCACCAACGAGAGTTTCAAAGACAAGGAGGGGAAGCAGCAGGACCGCACGGAGTGGCATCGCATCGTGGCGTTTGGCCGGACCGCCGAAGTCATGGGCGAGTATCTCAAAAAGGGGCAACTGGTCTACGTCGAAGGCCGGCTGCAAACGCGCTCGTGGGATGACGACAAAGGCCAGAAACGCTACATCACCGAAATTGTGGCGAATAGCGTGCAGTTTCTCAGCCGCAAGGGTGAAGGGGTTGACACCGGCGCGGCTGCCGAGATTCCGCCGCCCGGTGATGACTTTGCGCCCCCCTCGGCAGGCGAGGCTTCGGAAGATCTGCCATTCTAACGTCCGGAGACCGAAAATGAGCCGCGCCACGTCTGTTTGAAGATTCTGAATCCGAGTCCGCTTGGGCTCGGATTTTTTTTCGCTGAACACCAGACCCGAACGAGCACAGGGCATGAAAGCGGACACCAAAGAACTGATCGCTGCGGCAGTGCGCGCCAAAGCCAAGGCGCTGGCGCCCTATTCGCAGTTCCACGTCGGTGCCGCCATTGCCACACGCGCGGGGCGCATCTACGACGGCTGCAACATCGAGTCGAGCTCGTACGGCCTGACTTGCTGCGCGGAACGCGTGGCGATCTTCAAGGCGCTCTCGGAGGGCGAACGTGATTTCGTATGCGTGGCAGTGGCGGCCGACACCGAAGAATTCACCACGCCCTGCGGCGCATGCCGGCAAGTGCTATGGGACTACGGCCGCGATCTCGACGTTGTTTTGGTCAACCGCGCCGGCGCAACGCGGGCGTTCAAACTGAAGGACCTGCTGCCGGAGGCCTTTGACGAACACATGTTTGGCCATGCATAAGAACTGGACAAAGCGAGGCATTTTGATCGGCATTGCCGGCGGCTCCGGCTCCGGCAAGACCATGGTTACCCAAAAGATCGTCGGCCAACTCGGCAGCGATCGCGTCATCATCATCGAGCAGGATTCCTACTACCGCAACCTCAACCATCTTTCCATCGAGGAACGCGCGACCTACAATTTCGACCATCCTTCCTCGATCGATTCCGAGCTGCTGATCCGTCACATCAAAGAACTGCTGAGCGGGCATTCGATCGACATCCCGATCTATGATTTCACCACGCATACACGCCGGCCGGAAACCCGGCGCACCGGCCCGCATGACGTCATCGTGCTCGAGGGCATTCTCATTCTCGACAATCCGGCGCTGCGCGAGCTGATGGACATCAAGGTCTATGTGGATACCGATGCCGACCTGCGCTTCATCCGCCGGCTGAAGCGCGACACCACCGAGCGCGGCCGCACCGTGCAGTCGGTGATCGAGCAGTACGAAAAAAGCGTGCGGCCCATGCATTTGCAGTTCGTCGAGCCGAGCAAGCGCTACGCCGATCTCATCATTCCGGAAGGCGGCTACAATCTCGTTGCCATCGATTTGCTGCGCACCAAGATAGCCGCGCTGTTGAAGGAAAGACAGTCGTAACAAGGAAGGCCGTTCTCATGCCGGCGCGGCGGCCCGCAAGACCCGGCACCGGCAATCCCAAAAAGCACCCAGGTGACTGCCCAACCGATCTCCCATCATCATTAACCAGAAACTCACAACCTCATGCCTGCATATTCTGAAATGGGATCCATCGAAGTGATTTGTGGCGGGATGTTCAGCGGCAAAACCGAGGAGTTGATTCGCCGCCTGCGCCGGGCGCAAATCGCCAAACAACGCGTGACGATTTTCAAACCCGTAATCGATGATCGCTATGCCAGCGACCACATCGTTTCCCACAACGACCAAAAGCTACGCTCCGTGCCGGTGAGAAACGCCGAAGAAATTCTCGCCAACGCCGGCGACGCCCAGGTCATTGGTGTGGACGAGGGCCAATTTTTCGACGCCACCCTGGTGCGGGTGTGCAACCAGTTGGCGCAGCGCGGCGTGCGCGTCATCGTCGCCGGCCTGGACATGGACTACCGCGGCGTGCCCTTCGAGCCCATGCCGCAACTCATGGCCATCGCCGAACAAGTCACCAAGACGCAGGCGATCTGCATGCAATGCGGGGAGCCTGCCAGCTATACGCAACGCCTGACTGCTTCACGCGAGCGCGTGGTGGTGGGCGCCACGCAAATCTACGAGGCCCGTTGCCGCAAGTGTTACGTGCCGCCCGAGCGCTGACCGGCGCCCTGCCATGGCCGCGCTGATTGACCTCTGCAGTCAGAAAGTCACAACCTAATTCAATCTCCGCCCGCAATCGCGGGGCTAAACAACGACGTGAGATTCATGGCTCCTTTACAAGCCGAAATGGCGCCGCCCCTGCTCGACGCGGAGCGCCTGGCAACTGCCAGCGCCTTCGTGCAACAACGTTTTACCACCATTCCCCGGCTGGCCCTCATTTTGGGATCGGGCCTGGGGACGTTTGCCGACAGCATGCAAAGCACCGAGATCCTGCCCACCAGCGAGATTCCGGACTATCCGCGCTCGACCGTTGCCGGCCATGCCGGTCGCTGGGTTGTCGGCAAGGTGGGCGGCAAGAGCCTGCTGGCCCTGCAGGGCCGCGTGCACACCTACGAAGGCTATCCGGTGTCGCTGGTCGGATTTCCGGTGCATTTGTTGGCAGAGCTGGGCGTCAAGCGTTTAATCGTCACCAATGCCGCCGGCGGCCTCAACCCGTTGTTCAAGTCCGGCGATTTGATGCTGATCGATGATCACATCAATTTCATGTTCGCCAATCCGCTGCGCGGGCAGCATCGCAAGGAGTGGGGCGAGCGCTGGCCGGACATGCGCGCGCCCTATGATCTCGAGTTGCAACGCGTGGCATTGGAGGCCGCGCGCCAGCTCGGCATTCCCCTGTGCCGTGGCGTGCTGTTTTCCTCCAAGGGGCCGAGCTACGAGTCGGCGGCGGAAGTGAGGATGGCGCAGCGCCTGGGCGCGGATGCCGCCACCATGTCCACCGTGCCGGAAGTGCTGGTGGCAGTTTCACGCGGCCTGCAAGTGCTGGGCCTTTCCTGCATCACCAATCTGTGCACCGGCTTGACCGCTCAAAAGCTCGATCATGCCGACGTCACCGAAGTGGCGAATCGCATCAGCACGACGTTTCAACAATTGCTGCACGCCATCATCAAAAAGATCGGATGACCCAAACGCCGGCAGGGCGCGGCTGCCCGGCCGCGGCAATCACTTTTCTGCCTATTTGCCATGAGACGAACGAAAACGGGAAAACGCACGCGCCTGCTGGTGGTTGGTGATCGTGTTCTCATCGAACCGGATGAAGGGGAGGAGCGCACCGAGGTCGGGTTGTATTTGCCCAAATGGGCCGTGGAACGGGAATCGGTTCAAGGCGGCAAGATTGTGGCCACCGGGCCCGGCACGCCGCTGCCGGATTTTGGTGAAGTCGACAGCGAGCCGTGGAAGCCGGCGCGCCGTGAAGCGCGGCATCTCCCCATGCAGGCGCGCGAGGGAGATTACGCCATTTTCCTGCGCAAAGCCGCGGTCGAAATCAAAATCGACGACAAGAATTATCTGGTCGTGCCGCAGGGCGCGATTTTGGTATTGATGCGCAGCAGCAGTGCGGAATGAGAAACAGAGAGGGGATCACGCTGCGGGCCGGCCGGCTCAAAACAATTCACCCTGGGGGTTGGCGCGCAACGGCTGGGCGTCGTAGCCGAGTTGTCGCAAGTGCACGGCAAAATCAGCCGGGCCGTGCGTCACGAAAATCCTGGCGGGATTGACCCGCCGGACAAACTCCAGCAGTCCCTCGAAATCCGCGTGATCCGAGAGCGGCAGAGCCTCATCCACGCCGCAGCGGTGTTTGAAACCTTCATGTATCGCCCACCCCGAAAGAAACATCGTGCGCTTGTTGGGAATGCGGGTAATCAGCTTCGTCAACTCCGCCCGCCGCGGCAGAATCAGCACCTTGCCGGCCAGATCGGAAGTGCGGCGCAATGGTTCCACCGGCGCAAAGCGGTAATCGAATTGCTCATAGACGCGCGCGAGCTTGAGAATGGTGCCGTGCACGCACAGCGAGAAACCGTTGTCCGTGAGAATCTTCATCGCCTCCTGCGATTTGCCCAAAGGGTAACCGATTACGATCGGCACGCGGCCCGATTTCAAGTTGTCAGCGGCCCATTCACACAACTTTTCAACCAGCTCGGGCCGCGGCGGAAATTTGTAGCGCGGATGGCCGTACGTGCATTCCATGATCAGCGTGTCGGCCGGCACGATTTCCAGAGGCTCTGCCGCCGCGCCAACCTCGGTGTTGAAGTCCCCGGTATAAAGCAAGCGCTCGCCGTCGCGCTCCGCGAGAATTTGCGCCGAGCCGAGAATGTGGCCGGCCGGATGAAAGGAGATACGGTAGCCCTCGATCGCCACCGGCGCTCCGAATGGCACCGGTTTGATTGGGGATTTGCCCAGGCGAGCGTGCATGAGCGCGGCCGTGGCCGGGGTGGCATAGGTGAGATGATGGGTCCGGGCGTGATCGGCATGGGCATGCGAGACGCAGACCAGCTCACTGCGGGTGCGGGCATCGAAAGTCAGGCGTGATCCCAGCAGGCGAATGGCGCGATCGTAGATGAACATAAACTTTCCGTAACCGGATAAGCCCAATGTGGCAAGGTCTTGGCTGCGATTACGAAATTTACCGGGAAGAAATCAGCACTTGCATTTCAAGAATTTTGCACTTATCTTTGCGCCGTTCTGTACACAGTTTTTGCGCCCTTTGTCTGGCGACCCCCGCAGCGCGGGTCAGCTTTATCTGGATTGCGGTCTGCTGTTGAAGCCTTCCTGACATTCCACACCGAGGATCACGGCTACCAAGGATGTTGCAGTCAACCAGCGATCCGTCCGATTCTCTGCCCTCCCGCAAATTTCGTTGTCCGTGTTGACATCCGAAGTTTGGGTAACAGGTGCGGCAAAAGCTGGTTGTACGCCTCAATCCCTCCTCGCGGACTTCCGGTTCGCGAGGGCAAGCTTTAATATTTTGAAAGGACCGTCCAGAGTATGGAAACGGGAACTGTCAAGTGGTTCAATGAAGCCAAGGGTTATGGTTTCATTCAGCGCGAAAACGGGCAAGATGTCTTCGTTCATTTCAAAGCCATCAACGGTGATGGTTTCAAGACCTTGACCGAAGGCGAAAAGGTGCAGTTCGAAGTCCAGCAAGGGCCCAAGGGCTTGTCGGCTTCCAACGTCGTTCGCCTGGGCAAGTAACTGCCCTCCACCTTGACGTAGAAAACTTCACCCCGATCGGCTTCGCCCCGCGAAACCGGTCGGGGTTTCTTATTTCCACCGGAGCCTGATCACATTCGCGCGGCACCATCACCCGGTGAAGCGAGCAGCGCCGCCGACCGCCGGCAAGCTCCTGCCGCTACCTGCCGCTTCAAGTTGCCTGCTCTGTGGGCCGCACCAGGACTTGATTGATGTCAACGTGCGCGGGCTGCTGCAGGGCGTACAGCACCGCGGCAGCGACGTCTTCCGGCTTCATGAACTCGATGCGCGGATTATTCCTGAAAACTTCAAGAATGCCGGGATCCGAGATGTGCGAGGCCAGCTCGGTGGCCACGGCACCCGGCATGATGGTGGTCACGCGCACCGGCATCTTCTCCCGCGCCAACTCGAAGCGCAACCCCTCCGCAATCCATTTGATTGCCGCCTTGGTGCCGCTGTAGACCGCTGAGCCGGGAAACACCTTGAGCGCGGCGTCCGACGAGATGTTGATGAGGTGCCCGCGGCGCTGCTCCCGCATGATCGGCAACACCGCCGCAATGCCATACAGCATGCCCTTGACGTTGGTATCGATCATGCGCGCCCACTCTTCAACCTTGAGGTTGTGCATGTAGGACAGTAGCATCACGCCGGCATTGTTGACGAGCACGTCGATTCGCCCCCACTTCTTCATGGTCTGCTGCACTGCCGCCTGCACTGCAGCTTGATCGGTGACATCGGTTTGAACCAGCAGCGCCTCCCCGCCTTGCTCGGTGATCTTCTTCTTCAAATTGCCCAAGCGATCCTTGCGCCGCGCCGCCAGCGTGACTTTCGCGCCTGCCTGTGCCAGCGCCAGGGCGGTCGCGAAACCAATGCCGCTGCTCGCGCCGGTGACAATCGCCACGTGATCTTGCAGTTGCGTCATAGACCCGCCTCACTGATTCCGCACCAGTTCCTCCCGCCCCCATTGTGAATTGGAGTTTTCATCCGGTTGCGCCGGTGGCGGGAGAACTGCGCTGCGCAGGCGCCGTAACCGAGTTCAAAATCAATCCGCCCACGGCAGCGCCCCCACGGAATCCCACATGCGCGTTGCCGTTGTGGAGATGCACCTCGGTGGGCGGAACGAATTGTATCGGGCGCAATGCCGCCGCTTTCAGTCAACTTGAAAGTCGCACGCGTTCCGGATCAAACTGATTCTGCCGCCAAAGAGCGGGCATGCTCGAGGTGGCCGTTGGTGGCTTCGGCCTTGCGGCGCGCCAGCCGGCGGCGGAGTCCTTCCACATAAGTATAGATCACCGGCACCAACACCAGCGTCAACAGCGTTGAGCTGATCAACGCGCCGATCACCACGATCGCCATGCTCTGCCGAATCTCCGAGCCGGCGCCCAGCGCCAGGGCCAGCGGCGCCATGCCCAGCACCATCGTGAGCGTAGTCATGAGAATCGGTCGCAGACGCGTCGGGCCGGCCTCCAGCAGGGCTTCACGCACGGACAAGCCGCGGCCGCGCTGCTCGCTGGTACGATCGACCAGCAAGATCGCGTTCTTGGTCACCAGGCCCATGGAAAGCAGGATGCCGATCATCGAGAACATGTTCAACGTCTGGCCGGTGAGCGCCAGCGCGCCCAAGCCGCCGACCAATGCCACCGGAATCGAGAACATGATGGTGAAGGGGTGGGCGTAGCTTTCGAACAGCGCCACCATGATCATGTACACGAACAGGGCGGCAAAAGTGATGGCGATCATCATGTCGCGAAACATGTCCTGCATGTTTTGCACATCGCCGGCATAAGCGACGGTCACCCCGGCCGGCAGTGCGATCGCGGCGCCGCGCCGTTGGATTTCCTGGGTGATCTGGCCGAGCGGCACCGTGCCGGAGAGATTGGAAGAAACTGTGATCAAACGCTCCCGGTCTTTGCGGCTGATCATGGTCGGCCCTTTGCCATAGTAGATCTCGGCAACCTGGCCGAGAAAGATGCGCTCTCCGCGATAGTTGACCAGCGTCACCTTCTCCACGTCGGCGGGGTTGCTGCGGTTGGCCTTGGCCAGCACCACGCGCGTGTCGAATTCACTGTTGCCGTCTTTGAATTTGGTGGCAATGTCGCCCTCCAGCGCGGTGCGCATCGCCACGCCGATTTCACCCAGCGTCAGGCCAAATTGCGCGGCGCGTTCGCGATCCACTGAGATCTGAATCTCGGGCTGGCCTTCCTCCCACGAGCTCTTCACGTCGCGCGTGCCCGGCACGCTGGCGGTGAGGTTCGCGACCTGCTCCGCGACCGTGGCGAGCTTTTCCAAATCCGGGCCTTTCACTTCAATCTGCAGCGGCGATTCCTGCGCTGCGCCAAACATGCTGATCGGGCTCATCCGCACGACCAGTCCTGGAATCTGCGCCGAGGCGGCCGCGATCTCGTTCATCACTGCGGCGGTGCTGCGCTCGCGCTCGCGCTTTTGCTTGAGTGTCACTGCGATCTGCGCCACGTTGGGGCGCTGCGCGCTGGTCCATTCGCTTTGCGACTTGCCAACGGTCGCCAGGTAGCGCGTCACTTCCGGCATGCCTGCCAGCAGGCTCTCCACCTGGCGCGAGGCATTGTCCGTGAGATCGAGCGCCGTGCCGATCGGCATTTCGAGATTGACGGCGAACTCACCGCGATCCGCCTCGGTCATGAACTCCGTGCCGATCGCGCCTAGCGGCACGAGCGCGAAGCTGGCCAGCAACAATGCAAAGCTGGTCGCCAGAATCGTCTTGCGATGATCCAGGCTCCACGCCAGCAAGCGGCGGTAGCGCTCGTTGAGATTCTGCTGCCAGGCTTCGAACGTGTCGATGATGGCGTGCAGCCACGGCCAGCGGAAGGAGGTGCGGCCGGCGCGCGACCACTTCGCAGCCAGCATCGGCGTGAGCGTGAATGAAACGAACAGTGACAGCAGGGTGCTCACCACGATGGTGAGGCCGAACTCCTTGAAGATCTTGCCGACGATGCCGCCGATCAGAGCAATGGGCAGGAACACCACCACGTCCACCAGCGTGATGGCAATGGCGGCGAATCCGATTTCATTGCGGCCCTTGAGCGCCGCCACCTGCGGTTCTTCGCCGTGCTCGAGATGGCGGTGAATGTTTTCCAGCACGACGATGGAATCGTCCACCAGAATGCCGATCACCAGCGCCAGCGCCATCAGCGACACCAGATTGATGGTGAAGCCGAACGCCTGCATCATGATGAAGGTAGTGATCAGGCTCGTCGGAATCGACAACAGCACGATGAAGGAATTGCGGAAACTGTGCAGGAAGACGAACAGCACCAGCGCCACCATCAACACCGCCAGGCCGAGATCGCGCTTGACTTCGTTGACGGAATGCAGGGTGAATTGCGTAATGTCCTGCGCCACTTCGAAGTGGATTCTGCCCTCCTGCTCGCTTTCGATTCTGGCCAGCTCGGCACGCACCAGCCCGGCGACTTGCACCGAGTTGGAGCCGGATTGCCGCTGCAAATACAAGCCCACCGCCGGCTCACCGTTCAAGCGCGTATAGGTCACGTCTTCGTTGAAAGTGTCGAGCACCCGGGCAACATCGCGCAAATAAATCCGGCTGTCGCCGTTGGCGGCCAGCACGATGTCGTTCATGGCCTCCGGCGAGGTGAATTTGCCGGCGACGCGCACGATGTATTGGTTTTCGGGTGAATTGATCTTGCCCGTGGGGAAATCCAGATTCTCGCGCTGCAGCGCCTGGCTGACTTGCAGAATGGAAAGATTGTAAGCGCGCAGCCGATCGTTATCCACTTCGATGCGGATTTCACGCAGCCGGCCGCCGACGATTTCCACGCTCGAGACGCCGGGCAACTGCTCCAACCGCGGGGCCACGTGCTCATCGGCAAATTGATGCAGTGCCCGGCTGTCGAGCTGATTGCTGCTCATCGCGATACGCACAATCGGAAAGTCGTTGATATCGGACTTGGTGACGGTGGGCGTGTAGATTTCCTTGGGCAAGTCCGCGCGCACGCCGTCCACCTTGCGCTGCACTTCATTGGTGGCGACTTCGACGTCCGTGGTAAACGAAAACTCCGCCAGCAGCACGGACACGCCCTCGTTGGAAAACGAGCGGATGTGCTTCAAGCCGTTCAGACTCGACAACGCCTCTTCGATGGGCTTGGCAACCTCGCTCTCCACTTCTTTCGGTCCGGCGCCAGGATAGATGGTAACAATCGACACCATCGGCCAGTCCATCTTCGGCAGCAGATCAACGCCCATTTGCGAATAGGCGAAGATCCCAAGCGCGGCCAGCGCGGTGAACACCATGGTAATGAAGGCCGGCCGTTTTATCGAAACCTCGGTGAGCGTCATAGATTTTTCCTGAATTCCATTGCCGTTTCTTCCGGAATGTGTTGAGCAATCAGAGGTGTGCCTACTCCTGCACGACGACTTTGGCGCCTTCCGACAAACGCTGCTGCCCGGACACGACCAGTTGCGCACCGGCGGTCAGGCCACTGACGATCTGCACCTGATCCTGTTCCTGCAAGCCGAGCCCGACCGGCACGCGCCGGGCAATGCCGTTCTCTGCCACATAAACATAACGGCCGGACAGATCAGACAGAACCGCAGAACGCGGCACACCCAGTACGCCCTCGGCATGCGCCACGGCAATGACACCGCGGCCAAACATGCCGCTTTTCAAAGACTCGGCTGCGTCATTCTCCACCAAAATTTCGACCGGATAGGTGCGCTCACCGTTGGCCTTTTGCGCCACCGAGATTACCCTGCCGGTGAATGCTTTCCCGGGCATGGCATCGACCGCCACGGTCGCCGACTGGCCGACGCGCAGCAACGCCACTTCGCTTTCCGACACGCTCGTTTTCAACTTCATGTTGCGCGCATCCACCACCACACCGATGCGGTCGCCCGGCTTCACCATCGCGGCCTCGTCAACATAGCGATCGGCCAGCCGGCCGGCAAGCGGCGCCTTGATGAAAGAATCATCGTACTGGCGCTGCGCCAGTTTCAAAGCCGCCTCCGCGCTCTTCAGTTGCGCCTCGGCCGCGCGCTCTGCGAGACGGGCGTTCTCGAGCACGCTTTGCGTGGTGATCTGCTGTCGGAATAGTTCTTCATATCGTTCCCGATCCTTGACCGCCTTGTCGTGGTTCGTCTGCGCGGTCAGCAATTGGGCTTTGGCTTGTTCCAGCGCGACCAGCTTGAGATCATTTTCCACCTGCACGATGGTCTCACCCTTGTGGAGCCATTCCCCCACCTGAGCGGCCACGGCCAAAATGGTGCCGTTGGTTTCAGAAATGACGGTCGCTTCGTTCTCACCGACCAGCGTGCCGGAAACGGCCAGCGTTTGCGTCATTTCTGCGGGAGAGAGAGAGAGGGTCTTGACCGCGACCGACCGCGCCTCCGGGGCAGAAGCTGGCCTTTCGCTGCTCCAGCGGCTCCACGCCACGAAGCTGATGAACACCGTCGCGACCAACAGTCCGATGACCTTCTTGGATAACATATCGTCCTCACTTTATCGAAATGTGAAACTTGCTGCCACCACCGCGCTCCGGCACGCACGCGCCCTCCAGTCATCACACCGGAAGTTTGCGCATGCGCACCGCAGCCAAAACCTGCACCTACCGTCCCAAGACACCCATCGCGCGCGCCAGTTGCGCCTTGGCGAGGAAGAAATCATAGCGCGCCTCGATGCGGCTCGCCTTGGCCTGAGTTGCGGCAACTTCGGCATCCACCACGTCCAGGCTCGAAAGCAAACCGACCTCATAAGAATTGTTGACGATGCGCAGATTCTCGTTCGCTTCCTCCACCGCCTTTTCCGCGATGGTGATGCGCTTCTCCGCCGCCGCCAGGTTCAGCGAAGCCTGCTTCACCTGCAGTTGCAGGCCGCGGGTGAAATTTTCTTCCATCCTCTGCGCCTGCTGCAGCGCCGAGCGCTCGCGTTGCAGCCCGGCATAATTCTGGAAGCTGTTGAACACCGGAATCGAAGCCGAGATTGCCAGCGACCAGGTGCGGAAGCTGTCGAAGGCCCAGGTATCGTTCGCCTCCCAGGAATAATTGTACGCCAGGCCGACTTTCGGCAGAAAACTCGAGCGCGCGAGGCCGACCGAAGCCCGCTGCGCTGAAACGCTCGACTTCATGATCTGCACGCCGGGATGGCGACGCAACGCGATTTCGGTCTGCTCAGCCAGCGTGCGCGGGGCCTGCCAACTGAAATCGCTCACCGGCTGCAGCGCCACCTCGTGCTCCAATGCCACCCCCATCACCTGATTCAGAGCAGACTTGGTCAACTCGAGGTTGTTCTGCGCCACGATCACAGCATTCTCCGCCGTGGCGAGTGCGACTTCGAAGCGCAACACTTCATTGCGCGCGCGCAAACCGACCTCCAACATCTTCTTCGACGTTTCGAGATGCCGCTGCGCGGAACGATGCGATTCCTCCGCCAGCGCCAGCAGCTCCTGCGCTTTCAACACTTGAAAGTAGGCATTGTGCGTCTCAAAGATCACACTTTGCCGGGTTTCTTCCAGGCTGGCCTGGCCGCGCACCTCCATCGCCTGCGCCAGATTCAACTGCGACGACAACACGCCGCCGGTGTAGATCGGTTGCACTACGCTCACCGCAGGGCCGTAAGAATTGCGCCAGGCACCGGGACGGACATTGCGGCGCAACTCATCCGGCAAGAACTGGCTGTTGGCGGGATCATTCACAAAGTTGTAAAACGCATTGGCGCGGTCAAGCGTGCCTTGATCCAGCCGGACATATTGAAAACCGAAATTCACCTGCGGCAGATAGTCCAAATAAGCCTTCTTCAAGCCCCACTGTGAAGAGCGCGCACCTTGTTTGGCCGCCTGCAGTGAGAGATTGTTGTCAAGCGCAGTGATCACCGCCTGCTCGAGGGTCAACACGGTGCCGTTCGGCCGCGAAGCTGGCGCGGCTTCGGCCGCGGCCGCCATGGAAGCGGTCTCCTGTGCCGCCGCACTCGTCACGACGACGCTGATCATCAGTGAAAAAAAGACGCGCTGAAAAGCGAACATTGGGGTTCCTCCGTTGAAAGGTATGTCACTCATACAGGCTTGCGATCTCACAAGAGTATATGGCTTGCACTCACCCGGCATGCGCGAAAGCCGCCTTGCGGTTCTGGCAAGTAGGCCTGCGGCACGAGGGGAGTCCAGGGAATTCTTCCAAGCTGCCGGTCAATGGTCAAACGCATTCTCATCTTGCGTGGCCACGCGCGGTGCTAGGCCGCCTTGCTCGCGACGTTGCGGCCCGGACCTTCGTGCAGCTTCTGGTGTTTCAACTTCAGTCCGGCCGGCCAGTCCAGCGCCCAGTGTTCCTCGGCCTGCACTTGCGCGGTGAGCTGATCGAGCCATTCCAATTCCAGCTTCATGTGTTTGTGCGCGTTTTCGATCAGCAAAAACCAATTGAAGGGAATCTGCTCTTTCAGTTTGATCAAATGATCGTGCAGATCGCGATCACATTGCATCAGCTTTTCGCGGCGATGCTGTAGCGCGGCCAACACCCGTTCGCGCGGCGCGCCTTGAATGAAGGCCACGCCCAGACCGAACGGCCACTCCGGCCGGTCCTCTTCGCGCAGGAAATGCTCCACCATCTCACTCAACTGGCTGCGGCCCATCGCGGTAATCGAATAAACGGTGCGCTCCGGCGTGTTGCCGACTTTTTCTTTTTCGGATTTAATCAAACCGCCCTCTTCCAGCCGGGTCAGCGTGGTATAAATCGACGCGAGCTTGATCTTGGCCCAATACTCCATTTCGCGCCGGGTGATCTCCTGATGGATTTGATACCCGTGCATCGGCGACTCCGCCAGCAACCCCAAAATGGCAATCTCATTCTTCGACATTCTGCTCTCCAAAAAAAAATTCGGGGAGTTTTACTACTCAAAGTTAGAATAGTTGCGTTATGAGTAAGTTAAATTTTGAGAGCCTTTTTGTTCACTTTTGCATCTGAAGCGCATATTTTAATGCTTTATAATCAGGCTAATGCAAACGATTCCTCAGTTGTTGAGATGGGTGCTTTTCGCCAGGAGTATTCTGCAATTAGGTGGGAGCGCGGGCGGGAGCCTAAAGTCAAACCGCCCGGGCGCGATGTTCCACCACAGAAACATGAACGCCCGGGCGATGGCTTTTCCGCCAAGTTTAGGAGGGTGAAAAAACCACAGACTCCCTTTCGCCCTCAGGCAATGCGGAGCGGAAGAAAGCTGTGTCTGAGGCGAATCACTTGACCAACATGAGCCGCCGGGTTTGGGAAAAACCGTCTGCCTGCAAACGGTAGAAGTACACACCGCTGGAGAACTGGCCCAGCGCCATGGTCACTTGGTGCCAGCCGGCAGGAAACCTTCCTTGGGCCAAGGTGGTGACTTCCCTGCCAAACACATCGAAAATTTTGAGCGTGACCTGCGCGGGCTTGGGCAGCGCAAACGTGATCGTTGTGCCGGGATTGAAGGGGTTGGGATAATTTTGCTGCAGTTCGTAAGTCGCGGGGATGGCCAGATCATCTTCCCTTTCGCTCACCCCGACAGTCGGGCCCCGGAACAGAAGATATGCCAAGAAGCCGCTTTCGATGCGCGTGTTGCCTTGCTGCATTGTACCGACAAAAGCCTGTCCGGCGACAGATTTTGCCATGGTGTTCGCCGCAGCCGGAATGGCAAAGCCCATATTATGCGAAAACCAGTCGATTTTGCTGGCCGGGGTTTGCGCGTTTGCATCGTTTTGAAAAAACAGGCATGGTAAAACGAGCATGCTAAAGAATATCTTTTTTGTCTTCATGGTCAAAAGCCCTTTCTTATTGCAAATTCACCAACACCAGTACCGACCCTTGCTTTTTTCCGAGCTCGACATCGCTTTGCCAATAACCGCACCTTGCCAACGAACAAAGTTCGTCGCCTTCACCGCATGCCCCGCAACGCTCGAAGTCGTGAGGAAATCCCCCGCCGCAATAGCGCCATTGGCTGCCAAGGCGAGCGCATAGACTTTGCCCGTGAGCGCGAGGTGCTGTCCCCCCCGCCAGCGAGCCTTCTTGTTGGAGAGTGAGTCTGGGATCAACGCCGCCCGCGCAGCTAACCACGCCGGCCACGCGTTTATCGTGGACTTGAGGGCTGAATTTCATAAAATTGTCACTTGCCTTCCTCACCCGCTGTACGTATTTTGATATTACTATCAAGCACGCGGGCCAGATTGGAATAGTTGCAACTACTTTTCCGGAGATCGTGATCATGGCAGAAGTACTGATCGACATCAAAATCGAGCCGCTTCCTGGAGGCGGTTATCTGGCAACCAGCGACGAGTTGCAAGGTTTGATTGCACAAGGCCGCACGGTAGCCGAGACCATCGAAATTGCGCAAGACGTTGCCCGCAAATTGATCGAGTCCTGCTTGGAGCATCGCGATCCGTTACCGCCAAAAATTCGCGCCGCTTTCAAAAGGCGCGGACAAAAAACCACGCTCAAAATTCCCGTTGGCATCGAGCTGGAGGCGACGGCAGCATGAGCCGCCTGCCTGCCATGACCTACCGCGAGGTCGTGCAACGCTTGCGCGCCGCCGGATTCGTGTTTGACCGGCAGGCGAAAGGCAGCCACGAAATCTGGTATAACCCAAAAAACAAGCGTCGCACCACCGTGCCTCATCATCCCGGCAACTTGCCGACCGGTACACTCCGCGCCATCATCCGCGAAGCCGGATTGACCATGGATGAGTTCTTGGGACTTAAACAGCGCAATTAATAAACGAAGCCATTACTGCAGATTCACCAACACCGCACCAGCTCTTCCCCGCTTTCCAGCTTTGACATCGCCTTGCTAATCACCATTCCGTGCGAGCGAGCAGCATCTGTCGCCTTCACCGAATGCCCCGCAACGCTCGAAGTCGTGAGTAAATCAGCCGCCGCAATGGTGCCATTGGCTGCTGTGGCGAGAGCATAGACTCTACCGCTGAGGCAACGTTCTGCCCGCCATCCAACAACACGCCTTCCTGTGTGAGCGTTATGCCCGGATTGATGCCGCCCGCGCCACTGATCGCGTCCGCCACGCGCTTGTCGTAGGCTTGATGGCTCGATTTCAGTTGGCCAGGATTTTCTTCATCAATAATCACCAACGCGCCTTTGGGAATGGGCTGGTTCTCGGAAATTTCAAATGGCTCGGCGAGGTCCATGCCGCCGGTGATTTTCAGAACTTTGGTTGTAGTGGTGCCGACAACTTCAAGCTTGCTTGTTGGAGATGTTGTTCCGATACCGACATTGCCGGAATAAGTAATACGCATTTGCTCATTAACTGCTCCAAGTTCACCGTTTGCTGTAGACAGCATTAAGTCATAACCGCCACCGCCTGGATGCTCTCCAAAACCAATTCGCGCGTTGGAAAAAGCATTATTCGCGCCATGCCACCGACTTAGCATAAGTTCAGGTAGATCATTGTTCGTGGTTATGATGGCGTTCATTTGACTACCCGAACCGCCTCTCAGGTGTAATTGCCCCAAAGGACTCGGCGTTCCAATTCCAATATTACCAGAATATGTAATACGCATCTGCTCATTTACTACTCCAAGTTCACCGTTTGCTGTGGACAGCGTTAAGTCATAACCGCCACCGCCTGGATGCTCTCCAAAACCAATTCGCGCGTTGGAAAAAACATTATTCGCGCCATGCCACCGACTTAGTCTGAGTTCAGGTAGATCATTATTGGATGTCATAATAGCGTGCATTTGGCTACCCGAACCTCCTCTTAGATGTAGTTGCCCTTGAGGATTCGACGTCCCAATTCCAACATTGCCGTCAAGGCGATAAATATTCGCCCCGCTATGCCGCCACGTCGTATCCGCCAGCGACGCCACTTAAACGCTCGCCGTATCCGCGCGCAGCGAGCTGAAGCTGTAGCCCACACTTGTCAGCGCAATGAGCGGGGCAAGCTCCGCGTCGCTGCCAACTTGAATGCCCAGCCAATATTGAGTGTCAAATTTGACCGAAGCGCCAAATAGCGTTTTGTCGCCCAGCGCAGTTGAAAAGAGTCCGCTCTTCACCAGCAAATCTTTTGTTTCCGACCAAATCGCCGTGCCGCCGGTGGGTGAGGTGTAAAATCGAAACGTGAAGGAGTAACTGCCATCCGGTCTGGGCTTGCCGGCGTTGTCGGTGAGCACGCCCTGGTAGGAAAGCGTATGGGGAATTTGGGCGTGGAGTGTGTCGCCCGCCACGATACAAATAAAAAGCGTTGCGAAAATAGTGATGAAGTTTTTCATAAACGTCTCCGCGTTGAAAGTTGATGGTTCTGCAAGGATTTTTGCTTGCCTTCTTCGCTTTTTCTGCTTAATTTGAAATGTTAATTTTTATGCGACCATGAAAGAGAAATTGCCATGACAACTCAAACTGTGACTCTTCAGGAGGCTCAAACTCGCCTGGCGGAATTGTTAACCCTGGCACAGACGGGCAACGAAATCATCATCACCGAAGGCAACAAACCTTTGGCGCGTTTGGTGCCAATTGCCGGATCAAAACCACTTCGCCGTATCGCCGGATTGGATCGCGGCAAAATTTGGATGAGTGATGATTTCGATGCGCCACTGCCGGATGAGTTTTGGACAGGCGAAAAATGAACCTGCTCTTGGATTCGCATGCCTTTATCTGGTGGAGCAGTGAGCCGGAGAAACTCTCGCCGAGTGCCCGCGCCTATTGTGAAGACGGCAATAACATGTTGCTCCTCAGCGTCGCCAGCGTATGGGAGATGCAGATCAAGCTCCAGCTTGGAAAATTGAAGCTGTTTGCTCCATTGCGCACATTGATTGAAAATCAACAGCGCAATAACGCCCTGCAGATTCTGCGGATTGATATCGAGCATGCGTTTGCACTGGAGGCATTGCCTCTTCATCACAAAGATCCGTTTGATAGAATGTTGATCGCCCAAGCCAACACCGAAGAGCTTTTTCTGCTGAGCAAAGACGAGATTTTCAAAGCTTATCCCGTCAAACTGCTGTGGTGACTGTATCACTGCAAATTCACCAACACCAGCACCAATCCTTCCCCGCTTTCCAGCTTCGACATCGCCTTCCCGATTACCGTTCCGTGCGAACGAGAAACATCCGTAGCCTTCATCGCATGTCCCGCAATTTCCGACGTTGTCAACAAATCCTCCGGCTTGATGGGGCCGTTGGCGGCGGTGGCCAAAGCATACACGCGGCCGCTGAGCGCAACGTTCTGCCCGCCTTCCAGCACGCCTTCTTGCGTGAGCGTTAAGCCTGGATTGATGCCGCCCGCGCCGCTCACCACGCCCGCCACGCGCTTGTCGTAGGCTTGCTGGCTCAATTTCAATTGGCCAGGATTTTCTTCATCAATAATCACCAACGCGCCTTTGGGAATGAGCTAGCTCTCGGAACTCTCAAACGGCTCGGTGAGGTTGCCGCCGCCGGTGATGGCAAGAACTTTGGTAGTAGTAGTGCCGACAACTTCGAGCTTGCCTGTTGGAGACGATGTGCCAATGCCAATATTGCCATCATGAGTAATTCGCACTTTTTCAGTGTACGCATTGCCGGTTGTGGTTTTGAAAGCTAGAGCGGAATTGCCGCTATGATCATCTTCTAAATACTTGCCCCGCTATGCCTCCATGTCGTATCCGCCAGTGAAGCCACAGAATCATTCGCCCTATCCGCACGTAACGAGCTGAAGCTGTATTCCACACTCGTCAGCGCAATGGGTGGAGAAAGTTCGTTCGACTCGCCCTGAACTTGAATGCCCAGCCAATAATGCTGGTCAACTTTGGTCGTTGTGCCAAAGGCATTTTGGTCGCCCAACGCGGTCGAAAAGAGCCCGTTCTTCGCGGATTCTGGACATCGATTACGGCCGTCACGAGTTCACCTGTCCGGTGCGCGCGTTGCGAAATTGGATCGAGGCGGCGCAGATCAGCAGCGGCCGGCTGTTTCGTCACATTGAAAAAGGCGGCCGTCTCGAGCACGTGCGTGAGGAGTTGAATGATCTCGTGTTGTTTTATATTTTGAAGCGCTATGTTGAGCACACCGAATTCACGGGCAATGAATTGACCCCGCATTTTTTTCGGGCGACGTTTGCCACCCTCATCTTCTCCAACGGTGTCAATGGCCTCGAAATTCAGAAAGGCGGCCGCTGGCGCGATTACGGCACGATGAGTGGCTATGTGCGCAAAAGGAAGGAATTCAAATCGGAGTGGTCGGAGAGATTGAAGTTTTAACGCTCGCGGTCAGCCGCACGCGAACGTAGCGAAACGTGTCGTCTGCAACGCGGGGTTAGGGATAAAAAAGCCAGGACCGTGAGTTTGTTTTTCAACATAATGCTCCTCCTGAAAAATTTGCTTCCGGTTCAAACACGGCAAGGTCGGCAACCTCGGTTTGAATTTTTAAGCCCCGTGAACGAGCCAGTGCTTGCGCTTTGGCAAGACCAACTTCTGATCCATCAACGCCGTGCACATGCAGCCCGAGCGCAGCAAGGAAAACCGCGTTGCGGCCCTCGCCTTCCGCCAGTGATAGAACGGGACCACTTAGCTTCTCTGCATGTTCGGCAAGAAATGCATTCGGCTCGGTTCCGTATATATATTCATCCACGGCGTAACGTTGATTCCACTCCATTCGAAATATCCTTTGAAGACCTAACGGCAAGTTTAACCGGCGCGGGCGCGCGCCACGATCATTAGAATTAAAAATCATGTCTCGCGCGCCTGCGTCCGGTTGATGCACAGTTAGGAATTTTCGTTAAGCTCCGAGAAAAGTTCGTTGCGCCAACTCAAGAAACTTCACCTTGTAGCATTAATGCGAAATAGATCTATGGTGCAAGTGGATCTAGTAGCATCCTCATTACTTCTAGACCACTACTATTTTGTCTAAAGGATTGTCTTATATGCTTGATTCTTTCTTGCCAGTATTGAACATTTCGGATGCCCTTTGTCTTCTTATTTCGTAAAAGAGAAGTAGGATCAACCTTGCCGACATTCATCTGACACAATTTCCAGTTAAAGTATATTGCGCCTCGCAGTCGATCTTCAATAATGCCTTGCGAGATGTTGCTTTTTTCGTAAAGTTTCTTGAACTGTTTATACCCTACTTCCAGCGCAGCATCGGCATCTACGATGAGTGCAATCTCGAGCAATATTTTGAGGAAGTCAAGCTTAACGTTTTCTGCTGGTTGGTTGATAGGCCTAGCCTGCTCCGCTTCTTTAAACAATACTTCGGCCTTGTGGAGATGATCAAAAATATTCATGGCGCGAAGATAGTAAACGCTTAACTCACGCTGAGCCGTCGCCATTTCCCAATCAAGTTCATGATTCTTAGCTAACTGTATAGAATAGATATCCAGCTCTTCCGCCGCGGATAAAATGGCGTTTATTGCGCGGAACTCGGGGACGGAATCCCATTCAAGCCATTCTGCTAATCTCAGATACATGTTTCCTAAAACGATGGTACTAGCCCATAAGCCACGTACATCTCCTAATTGTTCCCTCAGTAAGCGGGCGCTCTCCATTTCTTTTATGGCATCTTCAACTTCTCGGCGATTTTTCGCAGGCTTCCATCTTTCATTTCTTGCAATTTCATGTTTTATCAATGCCTCAACATATAGGTCTCCCTCGCTAAGCTTTTCAAACTCCTCTTGTGTATACAGCGCATCTTTGCCTGTATGACGCCTTAGACGGGCTAATTCCGCTAAAGCGCGTGCTTTCTCAAGAAGATCGGCGGTACTATTATCAATAACCTCGCGAAGGAGCACTGCTGCCATTTCTTTATTGGGCACAGGAGCCAATCGAAGCGCTGCTGCACAGGCAATCTTAGCTGCTTGAAGATACCTTTCTGTATTTGGCATCGAAAGAAAAAGGCTTTTCGCTTCTTCTGCATTATTTAGAGCTAGCTTGCGAGCTTGTGAATCAGAGATCTCCAACTGTGCTTCAGACAATAGCACCAGCGTGATCGCTTTCTTACGTGGATCATCACGTACGGTTTCTCGAGCATTTTGGAATACAGTGATAGCATCTTTGAATTTCGAGCAATGTTTCAGTAATTCTCCTGTGACAATCTGTTTCTCCCAACTAGATGACAAATGATCAACGGTCCATTTGTCTATAGCGGCCTTCCAATTCCAGTTTGATACTTTTGGTTCTGTAAAGTTAGCATTGGAGGCGCATCGAAGTATGATCTCGACATTTTTCAAATCATTATGCGCCTCATACACGTAGACGTTCGAACGGATGCCGTTCTCTTTCCGTTTTGTAAAAAGTGCATCAAGTTGTTTGGTAACACTTGAAAAAGCCACCCAATATAAATCATGTTCCGAAGGCAACTCAGTTAGCCATTGACTAATATCGAAGTCGTCTGTGCCTGAATAACCTACAACTACAAGGTTAAACTTTTGGAGAATGGCTTTCAAAACGGCGTGGCGGTCCGCATCACGCCGCGTACGTGAGATTGATCGCAGTGTTGCCACAGGACCTGACTCACGTGAAGGTATCCAACTTCTTATATTGTCCCACTCTCTAATTGTCCCGTGTATTTTCCAGAGTCCGTTTGTAACTGAGTTGCCAACGTTCCAATCTTTCTGCCGAAAATAAACAGCATTAAAACAATTGGAACTTGAGGACATACGGTGCAATGCCTCTTCGATGAGTGTATCAAAATTTGTGGTGACAACTGGTCTATTTTGGGCGATTGTAGCTAGATGATAGTGCAACTTATTGGGAACACGTTGATATTCTTGAGTAGGGAAGTAACACATATCCAGAATTTCTAGATTCGGATCAACAGTTCTTTGGAGCACTTCCAGTAAGCCCTCAAATCTAAGAGGCACGCCTTCAGGAAGTTGAATTTGAAGATGCCCGAAAAGGCTTTTGGCATTGCATTGTGCTAAGAGATAAGTGATGAAATCTTTCGCGATGGGCAATCCAGAGCCGGAAGAAATACCAGAACCACACAATATTGCGATACTACTTTTTTGCAGTTTACGCAAGAAATCATCAAGATTAGAAATGATACGGTAATATCCGGGCATATTCTTTAACTCCTGTTCTAATACTAATGAAGTAGCTTCTTGCAATAGCTACATGTTATCACTTCCTACTAAAGAGTCAGGGAGAAATTACTATGCCCAACGCGAGCTTCACCGGCTGCGGGGCATAGAGAAAGCTTGATCGAAGGACAGACGTCGGAGCTACCATTTCATGGAAATCATGCTCTGCCCCGCAGGCCGGTGGAAGCGCTGTTAGCCACATCTTCCTACATATTTTGATGCTTAAAATAGATATCTCCCGTGTCAGATGCGTGTCTTCGCTTTCGAAATAGTAGATCTTTTAGATCAATGCGGTTTTCCAAAACGGCAACTAAATCTGCACCATCCATTAATAACATCGTCTTTAGTAATGGCGACTTGCTTTCCTTATAATCGGCTGTGAAACCATTTATGGAAAATGCAAGTCCCAAGGTTAATTTCAATCGTCCTTCTATTTTTCCGCCAAACTTATAGAGATCACCAAGGTCAACAGGTTTTTCTTGCCACTTGGCCTCAAGTAAGAAATCATTTCCATCGAATGTAAACGCTCCATCTATCTGTTCGCCAACAATTCGAAATGACTCTTTTGGTTCTAAATCAAACAGGCCGAATAGACTATTTAGGAATTTTTCAAGCGAAAACCCTCTTTTCTGAGCATTTGTTTCAACTACTAATCTCATGAAATCATCTTTTAGAACGCTGAGCATATTGGAAAAACTCTCTTTTTCCTTCTGCATACTATCAAATACACCCTTTCTCTCTTCAGCCTTTTCTTTTTCTTCCTTCAACTGAAAATAGCCACTTGCATGTCTTCGCAAAGCCTCAACGGCATCTTTTGCTTTTCTAATCTTTGTTTCAGGATCGTCCCACTGTTTCAAGTGGCTAAAATCGTCAAAATGCATTGTAACATCAAAGAGCCTCATAAGATCATTTTCGTACAAATCAAGTCTATTAACCATGCGATCAACAAGTATACCGGCACTTTCTGCTTTCTTGTTGTTGTCCCAATCAATTGTTGAAATGAAAAGTTTGTTTTCAACCGTGTGATAAACAAAACTTCTGAGATCCTGCTTCTTCCAGTATATATGTGTAAGAGCTTCCTTCAATGCGAGAATTGCGTTTGGAGAAAATTTTTTCATCTGACTTTTCCTATTTACATAGGCTACCGGTTAGCTACACGCTTTTCGACTGCGAGATAGACCCGTTCAGCAAAATCATCCAAAACGTGCGCTATTGCCGTTTCTAACGAATGACATTCGCCACTCCTAAGGCGCCACGTCGGATTGCCATTGTCATCGAGCGTTGGCTTAAACTCGATTTGTTTGACTTTACTCCAATTGTCACGCCTGTCAGAGCTGTTAACATGCTCGTTAACGTATGCTGTTAGTGACGCGCCAGTAATTACATTGCTAGCATAACGGTCGATATGAAAAGAACATCTATACGGCCACGACGTAACTCTCAACCTATCGCCTTCCCGCTCAAGCAAAAACGGGATGTCAGCGCTAACCTCTCTATACTTCCCAAGCTGTAAATTTATTGCCTCTTCCAATCGCCGGAACGAGTCGGCCACGAAGGCCACGCCATCTTGAGAACGCTCGAAGGATTCGCGTTCCTTCTCAAGATCAATCCGGCGCTTAACCTTGCGAAGCCGATCTACAGCCGTTTCGGGCCGCACCTCCCGACCACTCTCGCGCACGCGCTCCTCAACAACAGATGCGAGACCATTGACACCATAACGCTCGAAGTCGAACCATACGTGCTGCGGTGGAACATAGGGTGGGACAGCTTTGAATTCGTCCATCGGAATCCAGATGGAGAAATTATAACCTTCATTCCATGCCCTTTGTTTTATAGCAGCCTCTTCTGCTCTAGTAAACGGAGTGGTACCCCAGTCATGACGGTAAAAAATGACAACAACCCGTGATTGATCACGAAAAATGTGGCCAAATGATTTTTCACCATCCGTCCCAACTAAGTCATATTGTTTCTCATCGGCAAAAAATACGTCGAGGCGGTCGCGTAGAATCTCATACAACGCGCGTGCATGCTCTACGTCCGTCCAGCGCAGAGAGATAGCAACATCGTATTTCTTTGATTGATCCATAGATAATGGAGGTGATAAACGTTCGGACTGGCACGATGCTTATGCGCAGCCAGCACGATACTTTTTTCAAATTCACCAAGATAGTGTAGTCTCTGTTGAGAACCCTTTCCAAATTTAAATCCAAACTTTCTTTTTTGCAACGAACTTTTTTCGACCTCCTACGCTAACTGTTATTCAGCGAACAGCACCCGCTGGGCGTGATGTTTCTACCTGTAGACATTTGTTTCTGATAGCAGAAACTTTTTTGATCAAACTTTCTCATAAATTACCCTTGCCCAATAGATAAAAACAACTTTTTAAAAACAAACATTCTTTCTTAAAGCATACTTGAGCTATCTGATTGAGGAGATAAGCCTACCTCTCCAGCTTCATCTTTCTACCCGAAACGAGGCATGCCACAATATGAATGTCTCCGTGCTTCACCTCAATAAAGGGCGTTCCCTGTTTGAGACCAACTGTCGCAAACCCGGTCGCTGTCGATAGAAAAGACTCAAAATCACTCCCGATCTTGGAATCAATGTAAAGGGTCTGCTCCACCGCATCATACCTGATGCCAGTGAGCCCCTGCAAAAGGCCATAACTCGACATCGCCCGCGCGTACCAATGGCCACATTCGTACTCGTTGAACGGATTCCTTACTCTGCCGTCATAGCGTTTGCGTGCCTCACGAACGATCTCGAGGCCCTTTTCCACCTCGCCCATGAGCATCAGGTGCGAAGCCACCTGATACTCGATGCCGGTCCAGACCTCGTTGCTGTAAACAAAGGGGAGTGTGAGTTTTCCTCCTTTCGGCCAGGTGCAAAGCAGGAGCCCACCTTCTTTCCCACAAGCATACGCCGGCCGCTGTGGGTTCACATGATCGGATAAGTCGGTCTTGAGATTGTATTGGTGGACGGCTCGTAAATGACTCCTGACTTTCGCGGGATCGATGAAATCGTCCAAGCCGCATACTTTTGCAATCCAACAACCGAGCACGCCATCCGAAAGGCAACCACTCCCGTACTGATATTTTGGCCCTTCCTTTTTTAGCAACTCCAAGGCCTCGGCGGAATAATTGACGTTCCACGTCTCCTCTTTTTGCGCGAGCGGGCTGGGCGTCCGCAATCCTTCCCAGACAATTTGTTGGTTAAAGTACTCGCCGTCAAACAGCTTGGTCTCCATGTACTTCTTGCCGCGCTGAAGCAACTCCTTATATTTTGCGACCTCTTTTCCCAATGCGGCTCCCATTCTGGTCATGGCGAAAAGGGCGCCGAGATAAAAACTTGTGCACATGCCGTCCGGGCCCCAGAATTCAATATCGTAGGTATTGTGATGCGGCTCTTCCACGACACCTTTCGCTTTCGGGTCCCACTGCGTGATACAGTAATCCATGCTCTGTTTGACCTTGGGCCAAAGACGTGCTAACCAGGCGGTGTCTCCTGAAATGCGCCATTCCCGATACACCTTCATAATGCCACCGAGCTGGCCATCCGCGGCGGCGTGGAAGCTATGCTCAATTTCGCGAATGGGCAAAGCCGCACGGAAGGTCTGATGCCCTGCGTCGCTTTGGTCCACGGTGAATTCTGTTTCCCGCAGCGTGCGCTCCAAGTCCGGAAATAAATGGCAAATGGCTTGGGCATAATTCCAGACATGAGTGCATGAGCCGTGACAGCAGCCGCCGCGATCGTGACAGCCCTCCCACGCCCAAAGCTTTCCATCCTTTTGCCGCAATACCGTCGGCGACTTCAGAATGGTCAGATTTGCAGCCACGGCCTCGATAACTTCCGGCGGCAACGTCTGGGCGTAGAAGGTATCCGAGAATAACTCTGATTTGGACTTCAGCTCGGCATAGTGATTCGTCCAATACGCTGCGACTTTCTCTACGTTCTCGAACTTACCCGCATACCAGGGCTCATAAAACAGCGAGGTATATTCCGTAGAAAAGCAATTCTCGCCGCCATCGCAAGCTTTTATAATGGCCTCTGCCTTTTCTTCTCCCGGACCCTTCCCCACGCGAATTTTGGAATGCGGCACGTACCACGCCAACATCAACGGAATGACCTTCTGCTCGCCGGGCCTCAACTGGAACGGCACATAGAGCGAGGCCCCAAGCGAATTTTCAGCAGGAGCGTCGTTGGGCAGATGACCTTCCTCAATATCCTTCCAAAGGATCGTGCGGGCGTCCCACCATCCACCGCGGAACAACCGATGATCCACCACAACGTGATCGTCCATGGTGAATATGGCAAAATCTCCTTGATAATGAGGTTTTCCGGGCAAACTGCCTTGCGCGAGCACAAACCCGTTTTTTAGTGGCCGAATCGAGTCGCCGGGTTCGAAAACGCCGCCCCATTCACTTGGGGTTTCGATTTTCATGAAGTTGTATGAATGATACGAGAAAACTGCTTGGAGGGCTTGTGCTGATCGGTTTTCAAAATGATATTCCAGGGCAGCCATCGGCAGGCTGGAATTGTCGGCGTCGCCTGGAATGAAGGGGCTCCAACCGGCGATCTGCACGGACAGTGGCATATCCTCATCTTCCAAGTGGACAGTCCCGAAAGGAAAACGGGAAACGAAAAAGGCCTTCTCGAAGCGCGGAAATCCATACGAGGTCTCTCCAGCTCCATTGCCTGCGCCGGGACCGCCGAATATCTTCCACGCTGGTAGCGGTCCTTCGACCACTTTCGCGCTTTTGGGATTATCCTTCACTGAGATGGCCGCAAACATGAATGGTGTATTAAAGACATCTGGCGTATTCCGCACTGATACATGCGAGATGCAACCATTCCCTTCCAGGCAAACCATACCAGCACCTATGCCACCCAGGGGGAACGCCAGTCTATTCAAGTGCTCGCCACGATAAGGGCCGTTGAATTTCCTGGCGGCCGGAGTTGTCTCTTCGAGCTTTTGGGCGCGAGAGTTCGAAGCTACGGTCGCGAACGGCCCCTGAGTTCCAGCCCGTACGAACCCGGCACTACCGGTGACCGCTGCAATCGCCCCCTTTTTAAGGAAATCTCTGCGTTTTATGCCTGCCATGGTTTTCCCTTTCTTGGGCAAAAGAGATTCAGTTTTCACCATAATATTCAGACAAGGCATTTGTGGCGTATTGATGGGCATGAAAAGACGCTTTCGGTGACGACGACGATCGGAATGTCGTTCGCGCAAGACCGGCGAATCCAGTTCACCTGCCGCCCGATGGCTTTGATAAAACCATTGTCGGGATTCGAATGCCTTGAGCCATTACAGAAAATGGCATCAACCACATGCGGGCCCCAGGTGATGTGCAGCGGATGATACCCCTTCTTGTTCTTGTAGGCCGGCCCCACGCCTTCGCGCTTGTGGGCATCGTCATTGTCGAGCACGACCGAATCACCGACGAGCACGATGATCTTGGGTTGTTCAATCTTAAGCCGCCACAGAAACATTATGAGGAGAATCTGGCAATACAACCAATTGGGCACCGCCAAGAACTTTCGAAATAGGTCAGAGTTCGTTGTAATGCAATAGTCCGTTTTTACGAACAGAAGAAAGTTTTCACTTCACCGCCACTGCCATCAGCGTCGTATCGTCTTCGAATTGCCGGGCGCCACTGAATTGTTGCACGGCTGCGAACACTTCCTGCACCAGCGTCGCGAGCGTGAGCGGCTCCTGGCTCTGCGCGGCCAGCCAGCCGTCGACCACCTGCTTGAGTCCCGCCACGCCAAACTGTTTGCGGTCTTTGGTCTTGGCCTCGGTGATGCCGTCGGTGTAGAGCAGTAGCAGGTCGCCGGACTGCAAATCCAGCGTTTCGACGAAACGCGGGGTGGCGGGATCGAGTCCCAGCGGGATGCCCACGGCACGCACTTCCTCCCACTCTTCCCCCGGCAGGCGGCGCAGCAGCGGCGGATTGTGGCCGGCGCTGGAAAATTCCAGCAGCTTGGCCGCGATATCCAGAATCCCGAGAAAAAACGTGACAAAGACTTTGCCCTGGGCATATTCATAGATGAGCCGGTCGAGATTGCGGATCATGGCCGGCACCTGCTGATGATGCGAAATCTCCGAATACAGGCCGCCGTGCAGCGTCATCACCACCAAGCCCGCGGGCAGGCCCTTGCCCACCACGTCGCCAATGGCAATGAGAAAACGCGTTTCACTCAACGGAATGAAATTGAGATAGTCACCGCCGATTTGCTGCGCGGCCGCGAAGTGAAATGCCATCTCGAAGCCAGGATGCGAATACTCGGCATCTGGAAAGAGGCGCTGTTGCACGGCCTTGGCGGCGCGCATCTGCTTCTTGAGGCGCTGCTTCTCGGCCATTTCCCTTTGCAGCAGCGCGTTCTCAATGGCCAGCGAGGTTTGATCGGCGAGCACCTGCAGCATGGTGCGGCGGTGCTCGGGCAGGCCTTTCAGCGGCCGGCGGCTGTCGAGATAAAGCACGCCGAAGATCACCCCCTTGGCAAAGTGGCCGGTGGCCTCGGCGTCATGGGCGGTGGAAACCTCGAGCGCGTGCGGCGATTTCAGCGGCAGGCAGATGATGGTGTTGAGCTTGAGCGCGATGATGCTTTGATTGGCACTCTGCCGGGCCTCGTGTTGCGCTTGTTCACGCACCACCAGCTCGCCGGTGCTCACCGCCTGCTCGATGGTCGAACGGCTCACCGCGAATTCATCGCGCTGCAGCTCGTCCTTGGTGAGATTGTGGAACACCGCCGGCTTGAGATCGAGGTAGCGGTCATAGAGAAAGATGATGGCGCGCTCGGCGCGGGTGAGGGTGACGGCGAATTCCGCGGCGATTTCGAGCACGCGGTTGGACAGCGCGGCCGACTTGGCGCTGTCGCCGATGTCTTTGATCGCGGCGAGAAACTTGTCCTGGGTGAGCAGCACGCGATTCTGCCCGCTTTGCGCCAATTCGGTGGTGCGGAACAGCAGCATGATTTGGCCGATGGTGAGGAGATCAAAATCCTTCAACTCACGGCGCTCGACTTTGCTGTCGTTCACCAGCACGCCATTGCTGCTGCCCAGGTCTTGAATGAAGAACCGGCCGGCACTGAACTCCAGGCGCGCATGGGAGCGCGAAACCGAGGGATCGAGCAGGACGATGGTATTCTCGTAGTGGCGGCCGAGCGTGGCCCCTTCAGCAAAAATGTAGTAGGTGGCGGCCTCCTCCTGCTCCCCGACTTCCTTGAGGGCGGCAAGAAACAACGGCGCCCCGCAGTTGCCGCAATGATGAAACTGAGTTGGGTTTTCGGTTTGACAGTGACTGCAGCGCATGGCATGGCCCTGGTGATTTCGTTGGCAGCGGCTGGGGCATATAAGATAGCCGCGAATTCCAAATCCACAAGATGATTTTCAGGGCGAGGCCGCCGGCTCCAGATTGCACGTGTTTCTGACGGCGGCCTGGTGCGCCCGTCTGCCACAATCCTGAGCGGGGGCCGGCGCTGGTCTGTTCTTTTGAATTTGCCGCAACCAGTTTTCGCGCGCCAGCTTTGTCAGCCTTGCCATACTAAAGCTGGTGTTGTGCGTTTCGTCTGAATCCCGCGAGGCGGTTGGGCCCGATACCGCATGCGAACATCGCGAAGCGGCCACACCTCATTTCTCACCACCACAGGAAGGAGGCCGGCCATGCCGAATTCACAGAAACTGCTGTTGGACTATCGCGAAGGCCGCGAGCAATGGGAATGGGAGAATCTTGCCCCCTATGCCAGCCACAGCTCGGATCATTCTCTGAGCTGGCGGCGATCCGAGGCTGATCCGCACGTGCGCCGCGGCGACACGGTCTTTCCCGCGCGGCCAGCCCTGGTCTTTCCGGGAAGCACCATGAAAGTGTCACGCAGCGGCGATCTCGCCGGCACGCTCAGCCGTTTCAAGACCGCCTTTCAAATCGACATCGAGCGCATCTCCAGCTCCAACGCCTTCCGCCGCTTGGAATATAAGACCCAGGTTTTCGTTACCCACGTCGGCGATCACTTTCGCACCCGCCTGACCCACGTCATCGAGGTGAGTGAAACCGCCCGCATCATCGGCCAGGTTTTGCGCTTGAATGAGGATCTGGTCGAGGCCATTGCTCTCGGGCATGATCTCGGGCATACGCCTTTCGGCCACGTGGGCGAGGAAGCCATCGCGAGAATGTTCATGGAATGCTGGCCCAAGCAGGAACCCTTCCTGCAAAGCAAGTGGGGCGAGTTTGGCCCGGCCTTCTATCACAATGTGCAGAGTGTGCGGGTGGTGGACAAGCTCGAAAGCGGGTACGAGTGGGATCGCCGGCCAGTCTCGGAGGCCGCGGCTTTTGATCCGCCCGACAGCCGCCGCGGGTGGGGAATGGATTTGACCTGGGCGGTGCGCGAGGGTATTCTCAAGCACAGCTCGCGCGGATTGAAAGCAGGGCAATTGCGCATGTACGGCTCACAGTACGTCATGGACGAACTCGAGCCGTTCTCTCCCGCAACCTTGGAGGGCCAGGTGGTCGAATTTGCCGACGAGCTGACTTCCATCATGCACGATCTCGAAGACGGGCTGCGCTATCGCTTGTTCACGCTCGATGAGTTACAGGAGACGCTGCTGCCTCACATCACCGAGAAGAATCTCACCGACTTGCTCGGCCTCTCGCCCCGTTTCGGCATGAGCCTGGATGAAGAATCCCGTTCCCGCCTCGGAAAACTCACGGAAATGTTGCACACGATCGAGAGCCGCAAAGACCGCACGGTCGGCACGCTGCTGGCCCTGCTGCGCACCATCCTGCTTTCCAATTTGATCGAGACCACCTCTCTGCGTTTGACCCAGGCGATGAGTGAAGCCCTGGTCAGCAGCGGGCTGCCGGAACTCACCGCCGAGCCGGCACGCCCCGAGCAGTTTCTGCTCGCTGAAATTCAACTAGGCGCGCCGGAAGCACCCACACCGACTGCTACCAGCTACTGCGCTGAGGCTTGGGATCCGGCGGCGCGTCCACAGGTGACCATGAAGCTGCAGCATTGTCAGCGCAACGCCGACCACAGCTACACGCTGATGCGAGAGGAGCACGGCGAAGACTGGCAGTTGTTCTGGCTGCCGCATGCCGGCCGGCCGGAAGATCGCCGACAGGTGCTGGTGTTGCGCGGTGGCCGGCCGCTCAAAGCGTATCCCCTCGGCCAGATTTGCCTTCGATTCCGCGGCTGCAAGCTGGTGGGCTACAGCCCGGCGGTGTGGGCGCTGCGCAACAGCCTGCGCGAGAAATTCATTCCCGAATACATTCATCACGCTGCCACCGTGGTGCGCATGAACGACAAGGGCAGCAAATACCTGCAGAAGGTCTTCGCCCATTTTGTGGCGTCACCGCACAGCATGCACAGCCACTCGCTGCGGCGCTTTGGGTTGCGACACCCGAATGCGAATGATCCCAAGTTCATTCTGCGCATCGTGGAGCATTTGCAGGGCATGACCGACCGCTATCTGGAACAGGTTTACAGCCATTTGTTTCTGCCGGGCGGGCATCATGTCGAAATGGATGAAGTCTCGCTCGTCGATGATGATCGTCCGTCTTCACGCGCCTGAGCCCAAGACGCAAGTGCAACGAAAGCAATTCGCGCAACCGCGATTCGCCGAATTGCTTGCTTGATGAGATTGCTTTGTCGCGCGCTCGCCAAAGCCGCAAGTGCAGTCCGGAATCGCCGCGCTCGCGTGAGTTGCCGTTCTTGTTCCTCCACTCGTCGGCAAAACTTGAACGATTTGTAGAACCGCCGGGTCACCGTCTATGGTGTTGTTGGGAAACTCTTGCGCACAGAGTAACCCGGCTGGCACCGTGTCGCGATGCGGCATGACCTGCCGCGCTGCCGGCCGTGACAATGCCTCATTTTCCCGTCTCTCTTCACTCATTCATCAAGCTCAGGGAGTTCATGATGAAGCTGCGTTTCTTTCTCCGCACTGCGCGAAGGCTGGCGCTTTCCGCCCTGCTGCTCGCGCTCACCGCCTACGCCTCCGGCAACGGCACCAAAATTCCAATCACCACTTCCTCCGAGGAGGCGCGGCAAGCCTTTCTCAAAGGCCGCGATCTGTTCGAGCGGCTGCAGGGACAGGAGTCGCTGCAACACTTCGATCAGGCCATTGCCAAAGATCCGGACTTCGCCATGGCGTATCTCTACTCCTCCTTCAGCCAGCCGACGGCCAAAGGCTTCTTTGAGCAAATGAACAAGGCCGTGGCTTTGGCCGACAAAGTCTCAGCGGGAGAACGGCTGTGGATTCTGGGTTTTCAGGCGGGGGTGAATGGCGCGCCCATGCAACAGAAGGAACACTATCAGAAACTGGTGGAAGCCTTTCCGCAGGACGAGCGTGCCCACAATCTGCTCGGCGGCTACTATTTCGGCCAGCAGGATTGGGCCGCAGCCATCGCCGAATATCAAAAGGCCACGGCGCTGGCGCCGAACTTCACTCAGCCATACAACCAACTGGGTTATGCCCACCGCTTCATGGAAAACTACGCTGAAGCGGAAAAGGCTTTCAAGAAGTATATCGAACTGATTCCCAATGACCCGAATCCGCGCGATTCCTATGCGGAATTGCTGCAGAAGATGGGCAGGTTCGAAGAGTCGATCAAGCATTATCAGGAGGCGCTGGCGCGCAATCCCAATTTTGCTGCCTCGCACATCGGCATTGCCACCGATCTCAACCTGCTCGGCCGGCATCAAGAGGCGCGGGCCCAGCTTCAGAAGCTCCACGGCATGGCGCGCAACGACGGCGAACGCCGCGCCGCGCTCTTCGCCATGACGGTTTCGTACGTGGATGCCGGCGACTGGAGCAGCGCGCTGAAGGAAATGGACAAGCAGTATGCGATGGGCGAGAAGATCAACGACGCGGCGGCCATGGCCGGCGATTTGGGTGCGATGGGCAACATTCTGTTCGAGGCCGGGAAATATCAGGACGCGCTGGCAACATTCGACAAGTCCCTGCAGGTGATGGCGGCCTCCAGCCTTGCGCCCGAGGTCAAAGAGAATGCGCGACGCATACATCTCTACAACGTGGCGCGGGTGGCGGTGGCGACCGGAGATCTCAAAACAGCGCGGGCCAAATCAGAGGAGTTCCGCACGCAGGCCGAGGGCGCGAAGAATACGTTTCAGATTTGGCTGGCGCATGAGCTGGCCGGGACTATTGCACTTGCGGAGAACGATCCCGGCAAAGCCATTGCGGAGTTCCAGCTCGCCAATCAGCAGAATCCTTACACGCATTTCCGGCTGGCGCAGGCTTACGCCGCGCAGGGCGACAAGGTGAAAGCCAAAGCAGCGTATGCGAAGGCCGCCAATTTCAACGCGTTGAACAACATGAACTACGCCTTCATTCGCACCCAGGCCAAACAGCGGCTGGCGGTGAACTAGGGAAGGAAAGGCGTGTAGTCGCTTGTAGTGATGCCTTCAGGCGTGCGGCTTGAAGTAGCGCCTTCAGGCGTTTGGCTTGGAGCCAGGAGCATGCCTCTCAGAAGGCGTAGCACTTCCTCGTGCCCAAGGCACTATGCCTGAAGGCATTACTACGAACGCTGACAAGCACTAAAAAGTATCCCACTTTTTGCCGTAGTTCCTGAGAGGGTATTTCCTCCAAATCTCCACCAATCGATCACGCCCCATTTCCTCGAGATACCAGCCAAAGCTTGACCACTCCCACGCGTCCATCCGTTTCGTGTAGCCGTGCCGCACCGGATTGTAGTGAATGTAATTCAGAGTCGTGAAGAAGTGCGCTTCCCCGCGGATCATGCGATCATTGAACTTGTACCACACCGTGCGGCCGATTTGGCCGTCTTCCTGGTTCCACCTGCGGGAGGTGGCGCCGTGCAGCCCGTTGAATAGAAAAGACAGCTTCGGGAACATCGGCACATAGGCCAGCAGGTGATAGTGATTCGGCAAAAAGACCCACGCCGCGATTTCAATTCCACTCTCTTGAAGTTTATCCAAAACCCGTTTTTGAAATTCCGTGCGGCGGGCGAGGCTTGCCATGATGGGCCGGTGTTCAAAATTGGCAGCCGAGAGCAGATAGTAGGCTCTTTCCTTGAGCGGATGCGGCGGGGCGTGCAGGGGATACCCTTTGGCGGCGCGCGAACGTACAACTGCTTCACGCTGTTCCGGCGTCATACGGCGGTATTCGTAAGGCATTGCGGTGCTCCCGGGTTTGTAGTAACGCAATGGCTTGTAGTAACGCCTTTAGGCGTCGCGCTTGAGGTCTCGAGTTGGACTCATGGAAAACAGAGAGTCTTTGCGTCATGAGCGCTGAATGCCTGAAGGCATCACTACAAACAAAGCCTTTGCGTCATGAGCGCTGAATGCCTGAAGGCATTACTACAAACAAAGCCTTCACGTCATGAACGCTGAATGCCTGAAGGCATTACTACAAACGCTCAAGATAACAGAGTTTTGGCCACAGGCAACCGCGATTCTGCCAGAAATGCCCTTGCTTCTCCAGCGAGGCGCGGCTATATTGCGCCAATTTCATCACGGAGGAGAGATGGCCAAACAGTATTCCCGGCGGGATTTTTTGAAAACCGGCCTGGCCGGCGCGCTGGCGACTGCGCCGCTGCTCGGCGCGGCCTGCGCTTCCTGGTACGAATTCGATCTGCTGCTGATCGGCGGGCTGCTTTATGACGGCAGCGGCCAAGCCGGCATTCTCAGCGACCTGGGCGTGAAGGACGGCCGCATCGCCGCTTTCGGCGATTTACGCGAGCGCAAAGCCAAACGCTCGCTCGAGGTCACCGGCCTGGCGGTTGCGCCGGGCTTCATCGACTTTCACAGTCACAGCGACGAAGAGTTGCTGCTCGGCGGTGAGGCACAGTCCAAAATCCGGCAGGGCGTCACCACTGAAATTCTCGGGCAGGACGGCGACTCCCTGGCACCGTTGAATGAAAAAATGCGCGCCGAGCTGCACGAAGATCTGAGCAAGCGCTTCGGTCTCGCGGTCGAATGGCGGGATTTCACCGGCTATTTTCGGCGCCTCGAAGCCGGCGGCATGATCACCAACGCCGCCAGCATGGTGGGGCAGGGCACGCTGCGCCAGCTCGCGGTCGGCCTGGAAGGTCGCCCCGCGGCTGCGGAGGAAATCGCGCAGATGCAGGCGCTGCTGCGCACGGCATTGCAGCAGGGCGCCTGCGGCATTTCTTCGGGATTGGAATACACGCCGGGCAGCTTTGCCAGCACCGAGGAAATCATTGCGCTGTGCAAGGCCGCAGCCGGCAGGACGATTTACTCCACCCACATGCGCAACGAAGACGACACCTTGCTGGAGGCGGTGGCGGAGGCAATTCGCATTGCGCAGGATGCGGGCGTCGCGCTCAACATTTCTCACATCAAAGCATCCGGCCACAACAACTGGCACAAGCAGCCGGAGATGCTGGCGAGACTGGCGGCCGCGCGCCAAGCCGGCCTGCGCGTGACCTGCGATCGCTATCCCTACACCGCCTATGCCACCGGACTGGCTTCGTTGTTTCCGTTGTGGAGTCGCGCCGGCGGCAACGAAGCGTTCGTGCAACGTCTGCAAGACGTGCAGGTGCGCACGCAACTGCGGCCGCTCGTGCAATACGAGGCCGACAAGATCGGCGGCTGGCAATCCGTGATGATCTCCAGCCTGCCCAACCATCCGCGCCGCAAGGAGTATGAAGGTATGAATCTTGCCGAATTGGCGCAGGCGGGCGCTGATCCCTTTGACCTGTTGGTGCAGTTCCTCTTCATCGAAAAGGGCGGGGGCGGCATGGTGGGATTCGCCATGCGCGAAGAAGACACGGCCGGGCTTCTGGCCGATTCCTACTGCATGCCCGCCAGCGACGGTTCGGCGTTGGCGGAGCAGGGCGTGTTGCGCAGCGGCAATCCGCATCCGCGCTCGTTCGGCACTTTTCCGCGGGTGTTGGGAAAGTATGTGCGCGAACAGGGCCTCATGACGCTGGGCGAGGCGGTGCGCAAGATGACCGCGCTGCCCGCGCAGACTTTGGGCATGCGTGAACGCGGCGTGCTGAAGCTCGGTTGCTGGGCGGATGTGGTTGTCTTTGATCCCAAGACCGTTGCCGATCGCGCCACGTGGTCAGAACCGCATCAGTATCCGGTTGGCATTCCTTTTGTTATCGTGAACGGCCAACTCGTCATTGACCAGGAAAAATTCACCGGCACGCTGGCGGGAAAAGTGCTGCGTGCGCCGGCTTAACTCGATGATGATAAGAGACCTACAAATCCGGCCGGCAAGCCGCAATTGCGCTTGCCAGGGTTAGCCGGCATGAGACAGTTTCTCATGCTGAAACGGTGAAGCAGCGCCAAGTCATTGACTTTCAGTCGAGTGAATTCCGCAGCCCGGCAGCAAGAGGCCATTGTTGACTTTCGGAACGGCTATGTTTAAATTCGCCATCTTTTTTTCGAGCGCGGCAGCGGGATCGATACCGCAACTTGTGTGGCGAACTCAACCAAGGAAGGGACCATGCGAAAAATCCTCGTGACCGGCGGCGCCGGCTTCATCGGCAGCAATTTCGTCCACTACTTGTTGCGCCGGCATGACGACGTGGAGGTGATCAATCTCGACAAACTCACTTATGCCGGGAATCTCGAGAATCTGCGCGACATCAAAGGCCATCCCAACTATCGCTTCGTGAAGGGCGATATTTGCGACGCCGGCTTGGTGGATGAGCTGATGGACGGCGTCGAGGTGGTGGTGAATTTTGCGGCGGAAAGCCACGTGGACCGCTCCATCGGCGGCCCGGATGCGTTCATTCGCACCGATGTGTTTGGCGCTTTTGTCCTGTTGGACGCCAGCCGCCGGCACGGCGTCAGCAAGTTCATTCAAATTTCCACGGACGAAGTCTACGGCAGCATCGAAAACGGTTCGTTCAAAGAGACCGACGCGTTGATGCCCTCGAGTCCCTACTCGGCCTCGAAAGCGGGCGCCGACCGGCTGGCCTATTCCTACTTTGTCACCTACGGCCTGCCGGTGATCATCACGCGCTGCTCGAACAATTTCGGACCCTATCAATATCCCGAAAAGCTGATCTCGCTGTTCGTCACCAATGCCATCGAGGACAAGCCGCTGCCGATCTACGGCGACGGCAAGAACGTGCGCGATTGGATCTATGTGGAAGATCATTGCGACGCCATTCACTTCTTGCTGGCGCAGGGCCAGCCCGGCGAAGTGTACAACATCGGCGGCGGCAACGAACGCACGAATTTGGAAATCACCGATTTCATTCTGGCCCGGCTGAACAAGCCCGCGACGCTCAAGACTTTTGTCACCGACCGGCTCGGCCATGACCGCCGCTATTCCGTGGACTGCGGCAAGATTGCCGGCCTGGGCTGGCGGCCGCAACACACGCTGGAAGCGGCGCTGGAACATACGATCGATTGGTATGCGCAAAATCGCTGGTGGTGGGAGAAACTGAAAAGCGGCGAATATCTCGAGTTTTACCGAAAAAACTATGGCAAATCATTGTAAGGTTGATTTCGTCCCTGCCTGTTTACACCCCTCGCCCGAGGCACGACTTTATTCCTCCGGATTAAGTTTAACCTGAGCGATGCTTTTATCATTTCCCAAAGCCGCCTGTGGGTAGGCTCGTACTTTGAGGATAACCATTGGAAGGAGTGCACCTGTGACGCTGGAACAGAAGATTGAAAACGGAAGCGCGAAGATCGCCGTCATCGGCTTGGGCTACGTCGGCCTGCCTCTGGCCGTCGAATATGCCGCCGCCGGCTATGACACCGTGGGAATCGATTTGGATGAGCGCAAGATCACCAAGCTCAACAAGGGCCAGAATTACATCGATGACGTGGACAAAGACAAGCTGGCGGAATTGGTGAAGGCCGGCAAGCTGGAAGGCCAGACCGATTTCAAAGGCATCGGCAAGGCGGATGTCATCTTCATCTGCGTGCCCACCCCCTTCACCAACAACAAAGAGCCGGATGTCTCCTACATCGTGAGCGCGGCCAACGGCATCGCCTCCGGCTTGCGCAAGGATCAATTGATCATCCTGAAATCCACCACCTATCCCGAAACCACGGAGAAAGTGGTGCAGCCGATTCTGGAAGCGCAGAAGCTCACCGTGGGCAAGGACTTCTATCTGGCGTTCTCGCCCGAGCGCATCGATCCCGGCAACAAGAGATTCACCACTGCGACCACGCCGGTGGTGGTGGGCGGCGTAACCAAGAAGTGCACGAAGCTGGCGGCAGCGGTTTCGCGCAAGATTGTGACCGACGTGCACGAGCTTTCCAATCCCAAAGCCGCGGAAATGACCAAGTTGCTGGAGAACATCTTCCGCTCGGTCAACATCGCGCTGGTGAACGAGCTGGCGCAGCTCTGCGACCGCATGGAAGGCGTGGACATTTGGGAAGTGGTGCAGGCGGCTTCGACCAAGCCCTTCGGCTTCATGCCCTTCTGGCCCGGACCCGGCATCGGCGGCCATTGCATTCTGGTCGATCCCTACTATCTGAGTTGGAAGGCGCGCGAGTATGACTTTCACACCAGTTTCATCGAGCTGGCGGCGCAGACCAACGAGAACATGCCCTATTACGTGCTGGATTTGATCATCCGCTCGCTCTCGCATCATGGCGTGGCCATCCGCGACGCCAGGATTCTGGTGCTGGGCGCGGCCTTCAAAAAGAATGTGGATGACACGCGCAATTCGCCGGCGGTGAAGTTGATGGAGCTGCTCTACAATCGCGGCGGCCGCCGGATGGAATACAACGATCCCTGGGTGCCCACGCTCAAAGTCAACGGCAAGCTCTATCGCTCGCGCCGGCTCACCGCCAAGCTGATTCAAAGCGCGGATTGCGTGGTGATTGCAACCAACCACGATGCCTATGATTACGACATGATCGTCAAGAATGCCAGGCTGGTGGTGGACACGCGCAATGCCACCAACGGCGCGGTGAACGGCAAGAACTACAAGCGCAAAGTCGTGAAGCTCGGCTGCGGCACCAACTCGATCCCCGATGTGATGCGCCATCACGAGGACCATTGAGAACTGCGGGCCGGCCACCGGCGCAGACGGCTGTACTTCAGCATTGAAAATGAACCACGAATTTCACAGATTGTCGCCGTTCTTTTGGTGAAATTCGTGGTTTTCTTTTTCGGAGTGCGAAGCGCATGGCCTTGCCCAGCCCCAGCCAGCCGTCTGCAGCAGTGCCTGCCCGTGAGGAGGTGCTTCCCCAGGTCGCCATCGTGATCCCCTTGCGGGGCGCCACGCAGTATCTGCCGGCGTGTCTCGCTTCCCTCGCGCGTCAAACCTACCCGCTGCCTCTCATCGAAATCCTGATCATCGCCGAAGCGCCGGACGAGCCGACGCAGAAAGCGATCCGCGCTTTTGCCCGGGCCAATCCGGCGCTGCGCGTGCGCCGCAGCTATGCCAAAACGCGCAAAACCCTGTCCCGCCGCGCCGCTGCCAATTCCCAGGATGTTGTCATTCCGGTCGCGCCCAATGCCGTGCTCGCTGATGATTTCATCGCGCAAAGCGTTGCCGCACTGCAGGCCAGCGGCAGCGCGGGCGTGGGTGGCCGCCTGCACTATCGCGGCGCCGGCCGGCTGCAACAGGCGGCCAGCATTGCCCTGGGTTCGAAATGGGTTTTGCCCACCGGCACGCAGGAGGAAGCACACAGCGGCGTGCGCCGTGAGGCCTTGCTCCATGGCGCCTATCGCCGCGCGGCCTTGAGCGCCGCGGGCGTGCTCGAACACGAAATGCCCGGCCATGAGTACGACACCGCGACGCGCATGGAACAACACGGCTATTCACTCTATTTCTCCCCGCGCATTCAATCGGCCCTCACCATGCGCGCAGACCTTTTCGATTTGCTGGGATGGGCCGGCGTGCACGGCCATGCCTGGGCGATTCGCGCCAAGAAGACCGGCGCGCAATTGCGCGTGCGCTTTCTGCTGCCGGCGCTGCTGCTCCTGGCAGTGGCCACTCTGGCGCTGCTCACGCCGGCCACGGCCTGGGCGGCGGTGGGCGTGCTTGCCCTCGGCGCGGTCTACGCCGCGGCCAATGTCACACTGGCAACGGTGTTGGCGCTGCGCAGCCGGCTGCGGCATCTGCCGGCCTTGCTGCCGGTGCTGGCCGTCATTCATCTCGGCTTTGGCGTCGGTTCGCTGGTGGGATTGATCGCCAGCAAACGCTGGGGCGCCGCCATTCCCAAATGGGTGGAAAAGTCAGCGGTGATCTTGAGCGACTATACCGCCATCACCGCGGCCTTTTTCGCATGGGCGCATCTGCGCTCCGAGCTGGGCCTGTTTGCCATTCTCGATTTTGAGCACGCTTTTTTTCTCGCCAACCTCATCTTTGCCTTCTGGTTCTTGGTGTTTCTGCTCTTCGGCTTGTATGGCGCCTGGAATGCCGCCTCACGGCTGGATGAATCCATCGCCATCGCGAAGATCGTGGGCGGCGGCGTGCTGTTGATCTTTCTGCTGACGCTGGATTGGGAGCGCGACCTGGAGAATCCGATCTCGCGCGGCCGCATGCTGCTGGCGAGCTACTGGCTCCTCGTGGCCGGTGCCGTGATCACCGGCCGCATGATGCTGCGCACGACGCAGCGCCGCCTGCTCGAAAACGGCATCGGCCTGCACCGCACCGTGATTGTGGGCTGGGGGCAAAAGGCGCGCGAGCTGTATCAAAACGTCAGCAAATATCCGGCGCTCGGCTATCGCGTCATCGGCTTCGTCGCGCCCGCCGAGTCCGACAAGCTGCATCGCTTTCACGGGGTGCCGGTGCTGGGCGTGCTTGACCGCCTGGCCGACATTGTGTTGCGCCATCAGGTCGAGGAGATTCTGATCGCGCTGCAGAAGCAGGATCAAGACGCGCTGGTCAAGATCATCGCGCAGACCGACGGTCTGCCGGTGAGCCTCAAGATCATGCCCGATCTCTACAGCATCATCACCGGCCAGGCGCGTACCAATCAGATCTACGGCTTCCCGTTGATCGAGATCCTGCCGCAATACATGCCGGCGTGGGAACGGCTGGCCAAACGCGCGATCGATGTGATCGTCTCCCTGCTGGTGATCGTGCTGGGCCTGCCGCTGTGGCTGCTGCTCGCTTTGGCGATTCGCCTGGATTCGCGCGGCAACACTTTTTACCGGCAGGAGCGGGTGGGTAAGAACGGTCGCATTTTCGAAGTCATCAAATTTCGGTCGATGGTTGCCAACGCCGAGCAGCTCACCGGTCCGAAGTGGGCGGACAAGGATGATCCGCGCATCACGCGGGTGGGCCGGTTCTTGCGTAAATGGCGGTTGGATGAAGTGCCGCAATTTCTCAACGTTCTGCGCGGGGAGATGAGCATTGTGGGGCCGCGGCCGGAGCGGCCGTATTTCGTGGAAAAACTGCGCAAGGAAATTCCGCTCTACACTCGGCGGCTGCGCGTGCGGCCCGGCATCACCGGCTGGGCGCAAATCAAGGGCGCCTATGATGCCACCCTGGAAGACGTGAAACAGAAGCTGCAGTATGATCTGTTTTATCTTGAAAATATGTCGCTGCGCATGGATTTGAAGATCATCCTGCACACCGTCTATGTCATGCTGGCCGGGCGCGGGCAATAGTAGAATTGATCTTGCTTTTGAAAAAACGCATGCCAAAATTGCAGGCCGTAATGGGAATTTAAGAGGTGTGATATGCCATCCGATTTACTCACCAAGCCCATGCCGCGCGCCGTGCCGCCTTCGGAGAAATTCACCTACAGCGAGTTTTGCAGCCGCGTACAAGAGCAGAAGGCCGACTTAATTCGAGGGGAGATTATTATGGCGGCGCCTGCAACCGTCAAACACGAAGAACTTGTCAATTATCTGTCAACGCTTCTTCGCCTCTTCGTCAAGAAGCAAAAGTTGGGGATGGTGATCGGTTCGCGTGTCGCCATGAAACTCGACGACGAAAACGCGCCCGAACCGGATTTGATGTTCATCCGCAACGATCGTTTGCATTTGTTGGGCAACACCGAAATTTTCGGACCGGCGGATGTGGCTATCGAAGTTATCTCCCCCGGCAGCCGGCGGCTGGACACGGTTGACAAGAAGAAATTGTATGCGGAATTTGGGGTGGCGGAATATTGGCTGATCGACATACACAAACAAGAAGCACATTTCTGGCGCAACGAAAACGCGACATGGAAAAATTTGCCGGTGGATAAAAACGGCATTTTTCATTCCGTTGCCATAACAGGCTTTTGGCTGCGCCTCGATTGGCTTTTCGCCGCCGAGCAGCCGGATGAAGTTGAGATTGTGCAGACGATTCTGGCGGAATTGCCGGCGAGAAATTGATTTTACTTTTGAAGGCAGCCTTGCCGGAATTATGGCCCCAAACAGGAGATCAAGAGGTGTGATATGCCGTCCGATTTACTCACCAAGCCCATGCCGCGCGCCGTGCCGCCTTCGGAAAAATTCACCTACAGCGAGTTTTGCAGCCGCGTACAAGAGCAGAAAGCCGCCTTAATTCGAGGGGAGATTATTATGGCGTCGCCTGCAACAATTGGACATGAAGGACTGACGGGGTTTCTGCACTTCATCCTGCATGCCTTCGTCGATGAAAAAAAACTCGGCTTGATTGTTGGCTCGCGCGTGGCCATGAAGCTCGATGACGAGAATGCGCCGGAGCCGGATTTGATGTTCATCCGCAACGATCGTTTGCATTTGTTTGGCAATACGGAAATTTTTGGCCCGGCTGACGCGACGATTGAAATTATTTCTCCCGGAAGCCGCCGCCTGGACGCCGTCGAAAAAAAGAAGCTTTATGCCGAACACGGTGCGCCGGAGTACTGGCTCATCGATCCCCATCGCCAGGAAGCGTATTTTTGGCGAAATGAACAGGGCGAATGGCGTGAAATGCCGGTCGACGCAATCGGAATTTTTCACTCTCGCGTGATTGCAGGATTCTGGCTGCGCGTCGATTGGCTGTTTGCAGCCGAAAGGCCAAGTGCGCTCAGCGTTGCAGGAATGATTCTGGCGGGAGAGCCGGCTGGAAAGGTCATGAGCGGGGACCGAACAACTGGGTAACGCGCGTGGAGGGCGTTGTGCCCGGCGAGGGCTTGGCAGTTGTCCATCGCATGAGAAAGCTGTTCGCCGGGTTGAGGCGGGAAGAATCTGTCAGCTTTTCCGCCGCAACAATCCCGCATAAATCGCATTGAGCGAGATTTTCAAATCCATGCGCAGTGACATGTTCTCGATGTAGAAGAAATCATATGGTAGCATGGCCTTTACAGTTTCGAGCGCAGCGTCGCAGTCACCTTTGAGCTGCGCCCACCCGATGATACCGGGCTTGACATGCAGCCGGCGAAAGTAGAACGGAATGTCGCGCTGCAGCCCGCCAACCAATTCTGGGCGTTCCGCCCGCGGCCCAACCAGGCTCATTTCACCCTTCAAGACATTCCACAATTGCGGCACGCCCTCCAGGTGCAGCCGCCGAATGGCTCTGCCCACTTTGCCTTCCTGCGGTGTCCCAACATTCTCGCGCGAGCCGTTTTTTGCCGTGCGAAGAAGATAGCGTTTGAATCGCCGACCACGCAGCCCCACCCGCCACTGCTCGCAGAAAACCGGCTGCCGCGTTTCCGCCCAAATCGCCAACAGGGCTGGCAGCCAGAAGGGCAGAAGCAGCACCAGCCCCGCCGCGGCAATGACGACGTCTGCCAGCCGCTTCACATGGCGTTCCCAAGCGGCCATCGGCTCGGGCATCACGTCGATAAGCGGAAAACCATAAATCTGATTGGTACGCGCCTGGCCGATGATCACGTCAACCAGCGCCGGTACGATCTTGCAGCGAACCGGCACGGCCTCGCAAACGCGCAGCACCGCGGCAACGTGCTCCCTCGAATCGCCGTCAAATGCAATCAGCACTTCCGTGATGTTGTTTTGCTGCAGCAGCGCGGGCAGATCAGGCAGTGATCCCAGAACGGGACAGGCGCGGTAAACCTCCGGCGCCGGCGGCGGCTGCAGGTCAATGAATCCCAGCACCTCATAACCCAGGGCGGGTGATTTGCGCAAATGATCGAACAGCTCGCGCGCCCGGCGGCCCCAGCCGGCGATCACCGTTCTGCGCACACCAATGCCGGCTTCCAGCAGGGTGCGTTGAAAGGTCCGCAAGAGCAAGCGCCCGCCGCTCACCGCCACGATCATCAGCAGCCAGTAGGACAGAATCATTGCGCGGCTGGAGGATAGGGGATTGGAAAAATCCTGATGCGGCTCAAAGGTGGCAAGAAAGATCAGCAGCACGCCCAGCGAAACCACTTTGGCAACACCAAGGAACTCGTCGACGCGGGACTGGGCATACCAAGAGCGATAGAGACCGAAGAAGACGAACAACGCCAGCCAAAAGAGGAAGATCACTGTGGCATTGAGCAGAAATTGCTGCGGCTCGGGTTCGGCGTAGAAACCGTGGCGTTGGCGCAGCGCCGCCCAGGCTCCAAAGGCGAGGTGAGTGGCGAGGCCGTCGGAGAGGAAGAGCAGAGCCTTTTCCAGCGGCTTGGACATGACCGTCTCATCGTTCGACCCGCGCCCATGCTGGCCTCTGCGAATTGGTGAGGAACTTGAAGAAGCCAATCAACAGCGCGAGATTGACCACGACGAAATAATAGGGATAGATGAGCACCGGCACGTGGAGGCCCAATGCGTCCAGCAGCCAGGCGCACAACGCCGCACCATAGAATGCCATCTGCAGACCGAACAGCAGGTTGTAATGCGGCTCGCCCAGCAGACTTATATTAGCGGCAAGCATCGCCAGCAGCAGAAACGGCGCGAACCACCTGATGATTTTGTGGGACCACAGCCCGAAGGCGACAAATCCGCGCGTCGGGCTGAGCAGAGGCAGAATCTCGCGAATGCCATGAAAATTGGCGGCGCCAATGCGAACCTTGCGCCGGAACTCGGCGCGCAGGCTCGGCGCCGCTGATTCGTATACCACCGCATCCTTGTCGTAGACGATGTCATAACCGCGCTGTACGATGTGCAAGGGAATGAGGAAGTCATCCATCACCGCCTTGCTTGTGGGCAGGGGATGGTAAAGCTCCCGCCGAATCGCATAAATAGCGCCATTCGCACCGAAAACCGTCTTGATTTTTCCTTCCAGGTACTTGAGGTAGTTCTCATAATCCCAATAAAAGCGCTCGCCCTCTGCCTCACTTAGGCCGTTTCGGTTGAGCAGCACGAGCCGGCCGCACACGCCGCCCACCTGCGCGTCGGCGAAATAGGGCACCAGCCGCCGAATGGCGTCCCGCCGATACATGGTGTTGGCATCCGAAAAGACCAGGATCTCACCGCGCGCTTCGCCGGCCAGGGCATTCAGCACGGCGGCCTTGCCGCGGCGCGAGGCATAGGGAAACACGCGAATCGTCGCGCCGGCATGCGCCGCCATGATCGCATTCGTGCCGTCGTTGGAGCCATCCGAGCCGATCAGGATTTCGAGCTTTTCGCGCGGATAGTCCAGGGCCAGGCAGTTGCTGATTTTTTCTGCAAGGACCGCCTCTTCATTGAATGCCGCCACCAGCATGGACACGGCGGGCAGGTGATTCTCATCACACGAACGGGGCTTGCGCAGAAAAATGGAAAGACCGAACATGAGGGCGGGATAGCCGACGTAGGTAAAGAGAATGAGAAAGGCGCTCAGCCAGAACGTGTATTCGACCCAGGTCATTGATTGGATGGTGTTGGTCAGACGATTGCGATCCGCAGGCAAACAGGTATCGGAAGATTGCCCAGGGCACTATCCCGGCGCGCGGCGGGCAATCAGGCGGCCGCGCCGGCGCTCGAAATAAATGATGCCCGAGGCCAGGAACACGCGAATCATCCAGATGATGATCGTCGTCAGCGCCGCGCCGCGCAGCTCCCAACGGGAAATCAACACAAACCCCGCCGCGATATTCAACACCATCACCGCCACATTGCCATAAAGAAGCTGTTGCAGACAGCGCGCAGGCAAACGCCCGCTGATGATGGTGTAGGGTATGACGTACAAAATGCTGAGGAAGCCGCTCATCGCGAGATAGGGAATCAGGTAGACGCCCGCGTCATACTTACCCTGGTACAGCAGCGCCACCAGAGAGGGGCCGAACAAAACGTAGGCGAGCGCGAGCACGATGCCGCCAGCCACCACTGCGCCTGCAAGCAGCAGCATTTGTCTGGCGTTGAGGCGGTGCACGTCGGGCAACAAAACGAATTCGATGGACTGCGTAGCCAGTTCGAACAGGCGCATGACCGCACTGATTGCAAAATAGAGGCCCAGTGCCTCCAACGAAACCAGTTTCGGAATCAACAGGCGATCGCTGTAGATGATCACCAGCAGGGACAGGTGCGTGCCGAGCAGCATGGCGCCTTCCTTCCAAATGTATTTGGGGAAGGGCGTCCGGCCCGTGCCGAAGTATTTCACGGAAATCACCGCGGACACCAGCGCATAGCCGGCGGTGATCAGCATGACCGTCCACAGCACGTTCGCCAGTGTGAAGCGCGCGAGGGCGATGAGCACGACAAAACCGGCGAGCAGAAAGAGATTGACGCCGCGAAAGATGACGATCGAGACGGCGTAAATTCCCTGCGCCCGCAGAACGCCCGGCAGCAAGTCCGTAACGGCATTGGCAAAAGTCACAACGACGAGAAACAGCACGGCCAGCCCGGTCAACGCGTAGATCTTCGCTGCGATCGCGGTGGCCAAAACAATCAACGCCGCGCTGACGGCCAGAATTTCGGTGACGCCCCGGGTGCAGTTGAAGGATTTCACCTCCCGGCCGCTCAGAAAGCGCACCAACGCGGTCTGCTGGCCGACCAGGCTCAACGGATAGACAAAGCCGGAAATCGCCAGCAGCAAAGAATAGACGCCCAACTCGGCTTCGGAAACATAGGGAACGAGAATGATGTTCTTGAACAAACCGCAGCCCAAGATCAGGCCATTGAAGAGAATGACGAACAGCGCATTCTTGTAGAGATTTTCGAGCTTCATGAAATGGGCGCGCAAAACGGTTAGGTGGCGGCTTCCGCAAAAAGATCGAGCGTTTCCGCGGCTGCCGTCCGCCAGGCGAATTTGCGGCATTGCGCCTGGCCGCGCTCCCGCAGCTCTTGCCGCAGCGAAGCTTCCCGTATCAAGCTGGCCATGGCGCGGCTCAGCGCCAGGGTGTCATGGGGATCGACCAAGAGCGCAGCATCTCCTGCGACTTCCGGAAGCGACGAGGAGTTGCCGGTAATCACCGGCGTCCCACACGCCATGGCTTCCAACACCGGCAGTCCGAAGCCTTCATACATCGACGGGTAAACGAACAACTCGGCCAGGTTGTACAGAGCCACGAGATCCTCATCCGTCACGTATCCGAAATACTTGACGTGTTCGGCAAGCTGCAGCTCGGTCACCCATTGTTCCAGCTCGTGGTGCTCGAACAGGTTCAAGCCACACAGCACGAGCCGGTGCGGGATCTTCCCTGCCCGTTGCAACTGGGCAAAGGCCTGCAACAGGCGCTTGACGTTGCGCCGGTGATGCAGAGACCCGACATAAAGAATGAAGGGCAGGGCAAGCCCGAGGCGCGCGCCGGCTGCAACGAGATCCTCCGCCGGCAGCTCGCGAAAGATCGGATCAACTCCTTCGTAGATGACTTTCACCTTGCGAGGTGAAACGCCGGTCAGGGTGAGAATGTCTTTGCGGGTCGCTTCTGAAACTGCGATGATACGGCTGGCAAAACGCGCGGAGTAGCGCACGATAGTGGCAAAGCGCCAGCGCTCGAGCCGCGTCGTCCACTGGGGATAACGCGTGTAGATCATATCATGAATCGTGACCACCGCGTGCGCGGGATTGCAGACCGGCGTGCTGTAACTTGGGACGAAAAACAGATCCATGTGTGCGCGCTTTTGCTCGATCGGCATGAGAACCTGTTTCCACAACCAGGGATGGCCGGTGAGAATCTTGGTACGCAACGTCGCGGCACGCTGCGGCACCGGAATGGGCCGGTCGGTGTAAAGAGTAAAGACAAAATCCGGCCGCAAGTCGGGAAAGTGCTGGAGCAGATTCAACAGATAGCGGCCCACGCCGGTGGTGACGTTGGCCAGGTCGCGGGCGTCAATGGCGATTTGCATGTTTCGCGCGGGAGCAAGAACAGTGTCTTGGTTCAGATTCCGATCACCAATTCATTCCGAGGCGCCGGGCAGACTGCGTTGCGGGCCTCCGGAGGTGGTGGCCGCCTCGCGCTGCAGGAGCTTGTGAAAGCCGCTGAGCACGCCCAGGATAAAGAAAAAGAAAACCGCCGTGACCGGCGTGTACAGTGAAGCCTCGGTCAATCCCATAAAGAGCCAGAGGCTCACCACCCCGGCATACCCCAACAACAGAAACCGGTAGCGATGCTGGGCCGTGTGGCGCAGCATCGCAGCGATGCCGGCATAGATGCTGATCAGAAGGATCACCAACGCGAGGAATCCAACCAGCCCGGTCTCCGCCAGAGTTTGCAGATAGATATTGTGCACATAAAGATTCTCGCCGCCCAGGGCGCGAATGATCGGAAAGTTGGGTGTCAAGGCATTCAGCACGAGAAAGTTGTCGAATCCGATTCCCAGCAGCGGGTTAGCCAGAAACAGATTCCACGCCGATTGCCACAAGAGGACGCGAAAAGCGATGCTGCCGACACTGACATTGGCGCTTTGAATATCGGTCGCGATGCGGGCCTTGAGCATGGCATTGAAGGCGTCGGTGGCGACAAACACAAAGGCCAGCAGCACCGTCACGCCGACGCCGATGCCGCCGGCAAGCAGATACCGCTTTGGAATCCTGGAAAAGAAGGCACTGAGCAGTATCAGAAAAAGGAAGGCGAGCCAGGCGGCGCGAGTCAGCGTGAGAAACAGCGCCACCAGCAGGGTGATCAGTGCAACAACGAGAAATCCCCGCAATCGGCGAAACGGCGGACTAAAAAAGGCGCCGGCAGCCAGAGCGAATCCCTGAACAAAGTAGTGGCCAGAGTACGTCGGGGTCTCGACAAACAGGCTGGTGGCGCGCACTCCGTAGCTGAGGTGGTGGAAAATGGCGTAGAGTGCATTGAGCGCCAGCACCACGATCAGAATCAGGGTTAAATAATGCAGGCTGCGGAAAGAAGAGAGAGTGAAATGGGTCAGGGCGAAGACCATGACCCCCAGCACGAGATTCAGCCCGAAAAGGCGATAGCCGTTGAATGCCGGCTTCCCCCAAAACAGGGAGGCCAGAATCACGCCGAGAAAGAGAAGCAACTCCCGGGTGAAAAGGCGCTCGCGCCATTGCGTGAAGCCCTCGACAAAAGAACGCATGAGCGCCAGGCTGAGCACCAGCACGAAAGCGCCGATCACCGCCCAGAGTCCGAGATAGTTGTAAAGCAACTCAACGGCGAAAACGAAAAGCAGAAGCAGCAGGCATTCCAGGAAATTGGGGATCACCAGGACGAAACCCAGCGCAATGAGAGCCAGTGCGGCAATCGCGTGAAGAAGTAAGGGCTCGCCGGCGAACGCGGACAGCGCACCGAGGATGAGGTTGAACCCCGTGAAAATCAGAATGGCTGCTCTTTCATGCGGCAGCCATTGCCACCACCGGGTCGTCATCGGGAAGTCCTGTGCTGTCGGCGGAATGAGAAGGCCCGGGTCAGTGCCAGCAATTTGTCATGTTGCTCGGCATCGCGCTGCTTGAGGTTTTCCAGATACTCGCGATAGAAAACATAAAGCAGACAGAAGATCAGGCTGACCGCGACGATTCCCAGCACGATGAAAGCGCGTTTCGGTTTGTATTTATAGGTGGGCGGGATGGCGCGATCAATGACTTTGAGAACTGGAATCGTCTTGTCCTCTTGAATCTTGGCCTGCTCGTAGAGAGGTACCAGCATTTCATACAGCCGGTTTTGCACCTCGGTTTCCCGCAGCGCACGAAAATATTGCAGGGCGAGTGCCGGAATTTTCCGAATCGGCAGGAGAACTTCATACCCGTTCTGGACCTGGGTGTTTTCGGCATAGAACTTTTCGTACTCGTGTTGCATCGCAGACAGTCGGGTATTGAGCTTGCTCAGCGAGACGTTGCTCGGCAGGGCATTCTTCGCGAGGATGTTGCGCTCCATCTCCAGGGCCAGGATGTCAGCCTTGAGTTGGGCCGCCGCTTCGATAGTGGCTTTCGATTGCGCGGAAATCTCGATCGCGCCGTATTTTTCCTGAAACGCGCGCAGGGAATCCTCGGCGGCCTGCAAATCCTGCTGGTTCTGTGCCACCCTTTTCTCCAGGAAGATGCGGTTGTTGCGCGCCTTCTTGGTGTTGAGCTCGATGATGCGCGCTTCCAGCAGACTCAGAAAATCGTTGGCCATGTCTGCAGCGCGCTGCGGGCTCTTATCAATCACGCTGAGCGACACGGAACTGATGGTCGAAACGCCAATGCCGACTTGATACTCCGGCGCGGTCACGACGTTGGCATCCAGTTCTTTGAGCGTATGTTCGAGATATTTTTCCTCATACACCTTCATGAGGTCATATTTCGCGATGATTTGCTCGCGCAGCTCCCGGCTCTTGAGAATGGCCAAACAGGCCTCTCCGGAAATGTCGCTGGCGCCCAGCACATCAAAGGAGAAGTTTTGAATGAGCGCACTCAGGCCCGAGCTTTGTGAGGGCGGCAAAAAAGTGGCCGTCGCCCGGTAGTACTTCGGCAGCACCAAACTGAGGGTGACACCCAGGGCCAGAGCAATCAGGAAATTCGTCAAGATAACTTTGCGCCATTTGACCAAAATCAGAAGGTAATCGAGCAGGCCGGCTTCCCGGTTGTTTTGTTCGTTCATGTTCCGCATCACTTGTTCAGACTCTGAATGACGGCAAAGGAGACAATCAACGAGGCGGCTGAGCTAAAAATCTGAAAAATATCCTTGAGATTCTCCTTGCTCGTGCCGGCGACAACGACACGATCACCACGCTCGACGATGACATCCTTGCCCCGCTCTTCCATGCCCGTGCTCGCCCGGATGACCTTGATCTTGTCCGCACTGCCGGATTCACTCGTGCGACCGGCATTGTTGGCATACTCAATCGCCTTGACGTTGGGAAAATAGGCTTGCGGACCGGGCCGCAAGACATATCCTTCCACAAAGACTTCATCCTGGATGAGCACCAGACTGATCCGGTCTCCGCTCTTCAGCTCGATCCCGGCAATGCCATTTCCGGAAGCCAGCAGGTCATGGGAAAGCAAACGGTTTTCGCGCACGATCCTGATGTTGCGCAGGTCCGCGCGACGGCTCAAGGCCCGATTGGTCTGCAGAAAGGAGAGCAGGGTCTCACCCGGACGAATGGGATGAACGCCATTCGATTCCAAATCGCTTTCAACGATGACATAGTCATGCGAGGGATCGATGGGCACCACACAGATCATGTCCCCGCTCTGCAGCGGGAGGTTGTCAGCAAAAGATCCGGTGGCATAGAATCGCTGCAAATCGAGGACGGCGGTGGACTGGTCGGCATGCCGCACTTCGACCCGGCGCATGTCTGCCCACTCGACCGGGCCGCCGGCAAGCTCGATGATGTCCGAGACGCGATCCTGCTCCTGCGCAAAATAGGTTCCGGGCTTTGCGACCTGGCCGGTCACGTACACGCGGAAGCGGCGCAACTGCACCAGATCCAGCGTAAATGTCACATTTCGATAGCTGCTTGCCACGGCAGTCTTGAGGCGGTCGCGAGCCTCGGCAAGGGTCTTGCCAGCGATTTCGATGACGCCGATCGTCGGAATGGATATTGTTCCTTCCGGCAATACCGGAATCGTGTAGCCGGCCTCAAGATCTCCCCAGAGCGCCAGGTGCAGGGCATCACCGGGACCAAGCACGTATGCCTGCGCATCGACCGGCTGTGACAACAAGGGCTGATCGTAGGCGCTGACGAGATTCTTGCCTTGTCTGATGTCATCGGACAACCGGTCCCGGTACTGAATGCTGCGCAGCCTGTCCTTCAGGATCTGTTCATCTTCCGACTGGCGCGCGCGGGAAGAGACAGCCTCTTCGCTCTGACCGAACGCCGCACGCATGGGCAACTGCAGGATGGCGACGAGGATCAGCGTGATCAGTCGCGCCCTGCCGAAGCGGCGCCTCCTGAGTGGAACGAGCACAGGCGGAAACTCGTGACGCCTCAGGAGTGTGTGCTGCAAACGAATCATTGGTTTCACCTTTGTCGATTGTTGTCGCATAATACGCGATTTCACGAAACATTCGCAAGCGAAAATAACGGCGGGCGGGCTCGCGCCGGACAAGAAGCGGGATCTGAGGCCACGAATTCGTCGAGATCGCTGCGACGCAGCCGTCCGGTCCGAGGCTGGTGGCGTACGCAGTCGAACCAATCCAGGCGCAGTTGGCCCGTGGCCGGTGTCAGCTTCGGCTCGCCATGAGATCCGCGTAAACACGCTGCAGGGTCGCGGTCGAGGCTTTCCAATTATATCGACGCAACACTGCCTGCCGGCCATTCTCACCATAAGGCTCGTTGCTGGTGACGAGGCGCTGCATCGCTTCCGCAAAACTTTCAGCAGAATCGGAGGCAAACACTTCGCCGCATCGGCATTCCCGCACGATGCGCGCCAGTGGCTTGGCGTCTGAGACCACGACCGGCTTGCCCAGGGCCATGTAGTCGAACAGTTTGTTGGGCAGCGTGTGGTCAATGTAGGGATTGGCAGGCTGCGGCACGATGCACACAGCAGCGGCCGCGATGTAGGAGGGAAAGCGGGTGTGCTCAACCCAACCCGTGACCTCCACCATCTGCTGAAGGTTTCTGGCCGCGATCATCTGCCTAAGCTCGGCCTCATAGGGCCCGCCGCCGACGATGACGAGCCGTACGCCCGCAAGCTGCGAGGCGAGTCGCGCCATCGCCTCGACCGGCGCTGCCAGACCGCGCTCATGGCCGACCATGCCGGTGTAGACAATGGCAAAGTGCTGCTGGTAGCGTGCGACAATTTCAGGATCAACCGGCTGGGCCAGCAGATGGTCGACGTCCGCGGTGTTGTGCAAAACCGCGATACGCTCGGCCGGCGCCCCCATCATTTGCGCATAATCGGCCGCTTCCTCGGCAACCACGATCACCCGATCCGCGCGCCGCATACACCAGCGATCAAGCATCTCCGCCGCGCGGGCATTGCGTACGACACGATTGAACAGACCGCGCAGTTTCCAGCTTCGCAGGGCATAAGGATAAGGCTCATACATGTCGTAAATCACCGGCAGCCCGAAGCGATCACCTGCGATAATCGCCAGAGGCGCCATTGTCAAGTTCACCGCCTGAATGAGATCGAAGCGGTGGGCGGCGACAAAGCGCAGAAACTGCTTGATCCAGACTGGATTCCAGAAGATCGGCAGCGTGGCCAGCCGGCTGAAACTTCGAGTGTGCTGCGCCGCGTGCCGGACTCGCTGGATGTGCACGCCCTCGCGTGTTTCCCGCTCCGGCCGTTCGGGAACGCGATGGTCGCAAAACAGGAAGACCTCGTGCTCCTGTTCGCGCAGAAAACGCATGGTGCGGGCCAGCCGCGGCTCCGGGGGAAAGTCGCCCTGAAACAGTAGACAGATTCGCATGGTAGCGATCAAGGACTCACAAAGTCTGCCGGTCGTTCCGGCGCCGCGCCAAACGCGTACAAGATCGCGTTGCGGATGCGTTCGGCCGCCCGGCCATCGCCATAGGGATTCGCGTGCTGCGTTGAGGCGCGATAATAGGCCGGTTCATCCAGCAATCGCCGGGCTTCGGCCAGAATGCCGGCGACCGTACTACCCACCAATTTGAGATTGCCGTGCACCAACCCCTCCGGGCGTTCAGTGGTTTCCCGCATAACCAACACGGGTTTACCGAGCGTCGGCGCCTCTTCCTGCACCCCGCCGGAATCGGTGAGAATGAAATAGCAACGACTCAGCAAGTTGATGAAGGTACGGTAGTCGAGCGGCGGGATAAGATGAATGCGTGGATGCCCGCCCAGGCGGTGGTTGAAGGCCTGCTGCACGTTGGGATTCAAGTGCACGGGAAACACAAACTGCAAATCTGGATAGAGGGCGGCAAGCTGCAGAATTGCTTCGGCAATCTGCGCGAACGCCTGGCCCCAGTTCTCGCGGCGATGCGCAGTGATCACGATCAGGCGCTGCGCCGGTGTGACCAGGTGTGTCAGGCCGACCGGCGCAAAATCGAAATTCTCGCGGCGAATGGCGAGTACGGCATCGACCGCGGTGTTGCCGGTTACGAAAATGTTATCCGCCGCGATGCCTTCGCGCAGCAGGTTGTCACGCGCGGCGGTGGTCGGTGCAAAATGCAGGTCCGCGAGAACCGAGGTGAGACGGCGGTTGAGTTCCTCGGGAAAAGGACTGTATTTGCGATGCGTGCGCAGGCCGGCCTCGACATGCGCCGTCTTGATCTTTTTGTAGAATCCTGCCAGCGCCCCCAGAAAAGTGGAGGTCGTATCGCCCTGCACCAGGATGAGATCGGGCTGGTACTGCTCGAGCACCGGTTCCAAGCGCTGAATCGTCTTTTGCGTCGTCAAGAAAAGGCTCTGATTGTCTTCCATGATATCCAGGTCGATATCCGGCGTGATCGCAAAGACTTTCAGCATTTGATCGAGCATGGCCCGATGTTGCGCCGTGACTGTAACGGTGCAGCGGAACCGCGCCGGATCGGACTTTAGGGTTGCGATGACTGGCGCAAGTTTGATGGTTTCCGGTCGGGTGCCGAAGATCGCCATGACGTGAAGAGAACTCAACAAAGAGGCTCCAAGTAATCCAATCAAGGTTGGGAGTCAGGTCGCCAGTAGGTGAGGACCGACATCTCTCAGAAGAAGCGGCGGACGTGCCTCACGGCTCCTGCCCGAGCACATACCATCGAAAGGCCGCCCAGCTCGCGCGTCGCCGTTTGTGGGGATCCCGGCCGTTCGCGCAAGGGTGCAATGCTGGCAGCCATGCCGCCACGCACCAAATTCCGCTGCGCAGCAATGCGCCGAGCGCCAGCACCAACCGGGCGCTGGCCTGCAGGAGTCTTCCGTGATACTTGCTGTAGAACCGAAACCGGCTCTGGTGAAGCTGCACGAACATGCGGGGCGAAATGGGATCACTGCTCTGGCCGCCATAGTGCACGATCTGCGCCGCCGGTGTGAAGTAGACGAGCCATCCGGCTTGTTTCGCGCGATAACACCAATCCATTTCCTCGCCATAAAAGTAGAAGGCTTCGTCCAAGCCGCCGATCGCATCATACACTGCGCGGCGAACCAGGAGAAAGGCGCCTTTCACATAACCGACTTCCGCTGCGCGGTCATAGCTGAAGTAGGTCAGATGCATTCGCCCGAAAACGCGGCTACGTGGAAACAGCTTTTCCAACAACAGCGCTTCAAAGAGAAAATCCTGCCATCTCGGGAAACTCTCGCATGAGGGTTGGAGGCTGCCATCAGGGTTGAGAAGTTTGCAGCCCACGATACCGGCTTCGGGATGGGCTTCGAGAAACGCAATGCTGTGCTGCAGAGCGTTGGGTTTGATCTCGGTATCCGAATTCAACAAGAGCAGGTAACGGCCGTTCGCGACCTGCAGACCTTGATTAACAGCTTTGGCAAAGCCGACATTGTCGCGGTTTTGGATCAGCCGCACCTGCGGAAAGTCTGCGCGCGTCATTCTGACGCTGTCGTCGCCGGAGGCGTTGTCAATGACAATGATCTCCAGATCGAGACGACCGCGGAGCTGCAAAATCGAGGTCAGACATTGCCGCAAGAGTTCGCGCGTGTTGTGGTTGGCAATGATGATCGACAGCGTCACGGTATCAGCCATTTCGTCCAAAATGCAGGTGGGGCCGCCGGGCCGGCAATTCGATACGCTACTTCAAAACGCTGCAGCCCATGAAATCGCGCAGCACTTCGGGCACCAAGATGGTGCCCTCTTCGGTTTGATAATTCTCCATGATGCCGATGATGGTGCGCGGCAGCGCCAGACCCGAGGCGTTGAGCGTGTGCACGAATTGTGGCTTGGCGCCCGCCTCCGGCCGGAAGCGAATGTTGGCCCGCCGTGCCTGAAAGTCCTCGAAGTTCGAGCAGGACGAAACCTCCAGCCACTGCCTGCCTCCAGGCGCCCAGACTTCGAGATCGTAGCACTTCGCGGCGGCAAAGCTCATGTCGCCGCTGCACAGCAACAACACCCGATACGGCAGGCCGAGCAGTTGCAGGACTTCCTCGGCGTTCTGCAGCAGTTTCTCGTGTTCCTCGTAGCTCGTTTCCGGCCGCACAAACTTCACCATCTCCACCTTGTCAAATTGGTGCAAGCGCATCAGGCCTTTGGTATCCTTGCCGTAGGCGCCAGCCTCGCGGCGGAAGCAGGGCGTGTACGCGGTGTAGTAAATCGGCAGGCTTTCGCCCGGCAACAACTCGCCGGCGAGCAGATTGGTCACCGGCACTTCGGCGGTGGGAATCAGGAACAGGTCATCCGCTTCGATGCGGTACATGTCGTCTTCCAACTTCGGCAATTGGCCGGTGCCGAACATGGCCTGGCGGTTGACCGCAAACGGCGGCAGCACTTCGGTGTAGCCGTGCTTTTCGACATGCAGGTCGAGCATGAAATTGATCAGCGCGCGCGCCAGCTTGGCGCCCTTGCCGTGGAAATTGACCCAAAAAGATCCGGAGACCTTAGCACCGCCGGCAAAGTCGATCAAACGCAGCGACTCATTCAACGCCCAATGCGGCTTGGCTTCGAAATCGAATTTCGGCAGCTCGCCCCATTGCCGCACAACGACGTTGTCGGCGGGGCTGTTGCCTTCCGGCACGCTGGCATGCGGCAAATTGGGAATGCGAATTTGCAGTTGGTAGAGTTTGTCCTCCACCTGCTTGAGGTCCGCGTCCAGCGCTTTGATTTGCTCGGAAACCTGTTTCATTTCCGCCATTTGATCGGCGGCTTCCCGGCCCTGCTTTTTGGCCCGGCCGATTTCCTCCGAAACGCGATTGCGCCGCGCCTTCAACTCTTCACCGCGAATCAGGAACTGGCGGCGCTGTTCTTCGAGCCGGGGAAATTCCGAAAGATCAAGATTGACGTTTTTCTTGCGCACACCGGCTTCGACTACGGCGAAATGCTCGCGGATGAATTTGAGATCAAGCATGAATGTCGTCCTTCTTGCAATGGTTCGATACTGCCGGCCAGAGAAATCCACCGGCGCAGAACAGCGGCGAACGCATTCGCGGTGAATCCAACCCCGAAATCTGTGAAATTCGAAGGCCAAAAGTATCGAAGTATGGCTTCAAATGCAAGCTGTTCGTGCGGGCCGCAACGTTCGACGGCAGTGCCTGGTTTGCAGGAATTGGCGCTGACGGGGCAATGACACCGGTTGCCGGTGCCGCTCGGCTGAGTTTGGGCCGCAAGCGGTGCTTGACCTTGTCGAGTAGAACCAACGACTTGAACCGTGCAAGCAACCTCGGGGTCCGGCTAAAAACTCCTTGACTTTTCGGGGAGAATAGTCTAAGTTTGCTGCCTGTTTGCCAAAAACGAGTCGTGCGGTAGCCGGATGAATCAGCAGAAAGTGAAAAGATGAAAAGAACCTATCAGCCTCATAATCGCAAGCGCAAAGCCAAACACGGCTTCCGCGAGCGCATGTCTACCAAAAATGGCCGGAACGTTCTCAAGCGCCGCCGCGCCAAAGGCAGAAAGCGCCTCACCGTCAGTGACGAATGAAGCGCGGCGCCGGCATGGCCTTCCCAAAGCAGAAATTCTGCGCGGGACCAAACGATTTCAGGAGTTGTTTGAAACGGGCCGGCACCAGCGCGGACAGTTGGTGGACATGGTCTGGATGAAAGCCGGCCGCCGGCAGGTGGCATTCGCCACCAGCAGGCGGGTGAAGCGTGCGGTGCAGCGCAATGCGATCAAGCGCCGCCTGCGCGAAGCCTACCGCCTCGAGCAGCACGCATTTGCTGCCGGCGCCGCCATCATCTTCATCGGACATGCGCGGATTTTGGAGGCTGACTTTGAGGCTGTGCGAGCCGGGATGCGCAAGCTGGCGCGCGTCCTTTCCGCCGCCGGCAATTGATGAACACATGGTCTTGCCCACCGTTCTTGAGCCGTTCCTGCAATGAAGACTATCCTGGTGTTGCTGATTCGCGTTTACCAACGTTGGCTTTCACCCGCTCTCCCGCCCTCTTGCCGTTTTTATCCGAGCTGCTCAGAGTACGCCTGCCAAGCCATCCTCAAGCATGGCGCGCTCAAGGGCGTTTACCTTGGTGCCCGGCGCATCCTGCGCTGCCACCCTTGGCACGCAGGCGGCTATGACCCCGTGCCCTAGACTTTTCCGCCTCAACCAATCCCTGCGGTTGTATCGATTATTATAAGTTAGGATGTAAAGATGCAATTCGACAAAAGAACACTGCTGGCTTCGCTACTGATCGTACTGGTTTTCGTTTTCATTCAAAGCAATTTCTACGAGCGGCTCTATGGCCGGTTGTTTGGCCGCGCTGTGCCGGCGGCTCCCGCCACCACCAAATCCGCAACGCCGGTCGATTCCACCGCGGCGCCCGCCTTCACGCCCGACGCCGGTGACACCCTGGTGAGCGCGCCCCCCAGCCGGGCCGACGATTGGCAAAAAGAAAAGCAACTCGAGCGTGCCGTTGTCGTGGAGACGCCTTTGTATCGTGGCGTGCTCTCGACCTTGGGCGGCACGATAAAGGAATGGCAATTCAAAAAGTATTCCTATCACAACGGCGCGCCCATCGTCATTGTCCAGCAAGGCTCGGACAACCTTGCGGTGATTTTGCCCGGCGAAACGGACAGTCTCAACACCAGCCAGTACAACTTCGATTGCAAGGACGCTGCAATTCAACTGCAAACGGGTGAAAAGCGTACTCTGGTGTTCGAGCGCGAGATCGCTCCGGGCCGACGCGTGCGCAAGACCTATGAATTCTCCGCTGACGATTACACCATCGGCCTGCGCCTCGAGCTTGAAAACGTGAATGATCTCGTGGCGGGCTACAATTACAGCCTGCGCTGGCAATCAGGACTGGCCACGACAGAACCTAGCCTGAAAACCGACATGACAGAAGCGCGCGCCTACACGTCCATCGGTGAGGACATTCTGGATTTGGACGTCGGCGACAAACCGCACAAAGAACTCAAAGAAGACGAACGCGACATCGCCTGGGCGGCCACGCGCACGAAGTATTTCACCTGCGCCCTCGTGCCCGGTTCACAACTGGCGCGCGGCGTCGTATTGTCCGGCAGCTCGACCTACGTGCCCAGCCAGGAGGCCCACCTCAAGAGTTATCAGATGGACTTGAAAATGCCGCTGACGCGGCAAAGCGCCACGGTGCACGATTTCAAAGTCTATCTCGGCCCGATTGATTACGACCGCCTCGAAGCCCTGGGCATTCAGCGGCTGATGAACCTGGGCTGGAGCATCATCCGGCCGTTCAGTTGGATGGTGCTGAAGTCGCTGCAGTGGATGCACAACTTTGTGCCGAACTATGGCATCGTCATCATCATCTTCGCGTTTCTGATCAAGATCATCCTGCATCCGCTCACCAAAAAGACCAATGAGTCGATGAAGCAGATGCAGGTCTTGCAGCCCAAGATGAAGGAACTGCAGGAAAAGTATTCGAAGGATGCGCAGCGCCTGAACGAAGAGATGATGAAGCTCTATCGTGAATACGGCGTCAATCCGTTGGGTGGCTGCCTGCCGCTGCTGCTGCAGATGCCTCTGCTCTTTGCGATGTTTACCGTGTTTGGCGCCACCATCGAGTTTCGCCAGGCGCCATTCGTGGGGTGGATTCAGGACCTGTCGGCACCGGACACGATTTTCCACCTGCCCTTCTCGCTGCCGCTGTACGGCAACCAGGTGGCGCTGCTGCCCCTGCTGATGGGCATCACCATGTTCATCCAGCAAAAGATGTCGATCACCGATCCCAAGCAAAAGGCGATGATCTACCTCATGCCGATCATGTTCACATTGATGTTCAACAATTTTCCCTCGGGTTTGAATCTTTACTACGCCCTGTTCAACGTGCTCAGCATTCTGCAGCAGAAATACATGACCAAGCCGCCGGAGAATCTCGAAGAACGCCGCAAGAAGATGAAGGAACTGGCACAGATGAAGCGGGGCGGCTTGCATGCGGCGCTCTCACGCAAGCGTTTGATGAAAAAGTAAGAAATCCGTTTGGCCTTTGCCGCTGCCGGCTCGCCGAGATCCCACATCGAATGCGAAGCGGATTCCGCTTCGTTTCGCTGTGGGATTTCAATTTGCAGCGCATCCCCCAAGCCCTGGCCGCGCGCCGGGCGGTTTCGATCTATGGCTGCTCCCGAACAAGACACCATTGCCGCCATTGCTACTGCCGCGGGACGCGGCAGCTTGGCCGGCCTGCGCCTCTCCGGTCCCGCCGCCTTTGCGTCCCTGAGCCGCCTTCTGCCGAAAGGCAAGAAGTTGGCGGCGTTCCTGCCGCGGCGCTCATCTCTCACCTGGCTGTGCGATCTCTCCGGCAATCGCCTCGATCAAGTCACGGTCGTGTGCTATCCCGCTCCGCATTCCTACACCGGTGAAGACGTTGTTGAAATATTCTGCCACGGCGGCAACCTGGCTCCGGCCCTGATCCTTGAACAACTGTGCGCCGCCGGCTGCCGCTTGGCGGAACCGGGCGAGTTCACCAAGCGCGCGGTGCTCAATCACAAGCTCGATCTGATTCAAGCGGAGTCCATCGCCGAAATCGTCGCCGCCGAGTCGCCGGCTTATTTGCAGAATGTGCTGTCGCATCTCGAAGGCGCATTCTCACGCCAGGTCAGTGAATTGCGGCAGCGGTTGCTGCACACCTGCGCGCTGCTCGAACTGGGTTTGGATTTCAGCGAGGAAGATGTCGAGTTCGCCGATCGCGCGCAATTGCACTCGGAATTGACACAGCTCGACGCCATGATCACCCGCTTGCTCACCGGTTTCGAGCGCGGCCAAGCCTTGAAGGAGGGCTGGAAGCTCGCCATCATCGGCAAGCCGAATGTCGGCAAATCGAGTCTCATGAATGCGCTGCTGCGGCATGATCGCGTCATCGTCAGTCCGATCCCCGGCACCACGCGCGACACGGTGGAGGAGAGAATCCGGCTGGGCGGGCATTTGTTTCGCCTCATCGACACGGCCGGCATTCGCCAGCACGGCGATGCCCTCGAACAGATCGGCATTGCGCGCTCGCGCCGGGCCGCGCAGGAGGCGGACCTCATCGTCTTTGTCACCGACGGCGCGGCCGCCGCCGATCATGAAGATGAAGCCATTGCCGCAGCCTGCCGCGCACGCGCCGCCACCGGCTCTTTATTAGGAATCCTACATATAAGCAATAAAGCGGATCTGCCCGACTCCCCGCGGGCATTTCAGTTCGAGGCTGACGACGCGGTGATGATCAAAACTTCGGCCATCACCGGCGCCGGCATCGAGGCGCTCGAAAACGCCCTGGTCCACTTGGTGGCGGAAAATGCCTCCGCGGACAAGAGCGGCGTGGGCTACGTCAATCTCCGCCAGCGGCTTTGTTTGGAGAAAGCGCGCACGGCGTTGCATGCCGCAGTGCAATCGCTGCACGACAATCTCTCCGCAGAATTTATCGCGGTGGATCTGCGCGAGGTGATTTACCAGTTGGGAGCCTTGATCGGAGAGGTGACCACCGAGGATATTTTGGGAGAGATCTTCGCGAATTTCTGTATTGGAAAATAGCCGCGCTCAACTCGCAGCGACGCGAACTGCAAAAGCAAATCGGCCCAAAGCTGTGAGCTTTTCAGGGATGCAAATCATCGTCCTACTGCCAGGCCGGTCAAGATCGCGGGGACATTTCCCAAAATCAGCCGCGCTGCCCGGCGGCGAGGCTGCACTCAGAAACGCAAACGCTTCATTGAAAAGTCGCTGCGAATTCCTTATCTTTGCACTCGCTTGCGCCGGCAAAACGCCGGCTGGGATAATTTCGAAGGTCGCTTTTTTCCAGGCACGTGTTTCGATTCACGAGTCTGAATGCATCTGAAATTCTCGCCGCCAACGCCGCCAACGCCGCCTCGTGCTCGACATTACCCGGCGGCGTGTGCAGCCCGGCGCGGGCAGCAGCATGGCGTTTCTCACTCAGAGGACGACCATCATGAGTTGGCCAAATCTTATCGCTGCACACACGCCACTGGAGTTTGCTGTCGCGGATGCTGTTGCGACACGCCTGTCTATGCCGGAACGTCTGACCCAAGACATTGACATCGTCATCTCAGTTGCAGAGGCGGAAGAGGCGCGCCGCAAACTCGCCGAGGCCGGATTCGAGCACAAAGGTGATTTGGCCATTGGTGGATCAACTTGGCGGGCGCCAGACGGCAATTTGGTGGCTGTTCTCGAAGGTTATGAATCATGGTGGCCGGAGGCCATTTCTGCCGCGCAGGCGAATCGTGACGCACTGGGATTGCCGATTTTGCCGCTCGCCTACCTTGTGTTGATGAGATTGCGTGCCGGCCGCTTGCAAGACTTGGCCGGTGCCTCGCGCATGCTGGGCCAGGCTGACGAAAATGCCATCGCAAGCGTAAGGGCGCTGTTCGATCGCGAGTCGCCGGAAGAACGAAACGATTTGGAGAGCATCATCCAACTCGAAAAACTGGAGTATCAATCACCGAAGTGAAGGGGAATTCCTGTCTCGGGAGAACGGATTTCGATGTCTGATTTGATTTATGACGTCATCGTCATCGGTGCCGGCCATGCCGGCATTGAAGCTGCACTTGCCGCCGCACGCATGGGCTGCCGCACGCTGCTCATGACCATGAATGTTTCGACCATCGGGCAGATGTCGTGCAATCCGGCCATCGGCGGTGTGGCCAAGGGCCAGCTCGTGCGCGAGCTGGATGCCATGGGCGGAGAGATGGGCTTGGCGATCGATGATGCCGGCATTCAATTCCGCATGCTGAATAAAGGCAAAGGGCCGGCGGTCTGGTCGCCGCGCGCACAGGCTGATCGCGTGCAGTATGCGGCCCGCGTGCGACTGGCGTGCGAGCGCCAGGAGCATCTCGATATTCGCCAGGACATGGCAACCGGCCTAGTAATTGAAAACGGCAAGGCCGTGGCGGTGGAAACCATGCTGGGCGGGAAGATCGCATGCCGCAATGCGGTGATCACTGCCGGCACGTTTCTCAACGGTGTCATTCACATCGGATTGAAGACCTACGAAGCGGGCCGCGCCGGCGAGTTTGCCGCCAAAGGTTTGACCGAATCTTTGCTCGCGCACGGGATTGAAACCGACCGCCTGAAAACAGGAACGCCGCCACGGCTGAACGGCCGCACGATCGACTATTCCAAAACCGAGATGCAACCCGGTGACGAGCCGCCCCCACCGTTTTCGTTTTGGCACGACAAACTTGCAGTCGAGCAGATGCCGTGCTATCTCACCTACACCAACGAAGCGACGCATGCCGCTTTGCGCTCGGGCCTGGATCGCTCGCCGATGTATACCGGCCGCATCAAGGGCGTGGGACCGAGGTATTGCCCTTCCATTGAAGACAAAATCACCCGCTTTGCGGACAAGCCCCGGCACCAAATTTTCCTGGAGCCTGAGGGTCGCAACACAACCGAAGTCTATATCAACGGCTTCTCGACCAGCCTGCCGGAGGAAGTTCAGACCGCGGCGATTCGCACCATTCCGGGACTAGAGCAAGTGCAAATCACCCGCATGGGCTATGCGGTCGAATACGACTTCTTTCAGCCGACGCAGCTTTATCCCTGGCTGGAATCCAAAAAGATCAGTCATCTCTTTTTTGCGGGACAAGTGAACGGCACTACCGGTTATGAAGAAGCGGCAGTGCAAGGCTTCATGGCTGGAGTGAATGCCGCGCTGAAGAGCAGGGGAGAAACGCCCTTCATACTCAGTCGCAGCGAAGCTTACATCGGCGTACTGATCGACGATCTGGTGACCAAGGGCACGATCGAACCATACCGCATGTTCACGAGCCGGGCGGAATACCGGCTGTTGCTCCGACAGGATAACGCTGATCTGCGCCTGTCGAAATATGGCCGGCGACTCGGGCTGCTGAGTGAAGCGCAATATCTCACGGTGGAGCGAAAACAGCAAGTCGTGACCGAGACCATGGCCGCGCTCAGAGAGATTCAGGTCGAACCGGCAGAAATCAATGATCGGTTGCGCGAACGGGGCACGACCCCGATTCAACAAAAAGAGAGCCTGCTCAAACTCCTTCGGCGCGCGGAGATCAGCTTGCCCGATCTGCGCGGCTTGGGCCGACTCGAGCTTTGGGAAAACTGGTTGGATTCCTTTTGGCAGAAAGTTGCGGAGCAGGTGGAAACCGAAGTCAAGTATGCCGGTTTTATCGATCGGCAGCGCGAGGCCATTGCGCGCTTTGAGAATTTGGAAGACAAACGGCTGCCGCACAATCTTGATTATAGCAAGTTGATTGCGCTTTCAACCGAAGCGCGGGAAAAACTGAATCGCATCAAGCCCACCTCATTTGGGCAGGCTGCGCGCATCTCTGGTGTTTCGCCGGCGGACATCACCGCGCTGCTGGTCTATGCCAAGAAGGGTTTCAAGCATGTTTCACGTGAAACACCGGCAGAGATCGAGATGATGGAAGAATGAAAATAGAGGCCGCGCCTTTGCCTGATTGGTCAATTGAGAACTATAGAAACATTTCGCGCCAACGGTGAGGTCGGCTGGGTTGACAGGATGAACAGGACTTGCGGAATTGTTGAATCGGCAAAAATCAAATCCTGTGAATCCTGAAAAGGATGTCGAAACGGCTTTGCCCGGAGTCGTTTCACCTGAAACGCTGTGGCAGTCTTCACAAAGCCACGACCCGTGATTCGAGGCTGGCTGGGTCGACAGGACGAACAGGATTTGTGGGATTGGGGAGTCGGCAAGAATCAGATCGTGTGAATCGTGAAAGTCCTGTCGCAACCTTTGGGCGGAATTGTTTCACGTGAAACGTCCGGCCGCCTTCTCCCAAGCGTCCGGCTTGAGGATGGCACGGGCTGAAACGAGGAGCAAGAATGGAGAGAAACAGCACTCAGATTGTCTCTTCCGTTCGATTCATTCAAACTGCTTTTCGTGTTGCGGCGCAAGGTAATCGAGACTAAACCTCGGAAACAATTTGAACGATCTTTTCTCTTCCTTGCCAGGCGGCTTTCCGCTCAGCGCCAACCAGTTCGCGCAGATTGAGCAATACCTCCGACTGTTGCTGGAATGGAACCCGCGCGCGAGCCTGGTTTCCAAGTCCGATGAAAACGAAGCGCGCTTGATCAAGCGCCATATCGTCGAATCGCTCGGGCTGGTTGGGACTGGCTTGATCTCTCAAAACGCGACCGTTCTCGATCTCGGCAGTGGTGGAGGATTTCCCGGCCTGCCGCTCAAAATTGCCCGGCCCGATCTCATGATCACTCTGCTCGATTCGCGGCGCATGAAGTTTCTATTTCTGCAGGAGGCCATTCGCACTTTGGCGCTGGAGAACGCTACCGCAGTCTGTGCGCGCGCCGACGCGCTTGGTGCCGAATTCCGTGCCCGGTTTGATTTTGTTGTCGTGCGCGCTGTCGCCAGCCTGGCAAAACTCTGGCAATGGTCGTTGCCGGTTCTGAAAAGCGGCGGCTGCCTGCTCGCGCAAAAGGGCGGAGAACTCGAAGCGGAGTTCAAAGAACTATCGGCGGCCTTCCCAGGTCTCGTGGTGAGCCAGTCAAGATACCCGGCGGAATGGGAAATCGACCCTTCCCGCTTTGTGGTGGTCATCAGAAAACAATGAGATTGACGCAGTCCCACCGCCGGCTTCACTGGCCGGAAATAAATGTGCCCGCATGGCGCACACAACATTGAGCAAGGAGAGGGAAGGAATATGAGCAGGCAGATTTTCGATGAGATCAAAGACCTGGTCACCGAGACACGCAACCCGCGCACGATGGACATTGATGCTAAAGATACGGCAGAGATTCTGCACCTTATCAATCAAGAAGACAGATTGATTCCGGAAATCGTGGCGCAGGAGATTCCCTATCTGACCCAGGCAGTCGAACTGGTCGTGGCGGCCTTCAAGAACGGTGGCCGGCTCTTCTACATTGGCGCCGGCACCAGCGGCCGGCTCGGCATTTTGGACGCTTCCGAATGCCCGCCGACCTACGGCACTGACCCGGAGATGATTCAGGGCATCATTGCCGGCGGATTCAAAGCGCTGGTGCGTTCGCAAGAAGGTGCTGAGGATATCCGCGAGAATGGCAAGGCGGACTTGCGCGAGGCGGGATTCAATCACAAAGACGTCGTGTTCGGCATTGCCGCCAGCCGCAGAACTCCTTATGTCCTCGGCGCGCTGGAGTATGCCCGGGAGCTCGGCGCCAAGACCATCTACCTGACCTGCAATCCGCGCGAAGAAATCACGATTCCGGTTGATGTCGCCCTCTGTCCCGTGGTCGGGCCGGAAGTGATCATGGGCTCGACGCGCATGAAGGCCGGCACTGCCACCAAGCTCGTGCTCAACATGGTGACCACCACCGCCATGATTCGCCTGGGAAAAGTCTACGGCAACATGATGGTCGACTTGCGCATGACTTCGAAGAAGCTGGAAGAGCGTTCCAAGCGCGTGGTGATGATGGTAGCCGGCACGACTTATGAAGAGGCCGCCGCGGTGCTCGAGCAGGCCGGCGGTCACGTGAAGACCGCCCTGGTGATGGTGCTGGCGAATGTCTCGGTCGAAGAAGCGCGCGTCCGGTTGGAAAAGGCCAACGGCTTCATTCGCGGCGCGATTGCATGACCGCCGGCGGAATGCCGCGGCAGCCGGCGGCGTCATGATGCGCGCGAAGAAAAATCAATTCGCGTGATGCGGCCGCGTTGCAACCAAGACCCGCCGCCGCGATCCAGGGGCAGGCGATATTTGCGCGTACTGACGAAACAACAGAAACAGCTTTGAACAGAATTCTCTGAAATAGTTCACTCGATGTCTTCCTCTGCACTCGAACAAATCAAAGCGCTCATCTCTTCATCCCAACCATTTGAAGAGATGATGACCAAGCTCACGGCCGGGAACCATCTCACCTTGCGCAACGTGGTGGGATCGCTGCCGGCGGTGTTGGTTGCGCTGCTGCAGAGGCAAAGTAACTCGCCGTTTCTCTGCGTGCTGCCGCATTCAGACCAGGCGGAATTGCTGCGGGACGAGCTGGCCGAGCTGTTGGCCACCGGCGAAGCGATCTACTTTCCTGCCACCAAAATGCTGCCGTGGGGCCATCCTGATCCGCAGCCGCTGTCACAGCAGATCGAAGCGATCGAACATCTCATTGAATACAACGGCAGGAGGGAGCTCGGCAAAGCGCGGCCGCCGGTGGTGCTCACTTCCGCCGCCGCCGTGCTGGAAACCCTGCTGTCCCCGCAGACCCTGCACACCAAGAAAATCGAATTGCGGCCGGGCGACGAGCTGCCCTTCGAGACACTGGTGTCGCAGTTGATCGATTTGGGTTTCCAACGCCAAGCCCTGGTCGAGCAACCCGGTGAGTTGGCGGTGCGCGGCGGCATCATTGATCTCTTTCCGTTGTCCCGTACACAGCCGGTGCGCATCGAGTTCTGGGGCGACCGCATCGAATCCCTGCGGGAATTCGATCCCACGACGCAGCGCTCGGAAAACGAAATTGCCAGAACGATTCTGCTGCCGCAGAATATCGTGGCGCTGGCCGGCAACGGCAGAGATACTGAGGATTCCTCAACATCTCGCCGCACCCCGCCGCACACGCTACTCAACTATCTGCCCGAAAACAGCGTGGTGTGTTTCTTCCAGCCGGCGCGGATTCTCGCGGCGCTCTCCGGCAATCAGGCCGGACCCAACAGCGAGGAGGAAGAGGATGAATGGCTCACCTCCGCAGCCGCCGAGGAAGGCGATGAACAGAGCTGGTCCGCGTTCGTGGCGCACTTTCAGCGCTTCCGCCACCTGACCTTCGGCCAGTCACATCACGGCAGCGAGGGCGAAGTCATTGATTGGCACGCCACGCCGCAGCCCGCGCTGCACGGCGATCTCAAAGCGCTGCGCCGCGCTCTCGCAGCGTTCACAGAAAGAAACGGTGCCAGCCCGCGGCCACGGATTTTCTTCGTTTGTGAATCGCCGACGCAGGCCGAGCGCATTGCCGAACTGCTGGGGGAAAGCGAGCTGGCGGACGTCGCGATCAATGTGCTCACCGGTCCGATCCACGGCGGCTTCAGCCTGCCGCAACTGCAGCTCATCGTCTACACCGATCACGAGTTCTACGGTCGCGTGCGCCGCCTGCGCAAACGCCGCAAGCAACGCGCGGGCCTCACCTTTCGCCAACTCAAGGCGCTCAAGCGCGGGGACTATGTGGTGCACGTCGATCACGGCATCGGCATCTATCACTGCCTCGAACACATCAAGATCGGCGTGCATGAGCAAGAATGCATCGTCATCCACTATCTGGACCGCGACAAGCTCTACGTGCCGCTGGACAAGATGGATCGCGTGCAGAAATACACCGCGCGGGAAGCTGCGGCGCCCAAGATTCACAAGCTCGGCTCGCCGGATTGGGAGAGGCTCAAGGCCCGCACCAAGAAACGCATCAAGGACATCGCCCGCGACCTCATCGAACTCTATGCGCAACGGCAGGCGCAAGAGGGCCACGCCTTCTCCACCGACACCATTTGGCAGCGCGATCTGGAGGCCTCCTTCGAATACGAAGACACTCCCGATCAAGCCACCGCAGTGGTGCAGGTGAAGGCCGACATGGAAAGCGAGCGGCCGATGGATCGTCTGGTCTGCGGCGACGTCGGCTACGGCAAAACCGAAGTCGCCATTCGCGCTGCTTTCAAGGCGGTGCAGGACAGTAAGCAGGTGGCGGTGCTGGTGCCGACCACCCTGCTCGCACAACAGCACTACAACACTTTTCGCAATCGCTTGCAGCGCTACCCGGTGGTCGTGGACGTTCTTTCCCGCTTCCGCTCCGCGGCAGAACAAAAGAAGACCGTCGAACGTCTTAAGCAGGGAGAAATCGACGTCATCATCGGCACGCATCGCCTGCTGTCCAAAGACGTCGCCTTCAAAGACCTGGGCCTGCTGGTCGTGGACGAGGAGCAGCGCTTCGGCGTGCGTCACAAGGAAATGCTCAAGAAGCTGCGCGTGAATGTCGACGTGCTCACCCTTTCCGCTACGCCCATACCGCGCACACTGCACATGGCGCTCACCGGCGTGCGCGACATGTCCAACATCAACACGCCGCCGCGCGACCGCCTGCCGATCCACACCGAAGTCGTGCAATTCAACCGCGACCTCGTGCGCCAGGCGATCATGCGCGAAATCCACCGCGGCGGCCAAGCGTTCTTCGTGCACAACCGGGTCAGCTCGATTCACCGCTTCGCCGGTTTGCTGCGCGCGTTGGTGCCGGAGGTGGAAATCGGCATCGCGCACGGCCAGATGCGCGAGCATGAGCTGGAAGAGGTGATGTTGAATTTCATTCAGCGGCGCTATCATGTGCTGGTGGCGACGATGATCATCGAATCCGGACTGGATTTGCCCAATGTCAACACCATGATCATCAACCGGGCGGACCGCTTCGGGCTGGCGCAGCTCTATCAACTGCGTGGCCGCGTCGGCCGCAGCCATCACAAGGCCTACTGCTATCTCTTGGTGCCGCCGATCAGCAGCCTGTCAAACGAGGCGATCAAACGTCTGGAGACAATCGAGGAGTTCACCGATCTCGGCAGCGGCTTTCAAATCGCGATGCGCGATCTGGAAATCCGCGGGGCCGGCAACCTGCTGGGCGCAGAGCAGAGCGGCATGATTGACGCCATCGGTTTCGACCTTTACACTCGCATTCTGGACGAGGCCGTGCGCGAGGCCCGCCACGAAGCCCAGCCCGGGCAAGTGGCTCCCTTTGTGGAAAGGGAACCGTGCCGCGTCGATCTGGAGGCCGACGCCTATCTGCCCGAGGACTATGTCGATCTGCCGGAGGAACGCGTCGCCATCTATCGCCGCCTGGCGGAAGCCACTGCCATGGAAGAAATCGAAGCGATTTCCGACGAGCTTGCCGACCGCTTTGGCAAGCTGCCCGCGGCTGCGCGCAATCTGCTCGGTCTGGCAAGTTTGAAAATCCTTGGAACAGCGTTGGGTTTGAAGAGTTTGCGAGTAGTGGCCAAAGAAAGCCGCGCCGTCTTTTCCAATGCCGCATACCCGGAGCCGGGCAAAGGTTTCAAGGAATGGATCGGCACGCTGCTCAACCGCGCGCCATACCCGATCGAATTCTTCGAGAACGGCGGCATCGGTTTTCGCATGACCGTGCCGCAGGGTCAGGCTGCCATGCCCATGACCGTCAAGTTGCTGCTCGGGATGCACCGTGAGTGGAAGTAACAAACGCAGCTCGGGATAAACCGGCGCAAGGAATGGCGACGCGGTCAATTGCCGCGTCCCGCCCTGTTGCAGGAGAGGCCCGGCTTCCTAGATATAAGTACTGCAATGGTTGTGAATCATCTTTGAAAGAAGAAAACGTGAAGCGAAGAACCTCAAGCCGGCTGGGCCTGGTTCTGCTGATGGCGGCGGCTTCCTTTCAGTTCGCCTGCTCCGGCAAAGAAAACCAGGCCGCGCCCGATTCCGCTGACGTGATCGTGCGCGTCGGAGACGCCACGCTCACGCTGCAGCAAATCGTGGCGGAGATCCCGCCGGCCATGCGCAGCAGCATCAGCAAAGACCAATTACATGGTTACATTTCCAACTGGATCACCACCCAGCTTCTCTATCAAGAAGCGAAACGTCAGGGTCTGGACAAGAAACCGGAAGTGCAGGCGCGGCTGCAGCACGTCGAGCGTGAACTGCTGGGCGAAGCCCTGATCGATCAGGAAATCGGCAACCGCGACTGGACGATCAGTGACAGTGAGATTCAACAATTCTATCGCGACAACGGCGAGAGCTTCAAACGCAGTGAGGCGGAAATTCAGCTCTGGCACATTGCCGTGCCGAGCCAGCAAACGGCGGACTCGCTGCGGCGGGTGTTGACCAGCGGCACCTTGTTCAGCCGGGTGGCGCAGGAGCGTGCGCAAGCGCAGGGCCGTCCCAACTCCTGGGAGATTCACTTGCCGGAATCGGAAGTACCGGAGGCCGCAAAAGAAATTCTCAAACTGCGGCCCGGTGCCCTGAGTGCGCCGGTGGCGCTGGACAATGCCTATCACGTCTTCTATGTCGTCGACCGCTTCCGGCCGGAAAGCCTGCGCCCGCTGGCGCAGGTGCGCGATGAAATCCAGGCGCTGCTCAAAGCGCGCAAGCAGGAAGAGCGCCATCGCGCCCTGCTCGCCGAGTTGACCAACAGCACCACCATCGAACAGAACTATCAACTACTCGAGGGCCTGGCGGTTGACTCTCTGATGTCCCCAACCCGCAACCCCAGGCCATAACGGAGGAGAACATGTTTCGCCGTGTGTCAACGGTTGTTCTTTTGCTTTTGCTGCTCGCCATCCAACACAGCCCAGCGCAGGAAGTGCTGGATCGCATCGTGGCGGTGGTGGATGACAAGATCATTCTGCAATCAGAGCTGAGCCAGTATGCCTACCAGCTCGCCATTCAACTCGGCCTTGATCCGCGCCGGGAACCGGCCAAATTTGCCGCGCTGCAAAAGAACGCCCTGGCGAGCCTGGTCGATCAGAAGGTCCTGCTCACCAAAGCCCAGGAAGACAGCGTGGTGGTGGACGAGCGCCAGGTTGACCAGTTGCTGGAAGACCGCATCAAAAACATCACGCAACAACTGGGCTCGGAAGAGAAGGTGGAGGAATACTTCGGCCAGCCCATGCGCAAAATCCGGCGCACCCTGCGCCGCGACATTTCCGAAGGCCTGTTGGTGCGCAACCTGCAACAACAGCGGTATCGGGACATCAAGATTTCGCGCCGCGAGGTGGAAAATTTCTACCAAACCATGAAGGACAGCCTGCCCGGCATCAAAGAGTCGGTCAAGCTCAGCCACATCCTGATGAACATCCAGGCCGGTGACGAGGCCGTGGCCGCCGCTCGAGAAAAAGCGGAAGGCCTGCTCAAGCGCATTCGCGCCGGCGAAAACTTTGCGCAGCTTGCCGGCCAGTATTCCGAAGACCCCGGCTCCTCCAAGCGCGGCGGCGAACTCGGTTTCATTCAGCGCGGTGATTTCGTGCGCGAATTCGAAGAGACCGCCTTTGCCTTGCAGCCCGGCGAAATCTCCGGGTTGGTGCAATCGCAATTCGGCTTCCACATCATTCAAATGATCGATCGCCGCGGCGAGAAGATCAATGTGCGGCACATTCTCATCCGCGTTGCCATGAGCACGGACGATGAGAGCCGAACGCGCGCCAAGCTGCAGTCCCTGCGCGAGGAACTGGCCGCCGGCAAGATCACTTTCGAAGAGGCCGCCAGACAATATTCGAATGATCTCACCACCAACGAAAAAGACGGCGACCTGGGCTGGTTCGAGATCGACCAACTGCAGGTTCCGGAATTCGCGCAAGTGTCCAAATCCCTCAAGCCCGGAGAGATTTCGGAACCGATCAAGACGCAGTTCGGCTATCACCTCGTGCGCCTGGATGCGCGCCGCGAACCGCGCCAGTTCAATCTGAAAGAGGACTGGGAGCAAATCCAGGACATGGCGCTCAACTACAAAGCCGAGCACGAATTCCGCAAGTGGGTGGAGGAGTACAAGAAAGAGTTGTACATCAAAATCACCGATGAGAGCTGAGACGAAAAAGCGAATGGCGCGCCACACCCAAGCGGATCCCGCCGCACCAGCGAGGGCTGCCGGCAAAGCAACATCCCCGCGGAACAAATTGCGCGGCCGGTTCCCGGCTGCCGCGCTCGTGCTGCTGGCGGCGAGCCTGTGCGCACCGGCGCTTCAGGCTCAGCCGCAGCTCAAGAGCGAATTCACGATTGCGCGCATCAAGTATCGTGGCGGCGGGGATTGGTATAGCGATCCCTCCATCATTCCGAACTTGCTCCGCTTCCTGGCGCAAAACACCACGATCATCACCGGCAAGGATGAACGCCAGGTCGAGCTGACCGATCACGAACTCTTCGCGTATCCAGTCGTTTACCTGACCGGTCACGGCCGGATTCAGTTTTCTCCGGAGGAAGCGCAGCAACTGCGGCTCTATCTGACCAGCGGCGGTTTTCTCTATGCCGACGATGACTATGGCATGGACAAATATTTCCGCGAAGAAATGGCCAAAGTCTTCCCGGAGAAGAAATGGGTCGAGCTGCCCTTCAGCCATCCGATTTATCATTGCCACTTCGAATTCTCCGGCGGCGTGCCGAAGACGCACGAGCATGACGGCGGCCCGCCCAAAGCCTTTGGCTTATTTCACGAAGGCCGCTTGATTGCCTACTACACCTGGAATACCAACATCTCCGACGGCTGGGCTGATCCCGAAGTGCACGGAGATCCGCCCGAGGTGCGTGAGCAGGCGCTGCGCATGGGCGCGAACATCGTGGTGTATGCGTTGCTGAATTGATGCGACCCAAGAGAACTGTATTGTTCAATCAGCTTCACTCTTGCATGGGCAATTTGGAGCAGACCCATCAAAAACAAATGAGTGCTCGTCGCAGAAGATTTGAGAACCCACTAATTTCGACAAGTTCGCCTCAGTTACTTTGACTTCATATGTCCATCCACGCAACCTATCTCGAGCTCATGCGCCGCCTGCGCGAGCTGGGGCGGCAGGAAAGCCGTCAGCACTGGCTTGGCCGCCTCGGACTGTTGATCACAGCACTCGCGGGCGTTGCGCTGTTGGCACCGCTGCTGGCGCACGGCGTTGCCGCCAGCGTCTCACTTCGCTGGCTGCTGGCGCTCGCGAGTCTGGCTGTCGTGGGCTATGCCGCCTGGCGACTTGTGCTGCAGCCGATTTTGGCCGGCTTGGCGCAATCGGCGAACGCACAATCCCATGAGCTTGCCCTGCGTGTCGGCAAACTGCAACCGGAGGGCCAAGATCGCTTCGCCAATGCTTTGCAAGTCTATGCCGACGCCGCGCCGGCCGAAACCAGTGCCGTGCGCCAAGCGCTCGCCGCGGCGGCGCTGCAGCAGGCCGCCGAACAAGTCAACACGCTCGATTTCGCCAAGATCATCGATCGCGTCACACCGCGTAAAAGAATGCGGACTGGACTTGGCGCCTTTGTGCTCTGCATGCTCACCTGGGGCGCCGCGCCGCAATTCATGTCCACCGGCGCGACCGTCGTCCTCAATCCCCATCGCCAAATCATTGAAACCGCCACCCAATTCTCCGTCACGCCCGGCGACGTGGACATCGTGAAGGGCGAAGATTTGATTGTCACCGCCCATCTCAATCACCTGAGCGCGGAAGCGCTGCAACTGGAGTGGCGATTCGACGGCGCCGAGGCCGCCCATCAAGTCGCCATGAAAAACACCGGCAATCTGGCGTACATGCACCGAATCGAACGAGTACGTGCGAGCCTGGCTTACCGCGTGCAGCTCGGCGGCGAAAACAGCCGCTGGTACAACGTCACCGTGATCGAACCGCCGCTGATTCGCTCGATGCAAGTTACCGTCAACCCTCCTGACTACACCCGGCGGCCGCCGCAAGTGCTCGCGGAAAACCTCGGCGATGTCGTGGCACTGCCCGGCGCGCGCGTCTCGCTGCAGCTCAAAGCCAACAAAGAGCTGCGCGCTGCCGCACTACAATTCAGTTGGAATGCCACCTTCCCGCTGCAGCACGCCGGGGAAGTGGCGAGCGGCGAATTCAAGATCGATCGACCCGGCAGCTACACGATTGTGCTGGAAGATGTCAAGGGCTTGCACAATTTCGATCCCATTCAATATCGCATCGAACTGGAAACCGATCAAACGCCGAGCGTGCGTATCGCCTTCCCGGGCCAGGATGTCGATCTCGATGAAAGCATGCAACTGCCGCTCACCGTGCTTGCGGAAGATGACTATGGTTTTTCCTCCGCGGAAATCGTGTACGAACACGTGCCGAGTCTCGGCGGCGAAAGCAGAAGCGGGAGCTGGCCGCTGCCCTTCAACGAGCGGCATCAGCCGCGACTCACACTGCAGGCAATTTGGGATTTCACTACGCTCAATATGCAGCCGGATGATATCGTGCGTTATTTTGCGCGCGTGCGCGACAACGACGTGGTGCGCGGCCCGAAAGTCGCGCAAAGCCAAACCTACCAGGTCCGCTTTCCCTCCCTTTATGAAATCTATCAGGAAGTGGCGGCTGCACAGAGCGAAACCGCGCAGGACATGCAAGAGCTTTATCAGCAGGCCCAACAGGCCAAAGAGAAGCTCGACGAGCTGGCGCAGCAACTGAAGAAGGATCCGAATCTCGATTGGGAGCAACGGCAGAAGCTCAGCGAAACCGCGGGCGCGACCGAGCAGATGCGCGAAAACCTGCGGCAGATGCAGGAGCGCCTCGACGAGATGATCGACACCATGGAGCGCAACGATCTCTTGAGCCTGGAGACCCTCAACAAGTATCTCGAACTGCAAAAGCTGCTGCAGGAGATCGATTCCCCTGAGCTGCAAAAGGCCCTGGCTGAGCTGCGCAAGGCGATGGAAACGCTCGACCCGCAGAAGCTGGAAGAAGCGATGAAGGACTTCCAATTCTCGCAGGAGGAATTCTTGAAGGGCCTGGAGCGCACGGTCAACCTGCTCAAGCAACTGCAGGCGGAACAGAAGCTCGATGAAGCGCTCAAAAAGACGGCGGAGCTGCTGGAGCGGCAGCAGGAAGTCAACGAAGAGGCAGCAAAGAATCCTGACACGCAAACGCGCGAGCAAATGGCGGCGCAGGAAAAGGGCCTGCAGCAGGACAGCGAGTCGCTGATGCAATCGCTGCCGGAGCTCTCTTCACTGTTGAATGAACTGCAGCAGCAATCACCGGCGCAGAAGGTCGAGTCGGCGGCGCAGATGATGCAGTCGGAAAACCTCTCCGGCGAGATGCAGCAGATGTCGGAGAGCCTGCAACAAGGGCAGATGACGCAGGCGCAGCAGCAAGGCCGGCGCGCGGCGCAAACGCTGCAGCGCATGCGCGAGTCGCTGGCCGGCGCACAAAAAGAAATGCGCGAGAGTCAGCAGCGCTATGCCATGCAGGCCTTGCAGCGCAGTTCGCTGGACCTGCTGGCGCTCTCCAAGCGCCAGGAGCAGCTCGGCGGCGAATCCGGCAATGCACAAAGCGACGGCATGCAATTCAATCATAATGCCGATCAGCAGCAGGAATTGCTCTCCGGCCTCAGCCGCGTGGCGGAACAGCTTTATCAAACTTCGCAGAAAAGCTTCGCGGTCACGCCCGAGGTGGCGCGCGCCGTTGGCCAGGCCATGAACAATATGCAAAACGCCTTGCAGCAACTCGAACAACGCAACGGCCGGCAGGCGGCCAACTCCCAACGCCAGGCAATGCAGGGGCTGGATCGCGCGGTCGCCGGCTTGCGCGCAGCGATGCAACAGATGAGCGGGCAGCAGGGCATGGGGATGGGCATGGAGCAATTCATGCAACGCTTGCTCGGCCTTTCCGGTCAGCAGCAGGGCATCAATCAGCAGACCGAGGGACTCACCGAGCAGGGCATGAGCGCGTTGCAACGCCAGGCGGCGATGGCGCGCATGGCCGCGGAACAAGCCGCCGTGCAAAAAAGTCTCGAACAATTGATGCAGGAATTCGGCAATCGCGGCGAGATTTTGGGCCGCCTCGACCAGACCGCAAGCGACATGGAAGAAGTGGTGAAAGACCTGCAACAGCAACGCGTCAATCGCCAGACCTTGGAACGCCAGCAGCAAATCCTCTCGCGCATGCTGGATGCGCAACGTTCGATGCGCGAGCGCGATCACAGCAAGGAACGCCAGGCCGAACGCGCGAAAAACTACCGCAGCCTTGATCCCGGCGTCCTGCCCGGCGACCTCGGCGAACGCAAAACGCGAATGCAGGAGGATTTGATGAATGCCCTGCGCGAGAAATATTCCCGCGATTACCGTGAGCTGATTCAAAAGTACTTCGAAGCCCTGACCCGGCAGGAAGAGGGGGAGAAGAAGTGAAGCCTGCCCTGTGCCCGCAGTTTGAACAAGCACCCCCGTCCGTCGACCGCACCTTGGCACGACGAGAACGCACTCTGATGATCACAGGAAAATCATGCCGCCCGCCGGCAACACCGGCCGTGGAATTAGCCCAAGCAAGCGATTTCTCCCCGGGACCGGCGCGGCGGCGCGGCGGCGTGTTGTTGTTTCTCACCTTGGTATTTGCGCTTCCGCTCGCCGCGCAAAATCCCCAACTCAACGCGGCCCGGCTCAATCAAGCCCAGACGTACGAGCGCGTCGGCCAGTACGATCGGGCGGCGGAGCTTTACCAATCCTTGTTCGACAGCGACCCGCGCAACGGCATTTATTATCAAGGTTTGAAACGCAGCTTGTTGAGCTTGCGGCGCTATGATGCGCTGCTGGCTGCCATCAACCGGCGCCTGACAATCATCAACGATCTCAATACTCGCATCGATCTCGGGGTCGTGCTTTACAATCAAAATCAACAGGAGGCGGCGCGGAAGTACTGGGACGATCTGCTTGCCAGTTTTCCCTCCACCGGCACCTACGCGGCAGTGGCCGCTGCAATGAAAGAAACGCGCGCCCTTGATGAGGCTCTGCAGGTTTACCAGAACGGCCGCAAGCGCTTTGGCCAGGAATCGCTCTTCGCGGTGGAACTGGCTGAGCTGCATCTTGCCAGGCTCGATTACGAGGCCGCCGCTACGGAATACTTGCGCCATCTGCAGGCCGATGTCCGCCAGTTGCCGTTTGTGCAGCGCCGTCTCATCGAGTTGGTGAGAGAATCCAGCGAGGCTGCGGCACAAGTCGAGAAGGCAATCAGCGCCCGCCTCCGCGAGAGCGCGAACGCCATCGAGCTGCGGCGCCTGCTGGCCGCGGTTCTGCTGGAAAACCGCCACTATGCCGCCGCGCTGGCAGAATACCAAGCGTTGGAGCAGCGCGCCACGGCGCAGGCCCAAGCCGGCACCGAGATCTTCAATTTTGCCGAACAAGCGCGCCTGGCAGGCGCGTGGGAACATGCGGCGCAAGCATTTGAAATGATTCTGACCGACAATCGCAAATCGCCCTTCACCAACCCGGCTGCGCTGGGGCTGGCAGAATGCCATGAGCAGTTGGGGCAATACCGCCAGGCGCTGGATGCCCTGCAATCGCTGATCACGAAACTGGGTGAGAACAGCCGTAACCCGTGGGTGACGCGTGCGCTGTGGCAGCAGGCGGAGATCTATTTCACTCACCTCAAGGACATGCCGGCGGCGATCAGCACGTACAGGAAAATCTACGAAAGCGCCGCCGACCCCAACGCCAAAGAACGCCTCGAGGCCATTTTCCGCCTGGGCGACTGTCATGTCGCCCTGGGTGACCTGGAGCAGGCGAAAAAATGGTACGAGACGGCGCGGCGCTTCGGCGCCAATCGTCCCCTTGTCGAAGACAAGATCAAATTCTCGCTCAGCCGGCTGGAGTTCTACCGCGGCAACTTCCGCGCGGCCAAGAATACCCTCGAGGGCGTGGCCGCCTCGCCGACGCGCAGTAACGAGCAGGAGAGCATGGTGAATGACGCACTCGAACTGCTGCTCTTGATCGATGCGAATCTCGCGGACAGCTTGACCGCGCTGCGGAGTTACGCACGCGCTGAGTTTCTCGCCGTCAAGGGCAAACTGGGTGCGGCCATCGACACGCTGCACGCATTGGTCGCGACCAATCCCAATGCCCTCATTGTTCCCCAGGCGATGTACAATATCGCACGCTGGCAGATCGACGCAGGCCAGTATCCCCAGGCGGCTGCCATGTTGCAGGCACTTCTGGCCCAGCATGGCGAGAGTATCGTCGCGGATCGGGCGCTCTTTCGCCTGGCGGAATTGCATGCGAACCAACTCAACGATTACGCCCAGGCGCAAAAGCTGTATGAGAAACTGCTGGAAAGCTATCCGCAAAGCCTGTATCTCGAAGAAGCGCGGCGCCGCGTACGCAGCCTGTCGGACAAGTTGAAACCGATGTAGCCGGCCAGTGGTGAGTTCGGCTTGTCGATGCCCAACCCGGACGAGCCGAAACCCACGAGGGCCAAAACACCTGCAAAAACGGGAAGTTGCCAGGGCCGGCAGAGAAATGATTCGCGTTTTCTCATTCATGATTGCAAGCAGCGAATGAAGGATGGAAAGCGAGTCAAAAGAATGTCGGCACCTCTGCTCGCGCGAATGGAGATGGCCGTCGGCTGCTTCAAAGTGAATTTGTTGTCAGGGAAGCACTGAAGTATTTCTTCCAACTGATAGAGACAACCCAACTGATACAAGTTTCATCCCGCGGTTGGGATATTGCTATCAGTTGGTGCTTCTTTTTGAATGAAGATTCAACCGCGTTACGGGGTAAGCTTTTACCTTGTACCTTGACCATAACAAGGTAGCATCACCCAACAATACCCGTGGAGTACAAGAAGCATGCGCAAAATCTTCGGCGCTGTTTGCAGCCTATTGTTGCTCTCGCCGCCTGCTTTCGCACAAAAGACGCTCATCCCGATGGATTTGCAGCAGCCCGATCATCTCAAGGCCTATGGCATCGCCTATTGGGCGCTCGATCGCGGCATCAATGTGGAATGGTTGCTCAATTATCGCGGCGGCTCCTTCATGCTGGACCAATACAGCGAAGTCGAGCGCGAATGCCGCGTGCGGGGGGTGGGCTTCGCAAGCATCGGCGGCGGCCAAGCAGCACAAGTCTACGCCGAGATTGAAGGCGCCAACATGGAAGTCGTGTTGCTCGAAAAGGCGCCGGCAATTGCCATCTACACGCCGCCCAACAAACAGGTGTGGGACGACGCAGTGACACTGGCGCTGGATTACGCCGAAATCCCCTTCACCACATTGTGGGATGAAGAGGTGCTGGCTGGCAAACTCGAGGAGTACGACTGGTTGCATTTGCATCACGAAGACTTCTCCGGCCAATACGGCCGGTTCTATGCGAGCTATCACAACGCCACGTGGTATCAGGAGGAAGTGATCAAGAACGAAGCCGTGGCCAAAAAGCTCGGCTACAAGAAGGTATCAGAATTGAAGAAAGCGGTGGCGCGTACGATCAAGGACTATGCCGCTCGCGGCGGCTTTCTCTTTGCCATGTGCTCGGCCACCGACACCATCGATCTGGCGCTGGCCGCACAAAACACCGACATCTGCGCGGCCATCTTCGACTATGACCCGCCGGCGCCCAATTGCCAGCAGGAACTCGATTACAGCCAAACGCTGGCCTTCACTGATTTCCAGCTCGAAATGAACCCGATGGTGTATGAGTTTTCGGATATCGACTATCCGCCCAGCTACAACCCCGCGCTGCGCAGCGCCGAGGCCGATTTCTTCACGCTCTTCGAGTTTTCGGCCAAGTACGATCCCGTTCCCACCATGCTCACTCAAAACCACGTTTCGGTGGTGAAGGGATTCATGGGACAGACGACCGGATTCAAACGCGAGTTGATCAAGAAGCAGGTCACCATTCTCGCTGATGTGCCGGGCACGCCGCAGGTGAAGTATCTCCACGGCAACCTCGGTCGCGGCACCTTTACTTTCTTTGGCGGACACGACCCGGAAGATTATCAGCACATGGTCTATGATCCGCCCACCCAGCTTTCGCTGCACAAGAACTCTCCGGGCTACCGTCTGATTCTGAACAATATTCTCTTTCCGGCGGCGAAGAAGAAAAAACGGAAAACGTGATTGCCCCGGCGCAGCCCGGAATTCAGCATTGCATCAATGCCAATGTGTGCTATATTCGTGGTCGGGCTGTGCGCATCGAAAGTCTTCAAACCATGGCGCATCCGGAAACAAAAACCATCGCGCTGACGCTGGGTGACATCAACGGCATTGGTCCGGAGGTGATTCTCAAAGCACTGGCGCAATGGTCCCCGCCGCCGCAGGTTCGGGTCGCCCTCGTTGGGCCCGCGTCTGCACTACGTTTCTGGCAGGCCAAGCTGCAGTTGGAGCAAAGCATCCCTCTCATTTCAAGTGTCGCAGATTGGGAGGCGCCGGCTGCGGTGGCGTTGGTGCAAGCTGACTTCGGCGAGCCGGCGATAGCAATCGGCAGTTGGAGCAAAGCTTCGGGAGCCGCCGCGGCGCAGGCCCTGCTCTACGCGATCGCGTGGGCGAACAAAGGAATGGTGCAGGCCATCGTCACCGGGCCGATCGCCAAAGTGGCCCTGGCGGCCGCGGGCTACAACTATCCCGGCCAAACGGAATTCATTGCGGAGCGCCTCGGCGCCGGGAACTTTGCGATGGTGCTGATGGCGGGCCGTTTTCGCGTGGCGCTGGTCACCACGCATTTGCCGCTGCGCGAGATTGCCCCGGCAGTGACCGCCGCGAGGATTCTAACAAAGCTGCGCGTGCTGCAGCAGGAATTGCAGCAGCGCTTTGGCATTGCCACTCCCAAAATTGCAGTCACGGGCCTGAATCCGCACGCCGGGGAATCCGGCTTGCTGGGCGACGAGGAAGAGATGCAGATCAAACCGGCGATTGCGCAAGCGCAGCAGGAGGGCATTGCGGCGAGCGGGCCTTATCCCGCCGATGCGCTGTTTGGCCGGTATGCGAGTCAGCTTCAGGCAGCAGAGAGTGGCGGAGCACTATCATTCGATGCTTTTTTGGCGATGTATCACGACCAGGGCCTGATCCCGCTGAAGATGCAGGGCTTTGGCCGCGCAGTGAACTACACCGCCGGTTTGCCGGTGATTCGCACTTCGCCGGATCACGGCACCGCGTTTGATATTGCCGGCCAGGGCATCGCCAGTCCAACCAGTATGATTGAGGCACTGCAACTTGCTGTGGATATCATCACCGCGCGCGGCGGAAGTCGAACCGTATAGTTGTGTCGCGGAATTCTACGATCACCTCATGCGGCACGTCAACTATCCGCGCTGGGCGGATTATGTCATGGCGCTTTTTGCGCTGGCGGATCATCCGGAATCCGCAGCGCCGGCACAGCGCGGCAGCGGCCGGCGCGTTTCGCACGTGCTGGAGCTGGCCTGTGGCACGGGCCAATTGCTGACCGAACTGGCACGCAGCGGATATCAAGTCTATGGCTGTGATCGCGCCCAGGCCATGGTAGCCGCGGCACGGCGGCGGCTGTTGCAGCACGGTTTGCCGGCGAGCGTCTGGTGCGCGGACATGCGGGCAGTCGTCACCCAGATTGAAGTCGACGCTGTCCTGTGCCTGTATGACAGCATCAACTACTGCCTGCAGGAGGAGGACTTGCAACACCTCTTCATCGGCGTCGGGCAACTGGTCCGCAGCGGTGGTCTGTTCATCTTCGACATTTGCACGCAACACAACTGCCGCCGGAACTTCCGCGATTATGTCGAGAAGGATGCCACCGCGGATTTTTCCTACACCCGCCATGCTTATTACAAGCCCTACCAGCGGCTGCAATACAACGAGTTCATCATTGTCGACGAAGCCAATCGCGACCGGGTCCTGCGCGAGAAACACCTTCAACGCATCTATACCATCAAGGAAATCCGCGCGCAAGTCGCTGCCAGCGGCCGGTGGCGTGAGGTCGCTTGCTACAGTGGCATGTCACGGCGGCCCGGCAGCGAGAAGGCGGAACGAGTGCATTTTGTGCTGAAACGAATCCCGGGATCCGAACCGGCTGCTAGCGGGAGTGACCCACGATGAATCTTGTCCGGCTCTCCAATGTGGCCCTGCAGTATCCCGGCGGCGACGGTTTGAAATCGGTGAATCTCACTGTGCGCAAAGGCGAATTCGTCTTTCTGGTCGGCCCCACCGGTGCTGGCAAGAGTACGGTCTTGCGCATGATCTATATGGCGGAGAAACCCAGCGATGGCACGGTGGTGGTGGGGCGGTTCAATTCCAAAACCATCACGTCCGGCCAGATTCCGCTGTTGCGGCGCCAGCTCGGCATCGTGTTTCAAAATTTTCGTCTGCTGGAAGACCGCAACGTCTATGACAACGTCGCCTTTGCCTTGATCGTCACCGGATGCAAGCAGCGCGAGATCAAACGCAACGTACTGCGCGTGCTGGCGAACGTCGGCCTGAGCCACAAGCGCTACAGCATGCCGCATGAACTTTCCGGCGGTGAACAGCAGCGCGTGGCCATCGCGCGCGCGCTGGTGAACAATCCCTTCGTCCTGCTGGCGGACGAGCCAACCGGCAATCTCGATCCCGTAGCCACCGCCGGCATCATGGAGCTGCTCGACAAAATCAACGCGCGCGGCACCGCAATTCTCATGGCGACGCACCACTACAACCTGGTGGAAGGCGTCGGCAAGCGCGTGGTGCGCATCGAAGGAGGAGTGACGATCAATTGAGCTGGTGGTACTGCTTCAAAGAAGGCATCGACGGGCTGGCGCGCGCGAAAATGGCGGCGCTGATCGCCGCGCTCACGGTGGCGGTCGCGCTCATTCTCATCGGCATATTCACGATCACGACTTTCAACCTGGTCGAAATCGTGGCTTCGCTGCGCAGTCGCATCGAGTTGGAAATCTTCGTCGACAACAGCCGCGAGGAGGCCGGCATCCAACGCCTGCGCCGGCAGATCGAAACCATGCCGGGAGTGGCGCGGGCGCGCTACATCTCGCGGGAAGAGGCCGCGGAAATCTTCCGAAAGGAGTTCGGAGAGGATTTCATCGATCTGCTCGCTTCCAATCCGCTTCCCCCTTCCTTTCAAATCGCCCTGCAAAAGAGCCATCAGCATGCCCTGGCCGCGCAACAATTGGCAAGTAAGCTGCGCGCGCTGGAGGGCGTGGAAGAGGTCGTGTATCGCCGCGATTTCGTGATGCGGCTGGAACGCTATCTCGACTTTGCCATGATCGCCAGTCTGGTTGTCGGGCTGATCGTCGGCTTGGGATCGATTTTCGTCGTCATCAATCACGTTCGGCTGGTGGCCTATGCCAAGCGCCATCTCATCGAAACCATGCAACTGGTGGGCGCCAGCCGCTTTTTCGTGCGCGGTCCATTCGTCATTCAGGGGTTCATTCAAGGAATGCTGGGTGGAGGAGTGGCCGCTGCTTTCTTCTTTCTGCTCCAAAAGCTCTTCCTCGTGGCGTATCCTGACCTCGTGCGCACACCGGTGTGGTTCCTGCCGGCATTGATCGGTGGCGGGGTGCTGCTCGGGCTGGTAGCCGCGCATCTGGGCGTGAGAAAATACCTGGAATAGCGGAAACTCCCGCGGCCACAAGCAGCGGCGCTTCCGGCTGTGTCGGTCTGCTCTCACCCTCACTGGTCTAACTGCGCTTTCAGACCGCAAATCTTCAGTGACATTTCCTGCCGATCGGCGGTGCGTAGCGCGCTCGCCCGCTTCGCCAACTCCATCTCTGCCAATCGAAGATCACATGACTGCTGCAGCGACGACAGTCGCGCCGAAAGAAGTCCTTGCTGTCACAAGGTGTTTCACTTTTCTTTAAACAAATTTAATTTCTGCTTGACAATCAGAGGCCTTTTTCTATATTGCCGCAGCCAAAAAAGAAATGACCCTGGTGGAGAAAATGTGGATAACTCATCGGAGTTGCTTCTAAGGACGGACTAAACTCAGATTTTGCTGGCTACTTTCATCTTCTCCCCAAGAAACCGTGTCTTCTGGGCGTAATCATGTTATAAGTTATAGAGTTGCGCTAGCCGGGGCTACGCAATTCGTTTTTCCGAAGACAAAGCCAGATTTTCAATTCATAGATTTAGCAGCCTTGGACAACCTTTTATCCACAGCGGCTGTGGATAACCTGTGATTATCTCAACTCGGCGAGGTCATTCCCACCTATGCTACAGCAACAGTCAGCAGAGCAGACCTGGTCAGAATGCCTATCTGTCATTCGCGAGCACCTACCCGATTCCACCTTTGGCACCTGGTTCGAAAGCACACGGGGAAAAGAGTTTGACAACAAAACGATCACCGTACAGATTCCCAACGACTTTGTCTACCAATGGCTGGAAGGCCACTATCGCGAACTCGTGCACAAGGCGGTCTTTCAGGTCACGGGGGAGGAGTACAAAGTCGTGTACGACATTGTCAGACCAGAAGCAACCGAAGCACAAGTCAGCGACAAGCAGCCGGAGGGTATCTCCGCGCCCCAGGCCCGCCTGACGCATGATCCTGCCACGCAACTCAGTCCACATTACAAATTCCAAAATTTCGTCGAGGGCTCGAGCAACCAATTTGCCAAGGCGGCTGCCGTTGCCGTGGCGGAGGCGCCGGGGAAAACCTCGTTCAATCCGCTGGTGGTATACGGGGGGGTGGGGCTGGGCAAAACGCATCTGATCCAGGCGATTGGCAACTTGTCGCTGGAGCGCGGCACCGTGGGCCGCGCCTTGTACGTTTCCAGCGAAAGATTCACCAACGAATTCATCAGCTCCATTCAAAACAACAAAACCACTGAGTTCAGCTCCAACTACCGCAACGTCGATTTGCTCATTGTCGATGACATTCAGTTCTTCATGAACAAGGAGCGGACGCAGGAGGAATTTTTCCATACCTTCAACGCGCTTTACCAAAAGGGAAAACAGATTGTCCTCTCTTCGGATCGTCAGCCCAAAGAAATCAGCGGCATCGAAGATCGCCTGCTCTCCCGTTTTCAATGGGGCCTGGTAGTGGACATTCAACCGCCCGATTTGGAAACGCGCATCGCCATTTTGCAGCGCAAAGCCGAGGAAAATTCCATCGATCTGCCCAGCGACGTCATTCAACTCATCGCACACAACGTCACCAGTAACATTCGCGAGTTGGAAGGCTCGCTGATCCGGCTGCTGGCCTTTGCCTCGGTCCAGAAGCTCGACATCACTCTGGCGCTGGCCAAACATGTGTTGAAGGATATGTTCATACAAAAGTACCGCAATCTTACCGTCGAAGACATTCAAAAGGAAGTGTGCGAATACTACAAGCTGCCCGAGGACATGATGCGGGCCAAGACGCGCAAGAAGGAAGTGGCGCTGGCGCGGCAGATTGCGATGTATCTGGCCAAAAAGTTGACCAAACATTCGCTCAAAACCATCGGCCTGCATTTCGGCGGGCGGGATCACACCACCGTCATCCATGCCATTGAGCAGGTCGAAACCATGATGGAAGCGGACTCGCAAATCAAATCCGAGGTCGAGGTGCTCAAACAAAGACTGAGCGCCTCCTGAGCAGCCGTTTGCCACTTCCCGCCTTTTTCCATGCGCTCCACAACGCGACGCCCTGCGCGCCTGCCGTCCGCGCGGCGGCGCGAGCGATTATTTCCCGGCCCCTGTTGTTTGACCAATCCACAATACTGCGATTCTCCGGCGTCGCAATGGCGTGCCCTGCGCGCGCCAATTGTGCCGTCTGCTTCGCAAAAAAACGTTCGGGCGTGCCAATGTGGCATCTGGATAACTTTGTTGAAAACGTGTTAATTCTGGTGAATTGCATGTTGATAAGATCACCGAAGGAACGGAAGTCTCACGTCGATTCAACCTGCCAACATGTTATCCCCACAGGACTCACACACCAACGTCACCACAGGCGCGTGATTTAGAAGACTCAACTCGAAAGAATCACAACAATCTATCGCGGAGATGACGAAACGTTATCCACATATCCACCGCCCCTACTAGAGACGATAAAGAATCATCTTGATATTAAAGCCAATAAATCGTATTTTTTGATATTCTTGAACCAATTCGGGTGACGGCCAATGAAATTCACGATTCCTCAGAGTGCCCTCTATCAAGCACTCCAGCGCATGATTTCAATCATTCCGCTGAAGACCACGATTCCAATTCTGACCAACATTCTGTTTGACCTGCGCGGGAACCGGTTGCAGCTCACCGGAACCGACCTCGAAGTTTCCATCATCACGGGCCTCGATGTCATTGGCGAGAAAGATGGCTCCGCAGCGTTTCCTGCCAAGCGGCTTTTTGATCTCGTGCGCGAATTGCCGGACACCCCACTGGGTCTGGAAGCGGACAGCAGCCACCGCTTGACCATTCAAACCGATCGCGGCAACTACAAGATCGCCGGGGAATCGAGCGATGAATATCCCCATATCGCCACGGAAAAACAGACGACGCAATTGATCTACCGCGGCAGCCGTTTTGTGAATCTGGTCGAAAAAGTGATCTTCGCAGTCAGCGCCGATGAACTGCGCACGACCCTGATGGGCGTCCTGCTGGAGATTCGCAAGGATGAGTTGCGCCTGGTGGCCACCGATGGTCATCGCCTGGCCAAGGTCAGAGATCTCAAATTTACGCATGACGGCGCCGCCGATCAGGTCGTCATTCCGGTCAAAGCGCTGCATCTCCTCGGCCGCAATCTCGATGGTGTTGACGACATGACGATCGGGATGAGTGCTGAGCACATCACCTTCCAAGTGGGACAGTCGACGATCTACTCCAAGCTGATCAGCGGCCACTACCCCGCGTATGAGCGCGTGATTCCGACAGCGAATCCCCTGACTATGACCGTCGACCGCGAGCTGCTGAGCGCCACGGTCAGACGATCGAGCATCTTTGCGAACCAACACACGCGCCAGATCAGATGGGAACTGCAGCCGGGCAGTCTGACGATTCATGCCCAGGACGCCGAAATGAGCGGGGATTCCCATGAAACCATCGCCGTGGAATACAGCGGTGACCAGATGGAGATCGGCTACAACGCCAACTATGTTTTGGAAATTCTGCGGCATATTGACACCGAGCAGGTCGTGTTCAAACTGAAGGACACCAGCAGCGCCGCCATCATCGAGCCGTTACCGCAGCCGCAGGATCTGGACGTGATGATGCTGTTGATGCCGATCCGCATCAATGAATGAAATATGATCCTGCGCCGGATGTGCCTGCGCCAGTTTCGCAACTACGCCACGCTCGATCTTGAGTTTTGCGACACCCTCAACTTCATCTGTGGCCGCAACGGCCAGGGCAAAAGCAATTTTCTGGAAGCCGTTCATCTGCTGGGTGTGACCCGCAGTTTTCGCGCCAGCCCCGATCGCGAACTGGTCCAGTTTGACGGCCGCGGTTTCGAAATCATGGGAGAGTTCTTTGACGAAGCGATGGTCAAACGCCAGGTGGCAGTGTGCTACAGCTTTGCGGCCGGCAAAGAGATCAGCCTCGACCGCAAACGCCTGGCGAGCAGCGCTGCGTTGATCGGCAAGTTTCCCGTGGTACACTTTGCTCCGGAAAGCCATCGCATCACCAGCGGGGCGCCGGCCGAGCGCCGCCGATTCGTTGACATGTTGCTGTCGCAAAGCTCGGCGGCCTATCTGGCGGATTGGCAGGCATATCACCGCGCGCTGAAACAGCGCAATGCGCTGCTCAGCCAGAACCAGGGCAGCAGCCCAGACTTGTCAGCGTGGAATCAAACCCTGGCCATTCACGGTTGCAGGATCATCGCCGCGCGGTACCAGTTTGTCGAATCATTCGCGACTATCGTGTTGCAGGCCTATCGAGACATTTCGGCATCTTCTTCCTCCCTCCATCTGAGGTACCACAGCCAGCTCGCGGTTACCGAGGTGACGCCTGACCACTATCACAAAATGCTGGCCGGCTCCCGCGTGCTCGAGAAGCGCCGCCGACAGACCCAGGCCGGGCCGCACCGTGATGATTTTGGTTTCATCCTCGACGGCCATGATCTGCGCGGATTCGCCTCCCGCGGCGAGCACAAATCCACGCTGCTGGCGCTTAAAATGGCGGAAGCCACCTATCTCGAAGAAAAATCCGGCACCGCGCCCATCATTCTGTTGGATGATCTGCACTCTGAGCTGGATGCCACGAGATTTGCCGCAACGCTCGAGCACTTTCAGCGGCGCGGTCAGTTGTTTGTCACCTCGCTCGCACCACTGCCGGAAAACGTCGCGGCGGCGCGCTTTGAAGTGACGGAAGGAAGGATGACGAAAGTGAGTCACCGGCAGGCGGCGGAATCTTGACCAGCGGGCGGCCAATCAGTTGAGGGAACGCGAATGGCGAAATCCCTGGGAGATGTGCTGCAGGAATTGCTGCATCAGTACGGTCTGGCGCAACGCGTGAAAGAGTTCGAAGCCATGAATCTCTGGCCGGAGGTGGTCGGCGAGCAAGTGGCAAAAGTCTCTGCGGCCTGCGATGTGCGCGACGGCTGTTTGTACGTGGAGGTCACCAACAGCGTCTGGCGCAACGAACTGTACTACATGAAGCCGGAGATCATCGCCAAAATAAATCGCAAGATTGGACAAAATCTCATTCACGACATACTGTTGGTCTGAAGCCGGCGGCGATGAAAACGAGGTCAAGACCATGGCCACAATCAAAAAGAAATCGTCTACCCCCAAAAATGTGAAGCGGAGCGATGGCAGGACAACCGCCGCCCAAGTCATGCCGGAAATGGCCAGCAAAACGGCGGCACCGAATCAGCAACCCAAGCCCGAACCCAAGGTCAAGGACATCAAGACGAAGCAAAATCAGGAAAAACCCATGAAAAAAGTGGAAGTGTTGGAATACAAGCAGGCAAGTGCAGAACCGGAAAACGGAACGGCGAAAACAGGCAGTGACAACTACACTTCGGAAGCCATCACGGTGCTGAAGGGGTTGGAAGCTGTGCGCCGGCGGCCGGCAATGTATATCGGCGACACCTCGGTGAAGGGCTTTCATCATCTCGTTTATGAAGTGATCGATAACTCCGTTGATGAAGCGCTCGCCGGTTTTTGTGACACCATCGAGGTCACCGTCAACAAGGACGGCAGCGCCACGGTGGAAGACAATGGCCGCGGCATCCCGGTGGACACCCACAAGGAAATGAAAAAATCCGCCCTGGAAGTGGTGATGACGGTGCTGCACGCGGGCGGCAAGTTTGACAAAAAATCCTACAAAGTCTCCGGTGGTTTGCACGGTGTCGGCGTGTCAGTGGTGAATGCTTTGTCGGAATGGCTGGAAGTTTATGTCGCGCGCGATGGCAATCTCTATCACCAGAGATATGAACGCGGCAATGCCGTCACCCCGGTGAAAGTCGCCGGCAAGCGCAAGACCACCGGCACCAAAGTCGTCTTCTCTCCCGACCCCGAAATCTTCGGCAAGCGGAAATTCAGCTTCGACATTTTGGCCGAGCGCGTGCGCGAACTGGCGTTCTTGAACAAAAACCTCAAACTCGCGATCACCGACGAGAACACCGGCAAGGCCCACAAGTTTCAGTACAAAGGCGGCATCGCGGAGTTCGTCAAGTATCTCGACGAAGCCCGCGAGCCGATCATGAACAAGCCGATCTACCTCGAGGGCGAGCGCGAGGGCGTGCCGATCGAAGTTTCGCTGCAATACAATGACGGCTACAACGAAAACATCTTCACCTACGTCAACAACATTCACACGATCGAGGGCGGCACGCACATGGTCGGCTTCAAAGCGGCGCTCACGAAAACGATCAACACCTACGCCACCAAGAACAACCTGCTGAAGGAAAAGGACAACATTCAAATCAGCGGTGACGACGTGCGGGAGGGCTTGACCGCGGTGGTGAGCATCAAAGTAGCGGAGCCGCAGTTCGAAGGCCAAACCAAGACCAAGCTCGGCAACAGCGATATTCGCGGTATCGTGGAATCGTTTTGCAATGAAGGATTGGCGGCGTTCTTCGAGGAGAATCCCTCGATTACGCGCAAGATCGTGGAAAAGTGTAAAGTCGCGGCGCAATCGCGCGAGGCGGCGCGCAAAGCGCGGGAATTGACGCGCCGTAAATCCGCGCTCGACGGCGGCGGCCTGCCCGGCAAGCTGGCCGATTGTTCCATCACCGATCCCGAGCATTGCGAAATCTACATCGTCGAGGGCGACTCCGCCGGCGGCTCCGCCAAGCAGGGCCGTGACCGCCGCTTTCAGGCGATCCTGCCGATCAAAGGCAAGATTCTGAACGTCGAGAAGGCGCGCCTGGACAAGATTCTGTCGAACGAAGAAATCCGCACGCTGGTCACGGCGCTCGGCACCGGCATCGGCAGCGACGATTTCGACCCGGAAAGATTGCGCTACGGCCGCGTCATCATCATGACCGATGCTGACGTCGACGGTTCGCACATTCGCACGCTGCTGCTCACCTTCTTCTTCCGCTACATGAAGCAGCTCATCGAGCAAAGCCGGATCTACATTGCGCAACCGCCGCTCTACCGGGTCTGGAAGGGCAAGGAAGAGTATTATTGCTATGACGACGACGAAAAGGACGCGGTGCTGAAACGCTTCGACAACAAGGACAACGTCAACGTGCAGCGCTACAAGGGCCTCGGCGAAATGAATCCTGAGCAATTGTGGAAAACCACCATGGATCCCGAGCAGCGCGCCATGAAGCTGGTCACCATCGAAGAGGCGTATCAGGCGGACGTGCTGTTCTCGACGCTGATGGGCGACAAGGTCGAGCCGCGCCGCAAGTTCATCGAGGAGAATGCGAAGTATGTGAGGAATTTGGACGTGTGAGGAAAGTTAAGAATTCGCCAAAGTCAACGCCTGTCATAACCACGCCGGACGAAGCCCTCCCAATGATTACTGATCCCGATGGTAATCCGGTGGGGATGATTCAAAAGAAGGAATAGATTAACGAAATGACAGCCAGTGACCTGTCCTCTCTGAAAGTCGATCGCAACGCCTTTGCTGTGGGTTCATTGACTGAAGACTCTGATGAAAAGTCATACTGGCGCTCGCGCACGCCGGCTGAACGCCTGCAGCACATTGAGCTTTTACGCCGGATAAACTATGGAACTGCGGCTACCGCTCGACTTCAAAGAGTTCTTGAGTTTGCTCAACGCCAAGAGAGTTGAGTATTTATTGATTGGGGGATATGCCGTCGGGTATCACGGCTATCCGCGCGCCACAAACGATATTGACGTTTGGGTTGGCATTAGCCCCGAAAATGCCGAGCGCATCGTGGCGGCTTTGCGTGAGTTTGGTTTTCATGCGCCAGAACTGTCCGCCAGCCTGTTTCTCAAAGAAGATAGCATCATACGCATGGGTATTCCTCCCATGCGAATCGAAGTGATAACCGGGATTTCAGGAGTTCGTTTCGATGAGTGTTACGCGGAACGAGTCGTCGATACGCTGGAGGGCGTTCGCGTCGATATCATAAGTCTACACCACTTAATGAAAAACAAAAAGGCCAGTGGAAGGCACAAGGACTTGAACGATTTGGAAAATTTGCCGGGAGCCTGAAGCAATTGCAGCCAACCAGAAAAGCGATGCGTATTCCAATAATCACCTTAGGCCACGCCTTCGCGATGATCTCTGATCCCGAACGTAATCCGGTGGGGATGATTCAAAAGAAATCATAGAGTTTTGAAATGAATGCCGATATTTTTTCGCCTGTGCAAGATGACACCGAGTTCAAGACAAATGCACTGCGAATGGAAAGAGTGATTCATATCCTTCAGGATCATATCCAATCCCATGATGCTGAGCGGCACAGTCACTCGCTATAATGGTAGAATTGCTTTTTGAAATTTGAGAATCAGCAGGGAATCATGGACCTCAAACGCGACAAAATCATCCCGGTGTATCTCGAGGAAGAGATCAAGGATTCTTATCTCGATTATTCCATGTCCGTCATTGTGGCGCGCGCGCTGCCCGATGTCCGCGACGGTTTGAAGCCGGTGCATCGCCGTGTGCTCTACGGCATGCACGAGTTGAGTCTGCGGCCGAATGCGGCCTACAAAAAGTCCGCGCGCGTGGTCGGCGAAGTGCTGGGCAAGTACCACCCGCACGGCGATCTCGCGGTGTACGATACCATCGTGCGCATGGCGCAGGATTTCTCGCTGCGCTACCCGCTGGTCGACGGCCAGGGCAACTTCGGTTCGGTGGACGGCGATTCGCCGGCGGCCATGCGGTACACCGAAGTGCGGCTCACGGCGATCGCCGAGGAAGTGTTGCGTGATCTCGAAAAGGACACGGTGGCGTGGAATGCCAACTTCGACGAAACACTGAAAGAGCCGGCGGTGATGCCGACGCTGCTGCCCAATTTGCTGGTGAACGGCTCCTCCGGCATTGCCGTGGGCATGGCCACCAACATTCCGCCGCACAACCTCGGCGAAATCATCGATGCGCTGCATGCGATGATCAAGAACCCCGACCTCAGCATCGACAAGTTGATGAAGATCGTCAAAGGCCCGGATTTTCCCACCGGCGGAATCATCTATGGCACCGAGGGTATTGACGAGGCCTACCGCACCGGCCGCGGCCGCATGCAAGTGCGCGCGCGCACCGTGCTGGAAGAAGTGCGCGGCGGCCGCCAGAACATCATCGTCACCGAGCTGCCTTATCAAGTGAACAAGGCCTCGCTGCACGAAAAGATCGGCGAGCTGGTGCGCGATAAGAAGGTCGAAGGCATTCGTGACGTGCGCGACGAGAGCGACCGCGACGGCATGCGCCTGGTGATCGAGCTCAAAGGCGATGCCGTGCCGGAAGTGGTGCTCAACAATCTCTTCAAGCACACGCAAATGCACGTCACCTTCGGCGCGATCATGCTGGCGCTGGTCGACGGCGTGCCCACCGTGCTCAACCTCAAGCAGATGCTGCAGCATTTCCTCGATTTTCGCCATGAGATCGTGGTGCGTCGCACCAAATATGAACTCGACAAGGCCGAAAAGCGCGCGCACATTCTCGAAGGCTTGCGTATCTGCATCAACAACATCGATGAAGTCATCGCGCTCATCAAGAAGGCCAAAGATCCCCAAACCGCCAAAGAAGGCTTGATGAAGAAATTCAAGCTCACCGAGATTCAGGCGCAGGCGATCTTGGACATGCGGCTGCAGCGTCTCACCGGCCTGGAGCGCGAGAAGATCGAAGCCGAATATCGCGAAGTGCAAAAGCTCATCAAGGACCTGAAAGCCCTGCTGGCGGACAAGGGCAAGCGCATGGAGCTGATCGCGAAAGAGCTGAAGGAACTGCGCGACAAGTATGCCGATGAGCGCCGCACCGAGATCGTTTCGGAAACCAGCGAGTTCACCATCGAGGACATGATCGCCGAAGAAGACATGGTGATCACCATTTCGCACGGCGGCTTCATCAAACGCTTTCCGGTGTCGAGCTATCGCCGGCAGAGCCGCGGTGGCCGCGGCGTGACCGGCGCGAAAACCGGTGAAGAGGACTGGGTCGAGCATCTCTTCATCGCCTCGACGCATCACTACGTGCTGTTTTTCACCACCCAGGGCAAATGTTACTGGGTGAAAGTGTACGACATTCCGCAGGCCAGCAAGGGCGCCAAGGGCCGGGCGATTGTGAACATGCTCTCGCTGGCGCCGGAGGAAAAAGTCGCAGCCTTCGTCTCGGTGAAGGAATTCGACGAGAAGCATTTCGTGGCGTTTGCGACCAAGAACGGTATCGTGAAGAAAACGGCCTTGAGTGCCTTCTCCAATCCCCGCAAAACCGGCATTGCCGCGATCAGCATCGAAGATGGTGATGAGCTGATCGAGGCCAAGATCACCGACGGCAGCATGGATCTGATGCTGGGGACGCACAACGGCCAGGCCATTCGGTTTCACGAGAATGAAGTCCGTGAGATGGGCCGCGGCGCCAGCGGCGTCAAGGGCATTGACCTCGAGAAGGGCGACTTCGTGGTCGGTATGGTGGAGCTCAAGCGCGAAGCCACGATTCTGGTGGTGAGCGAAAACGGCTACGGCAAGCGCAGCGAACTGAAGGACTACAAAGTCCAGCATCGCGGCGGCTCGGGCCTGATTACGCTGAAAGCCACCGACAAGACCGGCATGATGGTGGACATCAAGGAAGTCGTCGATGATGACGATCTGATGATCATCACCGAGAAGGGCGTGGTCATCCGCCAAAAAGTGAAGGACATCAAAGTCATCAGCCGCAACACGCAGGGCGTCAAACTCATCAAGCTGGACAAGGATGATCGCATTGCGGCGGTGGCGCGTGTGGTGGCAGAAGACGAGGAAGAGAGCGAATAGCGAAAACGTTGCGCCTTCCAGCGCCGCGGGCAAATCGCCCGCACAACGTGTCTCATGATTGTGCCCGCGAGGGGTGATTGTGCCCCGCGGGCAGGACGACCATTCATGCCAGAGGACATCCAAAGCTCGGCGGCGCCGGCCGCCGCCAGCCGCACTCGGCGGCGCGCCAAGCGCGATTACTGGGAAAAAGAGCGGGAGAAGCTGGTGATCGCCCTGGAGGAGCGGCTGATCGCCAATCGTGACGGAATTCCCCTGCGCGAGCTGTTGGCCGCGGAGATTCCCGAGATTCTCAAAGGCTTGTTCCGCCAGCGGGCGCACAAGCTCGTGCGCGAAGAAAAGCCGCTCGGATTGCATACGCTGCGGGAATACGAACTGGATGATGCCGAGCTGCGCCAGCAATTGCGGCGGCTCCGCGATATGCTGGCGGAACGCCTCGTGTTTGACCGCTCCGAACTCCGGCCGGTGTTGACGTTTGGCGTGAGCCTGCAATTCGACGTGCTTGCCAAACCGCGCAGCGCGCTCGAACATTTGCTCTATCGCCACGAAGTGGAACGCGAGCGGAATGACATTGTCATAGTCTTGCGCGGCCTGGGCGAGGAGCAGCAGTATTTGCGCGGCCTGCTGGATCGCATTGCCGCCTACCCGCCGGGTCCGGTTACCAAAGAAGCGTTCCATGCCGCCTGCCACCAAGTGGAATTGGAGGTGTATGGCAAGGATCCGGTGCCGGCCCTGGTGCAAGACCTAAAGCAATACCAGCGCTATTGCGCCGCGCTGCTGGGCACCGCTGCGTCGCAAGATGGATTTCTCATTGACAATCAAACCGTACTCGCCATGCTGTTCGAGCGCAATCTGGCCGAGCTCGCGGAAAACCTGCTGCCGGAGTTCACCAAAAAGGAAGCGTGGGAAGTCACTGAAATCGAGTCCCTGGTGGCGCGGCACCTCGAGAATGGCACGGCGACGCTGCCGCTGGCGGCGCGCGAAGGCGCTGCACTGGTGTCGGTGGATATGACCAAGGTTTTGGAAGAGGCCGCCAGCGAAATCGAGAGTCAGCTCGTGCAGGCGGCGGTGAGCGATTTGCAGCACGCGCCCCCGACGACAACCGCGCCGGCTCCGGCCGGCATCGTGATTCGGGAGAAAGCCGATTGGTATCCTGCCGGCACAGAGCCCATTACGGTGAGTCAGGCGGTTGCGCCCGCCGAGGTGACTGTGCCGGTGCCGCAGCAGCCGGAGGCAGCCGCCGAAGCAGCGCCCGCGAACAAGCTCAAGATTCGTTTCGATACGGAAGAGCCGTTGGTGCATCGCGCCAAGATCGAGCAACAACCCGCCGGACCGTTTCCCTCGCTGTATCACCTCATCGACGACAAAAACCGCAAGGCCTTCATTCGAAAGATCTTTCAGCGTGACGCGGACGCCTATCTCGAATTCATCGACCGGCTGGAACCCCTGCAAACCTGGAAGGAAGCCAAAGCGCTGCTCGACGCCGAGCTGGGCCTGCGCAACGTCAATCCCTATTCCAAGGAAGCCGTGCAGTTGAGTGACGTGCTGTTTGGCAGATATTTCAGCAAGCGCTGAAGAAGTGAGCGCCCTGCGAATTTGATCGGTGGGCGAACAGGATAGGAAGAGTTTTCCTTTGCGGTTTTCTGCTTGGTTCTGCACGCATTCCATCGCAACTGCCTGGCCGCACGCGATCATTCTGCCCCCGTCTCCGTCGTCTGCAAACACCTCCTGACGGATTTTCCCTCGGCAACGCCCCCTGCAATCACACCCGTTTTTGCTGTTATGCCGCTGCGCCCTCCGCATTTCCTCGGTTCAGCCTTCGGGCTTTGTGATCAAGGATCTTTTGGAATCTTATTCTGACTTTGATCGCCGCAAGGCTTTTCATCCTTTGCGGCGGCGGCCGCGATTGGCGTCGTGAGCGCGCGGCGTTCCACCGCTCTGACGTGCGGGCCGCGTTCTTTGAATCGCAAATTCGGCTTGCTTTTGTTTCCCTGTGGCCTAGATTGCGGGCATTGCCACGAGGGTCGCGGGCGTGCCCAATGTTGGGAAATGTAAGGGGAAATGAATATGCCGAACTTCTACAAGTATTGTCTGGCGGCTGCCGTGCTTTGTTTTCTCCTTCAATCTCTCGGCTGCTATCGGAAATTTTATGAATCGGCGACGCCAACGATCAACGTAGTGGAGCCGTCCCAGTCGCCTACGCTCAGACGCCTGACAGTCGACATGATTGAATACTATCACGTCACCACGCCGAAGCTGTGGAAATTGAGATACTATCTGGAGAATACACTCATCTTGCAGCACGTCCGGCACGCAGGCAGCAGCACCGTGACTGCCAGCCGCGGGTTGATACTGAATCGGCGAATTAATCAGGATGAAATTGTCTTCAACAACATGTCTCCGGGCAGTGCGGTACAAATAAGGCAGTCGGTTGTTCCCTTCTACCGGTTTCCCTTTGTTCGGCTGGTCTACCGCATTTCTGTTCAATTTGAGCGTGACCGCCGGTACTCCCTGGAATTTGAGCCCAACTTCTGTGGAGAATACGTGCTGCGGAAAACGTTTTGGTGTGAGAAGGTCAATTACGAAGATCGCATGTTCAGCAGCTTGCTGTCCGGCATCGATAATTATCTGATGGTCGATGCCAACGCCATCGACGAGGTCAACCATAGGCGTCGCATCGTTTCCGACATCCGGTCAGACCGCTGAACGCGCTGAAGGTGCGGAATTGAAGCCGTGGAGGAATGCAGTGTCGAAGTACGAACAGATCGATCTCGCTCGCGTCAAAACCTATCCGGTGCAGCAGCGTCTCAGCAAGGTGCATCGTGAGGAGCTGGCACGGCCGTTTCGCCGCGGGGATTTCTTTGAGACTTTCTATGACTCACTGCCGAACATCCTGGCGGCAAAGGATCTGCGTGAATTCGTCGAGCATCTGCTGGCAGCGCGGGCTCAAGGCAAGCCCATCATCGTGATGATGGGCGCGCACGTGATCAAAGTCGGGCTGTCGCCCGTCTTGGTGGACTTGATGCAGCGCGGCTTCATCACCTGCCTGGCGATGAACGGCGCCGGCGTGGTGCATGACACAGAACTGGCACTGTTCGGCCAAACCTCCGAGGAAGTTGCCGAGGGCCTGGCTGACGGTTCGTTCGGCATGGCCGCTGAGACCGGCGAGTTCATCAATGGCGCGGTGGCGCGCGCCCGCGGCCGCGAAGTGGGCTTGGGCGAGGCGATGGGAGAGGCGTTGGTAAAGGCACCGGGCGCAGGCGTGAAACTGAGCTTGCTGGCGAATGCCTACGCACGTGAGGTGCCGGTGACCGTGCATGTCGGCATCGGCACGGACATCATTCATCAACATCCCAATGCTGACGGTGGTGCTTATGGTGAATTGTCATATCGCGATTTCAAGATTTTCGCTGCACACGTGGCGCGCCTCAATCAAGGCGGGGTGGTGCTCAACCTGGGCTCCAATGTTCTCCTGCCGGAAGTGTTTCTGAAGGCGCTGACGGTGGCGCGCAATATCGCGCCGCCGGTCAACAACTTTTTCACCGCGAACTTCGACATGTTCAACCATTATCGGCCGCGGGTGAATGTGGTGCAGCGGCCCACCCTGCAGGGCGGCAAGGGCTACAATTTCATCGGCCATCATGAGATCATGATTCCACTGCTGGCCGCCGCCCTGAAGGAGTTTTCCTGAACAGCGTCTTTCCTCCGCGCTCCGGTTCTTCAGAGCGAATCCCGTCGTGAGCCTTGCCCCAGGTCGGCGCTGCGGCAGGTCGCGCTTCAGGCGCCGCGCAGTTTGCGCACGCCGGCCGCCAGCACCGTGACCGCCCGGTCGATTTCTTCCTCTGTCGTGTATCTTCCCACCGATAGCCGCAACGTGCCCATGGCATACTCACGCGGCACTTGCATGGCCTGCAACACATGTGAGATCACAATTTCGTCCGCGGAGTGGCAGGCGGCGCCCGCCGAGGCAGCCAACTGCTCGCCGATTTCCGCCAGCAGAGTGTTCGCCTGCACTCCCCGGAAACTTACGCTCAGCGTATTGGGCAGGCAATGCTCGGGATGGCCGTTGCGCCGCATCTCCGGCATCCGGCTGTACAAACCTTGCCACAGCCGTTCACGCAACGCGTGCATGCGCGCCATGTTTTGCGCCAAATCCCGCCCTGCCAGCTCGCAGGCCTGGCCCAAGCCCACGATACCGGCGACATTCTCCGTGCCGGCGCGGCGTTGTTGTTCCTGCTTGGCGCCGTGAATCAGCGGCTCAAGCTGCAGGCTGCGCCGCAGCACGAGCGCACCCACGCCCAGTGGCGCGTAAAGCTTGTGTCCCGCCACCGAGAGCATGTCCACGCCCAACGCGTTCATTTTGACCGGAACCTTGCCGACTGATTGTGCGGCATCACAGTGCAGCACCAGGTTGTGGCGGCGCGCGAGCGCCGCAAGGTCTGCCAATGGCTGCAGCGTGCCGACTTCATTATTGGCGTGCATCACGCTGAGCAGCGCGGTTTGCGGCGTCAGCGCGGCTTCCAGCTCGGGCAGTCGCACCCGGCCGTGTTCATCCACCGGCACAAACGTGACGCGATAGCCGCGCCTGCGCTGCCAATAGCGGCAGGCCTCACTCACCGCCGGATGCTCGATCGCCGTGGTGACGAGATGATTTCCAGCTTCCGGATAGGCCTCGAGAAAACCTTTGATAGCCAGGTTGTTGGCCTCGCTGCCACCGCTGGTGAAGATGATTTCCTCCGGCGCACAGCCGAGCAGATCAGCCACTTGCTCGCGCGCCCGCGCAATCGCGCTGTGGCATTGCCGGCCATAAGCATGACTGCTGCTGGCATTGCCAAAGTTGACGGTGAGAAATGGTCGCATGCTTTCGAATACCTCGGCAGCGACCGGAGTGGAGGCGTTGTAATCCAGGTAAATGGGAGGCATGGTTGCTCACAATAGCTTTTTGTGGCGGGAGGGTGCGGCAGATTCCCGTCAATCCGTTGGAAGCTTTGCCCGCCCGCGGGTTTGATGGTTTTGATCGTGACTCGCGCTGCAGCCTGTCATCCCGCAGGAAGCTTGTGAATTGGGCCTCGCGCTTCATCAGATGAACTTGCTCCCGGCGGAATAGACTCATATGGTCGGCCCAGGAGGTAGACTTTGCAGGTATTGCTCACGCCTTTGAGGTTGATTTCAGCGCTGGCCACATTTTCCGGCGGCTGCGGCAGAAGATCAAAAGCCGCGGTAGACACCAGAAAACTGTTGTTGAGCTGTTTGGTGGCGGCTTGAATGCGCGCCGCGACGTTGACGGGATAGCCGATTACGCTGAGCGCGCCGTCCAGGCCGATGCCGACATGGCCGCAGATCACGCGGCCAAAATGAAAGCCCATGCCCACCGCAATATGATGCCGGAAATACGGCTCGAGGTAGTTGCGATTGAGAGCGGCGATCTCAGTTAGAATTTGCAGCCCGGCGGCGACACCATGCTCGGCGGCCGGCGCCGGCTCTTCCTCCAGGCCAAAGACCGCGTACAAGCCGTCACCGGCGACTTCAATGACGCGGCCACGATGGGCTTGGAGCGCGCGCCGCACCACCATGAAGAAGCGGTTGAGAATGTGAATGACATCGTAGGGCAGATGGGTTTCCGCAAAGGGCGTGAAATCGCGGATATCGAGAAAGAACAATCCCAGCAGGCGTTCTTCGCCCAGGCTGTGCCTGGCCTGGGAGGGAGCGCCCGCCGCGATCATGTCATAGTCGGTATCATCGATGATCAAGCGATGCAGCCGCACCGGTCCGCCGGTGACCCGGGTCTGGCAGGCCAGCCGCACTTTCGGCGGGAAGCCCATCTTGGCCGACAGCGCGAGCTCCGCGGGCGTTGGCGGCGTGAGAAATTCGGAACCGCTCTCGACCAGTACGCGACAGGTGGAGCAACGCGCGTTGCCGCCGCAGACGTGGTAGTGCGGCAGACCGGCATCAAGCGAGGTTTCCAGCAGCGTTTGGCCGGGCTGGATCTCCAGCGTGCGTTCGTTGACGAACTCGACGGTATGGGAAACTTCTGCGCTCATGGAGGCGAAGGCAGCGAAAGTGATTTTTGAAAAACTGCCAGAATATTGCTGCGTATGGCCGCAAATCCCGGCAGGCGCGTGAAGGCATACCACAGCCCAAAGAGCATTGCCGGCGCGAGCTGCGAAAACGAAGTCTGTTCCAGCAGCGTAATCGAAACCGCCTGGAGAGTGCCGGCGCCCCGCCGCATGCGGCGAACAGTATTGAAACGATGCTGCGTCGGGAAAACCTCGTGCTCAGCAACGCCGAACATTTTGCACAGCAGCCATTTCTTCCACTTGAATGGCAATAGGCGCGGCAGCAGCACCAGTGGGCTGTGCGCATTGGTTGTCAGCACCAACAGCCTGCCCTCGGGTTTGAGAATGCGTTCGATTTCCTGCAAGTCTTGTGGAATGCGCTCGAGATGCTCGACCACCATGCGCAGCGAGACGAGATCTGCGCAACTCGAGGCCAGGGGCAAATGCCGCAGGTCTGCCTGAACAAATGGTGCATTGGCAGCCGGAATGAGGTCGATGCCCACTGCCAGGCGGCAGTTCCCGCCCAGGCTCGCGGCCAGCGCGTTGCTGCCACAGCCGGCATCAATCCAAACCGTTTCTGGTGCCAGCAGTGAGCGCAGCACGGCCTCGTAGACCTCCCAGCGCGGGCGATAATCCGGAAAGCGGCGGCGGAACCAGCGTTCGAATTTTTCTACCAATAGTCAGAAATTCCGGGCTTGCTTGGCAAGAACTCAACTTTGTGGAGCCTAACTCAAGCGCGCGAGGCGCACGTGCAGAGGCCAGCGCACGTGCCTGGCCTGTTCGGGGTTGCCCCAAAGCGGCGCAAGCCCTCCACCCAATTGCGGCACGGGATCAAAGCCGCGCGCCGCGATGAACCGCTGAGTTGCTGACCAGGTACGGACATAGCCGAGCAAATCATGCAGGCGCCAGTGCGCCGCCATTTCGAACGCGGGTGCGGTGAGCTCAGCGAAGGGCAGGGGCAATTCGGCAAACCGGGCGCCGATCCATTGGCGCTCTGCCGGCCAGAAGGAGCCGACGACATTCAGATTGAAATCATCGAGCAGCGCGTCGATCGCCGGCGCAATGCGGAGCAGATCATAGCTCCACACTGCCAGGGCGCCGCCGGGCTTGAGCGTGCGCCGCACTTCGTCATAAAATGCTTCGAAACGAAACCAATGCAGCGCCTGCGCGACGGTGATCATGTTCACCGCTCGCGAGGCAAGGGCGGCGTGCTCCGCCGCCGACACCAGGTAGGTCACACGCGCATGCGGCTGCGCCTGCGCAATTTGCCTGATGCTGGGATCGGTGGCAATGACGCGGGCAAAATGCCGGGCGAGTGCCAGCGCGGCCTGGCCGCTGCCGGTGCCGCAATCCCAGGCACTGTCATGCTCCGGCACCAGGCCGGCGAGAAAGGCAAACAGCTCGTCCGGGTAGCGCGGGCGATACCTGGCATAATCTTCTGCTTGTTTGGAAAAATGATCTTTGAACGCCATCTCAGTTCGGTAATTGTTTTTCCTGGCGAATTTCGGCGACGCCTTTCAAGTTGAGCGCGGCCACGCCGGCGCGCACTGCGGTCATGAAACGGTCGCCGGGGTCGATCTTTTCCGTGCGATAATTGGGGTCGCGCTCGCGCCACAGCGGATGTCCGACGAATTCCAGATACTCATGATGGCCAATCAGATACTCGAGGGTGGGGAATTTCTGCACCAGGTAGCGCACCAGCTTGATGTTTGCCTCCACCTGCTGGCTGGTAAGATTGTCCAGGCCGTTTTGACCGCCGACATTTTCCACCCCGATCGCCTCATAATTCAAACCGATGCAATGGCGCGCCATCCAGTTTTCCGGCATGAGGCGGAGAATGCTGCCGTCTTGACCGACGAGAAAATGAATGGCGACGTTCACCTCGCCGGCGCTGCGCAACTCGGGGCGTGAAGCCGGCAGCCGCTCCGGAGCAAACGCGGCAAATGATTTTTCGAGATCAGCGATCGCGGTCCAGTGCAGGACGATCACGCGCGGCGTAATCGTGATGTCCGGCACGGTCAGGCCGTAGTGGCCGGCAAGATAATCACGGGTGAGCTGCACGCGTTCTTCCGAAAACGGAATGGGTCGGTCAATGATCTTGATTGCCGGACCGCAACCGCAGAGGGCGCCGATCATCAGAGCGGCAGGGAAAAGGCTGCGAATTCGTGTTGGCATGGTCAGACTCGGATTAGAAATAGCATCGTCGTGAATTTGCCGGCGAAGATGGCAAGAAAATCTCTTGCTTTCAAGGGGAATTCGCGGAATGGCGTATCGCTCCAGGCCGGGGCGCAGGGGCACAGGAAGCGCGCGTGTCTCGTTTGCAGCAGACTTGTTGTCTGCGTTACGCTATGTCACTGAGGCAATTCCGAACGCCGGGGCCATGGCGCGGTGTGTGCCACCGACTTGAAGGACCGCTGGTTGCGAGCGCAGCTCGTCTCCGTCCGGCACCGCAGCCCATTTGCCAAGATGTTTCTGCGGCAGCTTTGCCGGCGGGTCAGAGTCTTCGGAGTTTCATGACACGCGACGTCTTTGCATCCTCGGCGTCGCCGAAGTTGCGAACATTCTCGGACTGGTACTGGCTGTGCTTGAACTTCCCTCTGCATACTCTGGCACGTTTACTGCAGGTTTGTTAGGGCAGTCGTCCAAAAACAGGATTTGCACTTGCAATTGTGGTTGGACTTACAAATCTGAATCACGCTGTCTCAAGGTGTTTCAGATTCGTATGGCAAGCAGGACGCACAGATCACCTCTCGCCGGGCAGTAGAAAGAGCAGCCCGGGGATTCTCAAGGAAGTTTGAACCTCTGCCAGGAGGGCGTCGTTCAAACCAGCAGCGGATCAGGATGATCGCGAAGTTCGCTCTTGATCTTTGTTTCGTTGTTTGGGCTGGCCGGCAGCACAGTCGGCGGCAGGGAAGCCGCCAGGGAATGGATCAAATGCCCACGCATTGCACAGGACAGATTCGGCGGGCGATTGAGCCACGGCGCCAGGCACGGCGCCGCTGCTGATTCCGGCAAGCCAAACAACTTCACAACGGCAGCGCGCAAGCGTTGCCGGGCTCAGGCAGGAGCCCAGGGCCAGGGACGACCCGAACGCGCTTCGGCGCATTCTTGGTACCACAGCTTTGCACTGCATCCGAACTGGCGCGGTGACCCACGGAAGGTGAGCCGCGCCTTTTTTATTTTCTGCACGAATGGCACGCCCGGTTCGGGCGCTTCCTGTGATCATCATACCTCTTGCGCCGGCAAAGCATGGGCGGCTGCGTTATTTTCATTGCAATTCGTGCGCATTTCCTCTATTTTGCACGTTCAAATTCCGGACAATCTTCCTGACTTCACGCGAAATTTCAGCCACTAAAGTGCACGGTTATTGACGGATTCCTATGGGACTTTACCAATCGCCTATCCGCCGTTTCTTGCAATACCTCAGCCTGTTTGCATTCCTGACGTCCACTGCGCTGGCGCAAGACCTGATGCCACTCGACCAAATCAAAGCGGGCATGAAAGGCAAGGGCCGCACGGTGTTCAGCGGCTATCAGCCTGAAGAGTTCGACTTCGAAGTGGTCGAAGTGATGCGCGATTTCTACCCCAAGCGCAATTTGATTCTCATCCGGCTGGACAGTGAGAATGCGCGCTTCACCGGCGTCGCCGCCGGCATGAGCGGCAGCCCGATTTACATTGACGGCAAACTCGCCGGCGCACTCTCTTATTCCATCAGCGTATTCCTGAAACAGCCACTCGCCGGCGCCACGCCGATTCATGAGATGATCGAGATCATGGAGCGCGAAGCCGCGCGCGAGCAGGAACTTGCGGCGTTCACTGCGGCCGGCGACAATCCGTTTTTGGAAATGGCGCTGGGTCTGGCCGAACCGGCGTGGGAAAATTTCATCCCGCAAACGCTCTTCCGCAAGCGCATGCACGCCGCCGACCAGATCAAACCGTTGCCTTTGCCGCTGGCATTCTCGGGCTTTCAATCCGCTTTGGTGCAGCAAGCCGCCGGATTGTTGCAGCCCGCCGGCCTGCTGGCGGTGAATGGCGGTGCCGTGGCGGGTGAAACCGTCACCGCCGATCAACTGATTCCCGGCGCGGCAGTTGGCGCCGTGCTGTTGCGCGGCGATGCCACGGTCGACGCCATCGGCACCGTCACCTATCGCCAGGGCAATCGCGTGCTGGCTTTTGGCCATCCGTTTTTTGATCTCGGGCCGGTGGAGATGCCGATCGCGCTCGCCAAGATTCTCACGGTCGTGCCGAGCGAATTGAGCGCTTTCAAAATCGGCGCGAGCACCGAAGTACTCGGCACGTTGCGCCAGGATCGCACCACCGGAGTCTATGGTGAGGTGGGCGGCATGGCGAATCTGGTGCCACTGGCCGTGACCTATGCCAGCGAAACCGGCAGGGAAACCCGCTTCCATTTCGAGTTCACCGATGAGCGCGCGATCAGCACGCTGATGCCGCTGGTGTTGCGTTTCGTGCTGGTGAACACGCTCGAATCCGCGCGGCTGGCCACCGGCGAAAACAGTCTGCAGCTTAGCGGCGAAATTCGGCTGCGCGACGGCGCCAAAATCAAATTGGAGAATTTCTATCCCGGCATGTTGCCGATCGCCGGCCAGGGATTTTTGAATGGCATTCTGCAGGCGACCGGCGAGATTGCCGCGTCCCTGGGCACGGTGATGGCCAACGACCTCGAGCCGGTGAAAATCGCGGGGGTGGATTTGCGTTTCACTTCGCTGCCGGGCTGGCGTTACGCCACCGTTGAGCAGGTGTGGCTGGACCGCAGCCTGGCGGGGGCGGGCGACAGCATCAACGTGTTTGCGCGAGTCAAAGCCTATCGCGGCCCGGAGGTGGTCGTGCAGCAGCGGCTCACCCTGCCGAAAGTGCTGGAGGGCAATGTGCTCACGGTCACGGTTGGCGGCAGCCGCGAGTTGACGCGCCAGGAGCAGCAATTTTTCCCGGGCCGCTTTTCCCCGCGCAGCTTCGCGCAATTGGCGGCGTTGCTCAATGAGCGCCGGCGCAACGATGCGCTGTATGTTCAGGTGAGCACGCCCGATCGCGGTCTGATCGTCGAAGGCGATGAGCTGAGCTCCCTGCCGCCCACCGCTTTCGCGATTCTGCAGGCGCAGAACTTGAAGGGCAACACCTCGTTTGCGCGGCAGCGGGTGCTGGCAGAAGCGGCGCAGCAGGTGGTGTTTCCGGAGACTCCGGCACGAAAGAAAACAGAAGCCAGACCTTATGCCATTGCCGGCATGAAGATGATTCGAGTGAGGGTGAAGTAGTGACGTTCTGACCACTGGGTTGATTGAGGCCGTGCCGCGAGGTGATTACAGCATGGAACGTGAGGCGGAATATCAAGGCGCATCAATAAATCAATTGCCCACGTATCTGCTCTATATCCGGGTAACTCAGCTTGAAATGATTTCAACACTGGAATCCCGGCTGCAGAGGAAATCTCTCTCGGGGTTGAAGAGGAGGGGCGGATTATTTTGAAGAAAGTACCCACCCGAGAAGTTCAGGACGGGGATGAGATCAAATAGCGGCATGGCGTTCAGGGCACTTCAATCTGATGACGATCATACGAGTCAAGATGAGATACAATACAGAGGTGATTCTGCAACTTTGCACCGAGGAACCCTCCCATGGCCGAACTGAAAACCAAAGCCCCCGGCAATTGTATGTTTTCAGTTTTATGCTATATTCAAAGATTGTCTAGTGGTTGTTGATCATGCTCTAGGTTGCCAACCCGTCTTTGGGAGATTGAAATGGAACAGATCGTATTTGATGAAAGCCGACTAAAGGATGTATTGAAGACGGCTTTAATTGAAGTGCTGGAGGAAAGAAGAGCTTTGTTCTCGGAGCTTTTTACCGAGGCCTTGGAGGATATCGCGCTTATTCACGCCATTAAAGAAGGTGAGACGGCAAAAGCAACGAGCAAAGAAGAAATCTAAAGAATAATCGAGGCGAAGGCGTGACGCTGGAATTCAGAAAGAGTTTTGCTTGAGATCTCAAGAAGTTCAAAGAGAAACAATTGCTGCAGCAGATAAGGGAGATTATCGAAGAATTTGATCAAGCGACGAATAGCGGGGCAATCAACAATCTCAAACAGCTTAAAGGCGGAGAAAGCTACTATCGTATCAGAATTGGGGATTATCGGATTGGATTGAAACTAGAAAACGAGCGTGTTGTGTTCGTTCGGTTTCCGCATCGAAAGGGAATCTACAGATACTTTCCGTAAGCTAGCCAATCATACTGCGCCAGTGTAAAACATCAACATATTGCGATCATCTAAGAGTATCGTAGCTTGAAATGGCAAGCATTACGCTCGCGACATAAAAATTCGAGCAGTAATGTGCTAGTGATGATCGGTTCAGTCGAAATAGATTTTCTACAGAACGAAGGCTGCCTCATTCCACCCAAGGACTCTCCCATGGCCGAACTCAAAACAAAAGTAAACAAACAAAGTGTCACCAAATTCCTCAACAGCATCACGGATAAACAGCGCCGGCAGGAATGTCTCACGGTGCTGGAGATGATGAAGAGGGCCACCAAGGCTGAGCCGGAGATGTGGGGCAGCAGCATCGTCGGCTTCGGCCGCTATCACTACGTCTATGCCAGCGGGCGCGAAGGCGATTGGTTCCTCACCGGGTTTTCGCCGCGCAAGCAGAATTTGACGCTCTACATCATGGGCGGGCTTACGCCGCACCAGGCGCTGCTGCAAAAGCTGGGAAAGCACAAAACCGGCAAAGGCTGTTTGTACGTTAATAAACTGGAAGACATTGATCTGCCGACGCTGCGCAAGTTGATCGTGGAAGGCACCAAGCTTGCGCGCAAACTCGATCGTGCACACAAAACGCGGAAAAAATAAGATCGAGGATGAAACTGACTGCTGTTCATCAAAAAGTACCTAAAGGCTCCATCGGATTTGTTGAAGAATTACCTGGCGCGAATACGCAAGGTGAGACATTAGAGGAAACAAGAAGCAATCTGCAAGAATCCATTGTCATGGTATTGGACGCCAATCGTACGCTTGCGGAGGAATCTTTGCAGGGCCAGCAAGTCATTCGTGAGTCATTAACCGAATAGAGGCGCAGTCGTGCCAGCCCAAGACGCCACGCAATCGTTTGACGAAAAACGCCGCGCCCTGGCGCGCTCGGTGCGCCAGTGGAGCGTGACGGACCTTCATCGTCAGTTGGAGCAGGCCGGCATCTCTCGCGCCTGCGTCTTGTTCGAGAATGGTGAATTCACGCTCTCGCATCCGCAAATTTTGGCGCCGGTGCAGGCGTTCTTTGAGCTGTCCCAGGATTTCAGCAATCATGAAGGGGTTTTCATCGGCCGGGAAGACGGCATTCCCACATTGTTCTTCGCGTTCGTGCACGACACCCGCCGCGGCCTGGCACAGGGCGGACTGCGCTTCTGGCGCTACGACAGCGTCGCGGAAGTCCTGATGGACGGCTTGCGCCTGGCACAGGGCATGACCCGCAAGAATGCGCTCGCCGGTCTGTGGTGGGGCGGCGGCAAGGGCATCATTCCGCTGCCGCCCAATCTCAAAATGCCGGATGAACGGCCGCCCGGGCCTGAGCGCCGCCGGTTGTTCGAGGCTTACGGCCGCTTCGTTGCCAGCCTGGGAGGCATTTACTACACCGCGGAAGACGTCGGCACCAAAACCGCGGACATGGACGCTATTCTCAGCCAGAATCGCTTTACCACCTGCATTTCAACTGCGCTCGGCGGCAGCGGCAATCCCTCGCCGTTCACGGCGCAGGGCGTGTTGCGCGGCATGCAGGCCGCGTGGCGCTTCATCACCGGTTCGGATGAGCTGCGTGGTGTGCGGGTGGCAGTGCAAGGCGCCGGCAACGTCGGCCGGCCGCTGATCGAAATGCTGGATGATTTGGGCGCGGCCGTGTGGATTGCTGACGTGAATGAGCAAGCCATTCAGTCACTCAAGGCCAAGCGGCCACGGCTGCATGTGGTTGGGCCGGAGGAGATTTTCGATCTCGTGGCGGATATCCTCGCCCCCTGCGCGCGCGGCGGGGTGATCAATGCCCATACCATTCCGCGGCTGAAAGTGCGATTGGTGTGCGGCGCGGCCAACAATATCTTGTTGGAAGAGCGCTACGATCCCGAACGGCTCTGGCGGCGCGGCATCACTTTCGTGCCGGATTACGTCTGCAACCGCATGGGCATCACCAATTGCTGCGATGAGTGGCACGGCTATCTGCAGGACGACATCCGCGTTGCCGCCGAGCGCGTTTATCCCGATACGCTGCGCGTGCTGCGGCATGCCCGCAATTTGTTCATTCCGCCCACGCAAGCGGCGAATGAACTCGCCGATGTCGCCGCCAGCGAGTTGCATCCCATTCTCGGGCATCGCGGCCGCCGCATCGTCGATCATTTGCTGGCTTCGAATTGGAGCGGCGCCGGGCGGATGCGCGCGCACGACGCCACTCGCCCGATTTTCGATCCGCCGCTCGATGAGCCGGCGCTGCGGCTGGCGTGGGACAAACAGGGCCGTTTTCGCGGGGAGCATGGCAGTCTCGCCGCCGCGCCGATCTCCGCAGTTTCCAGTCCGAATTTGGCCTCGTTCACTTCGCCCCTGCTGCTCGATGTGCGCGCCCGCGCCCGCGAGTTGCTCACCAATCAGCGGCCGCGGCGCGTGCTGGGCACGGACCACGGCGGATTGGCGCTGCAGCTCGCGATCGAGAACTCGCTGCCCTACGAGCGCGAGGAAGTGGGCCGGCCGGAATTCACCGCGATTTGCCGCGATTTTTTCAATCGCAATGATGCTGCGATTCGCGAACAAATGCAGCAGCTCGGCATTGGCTTCGATCAGGCCGGCTGGCTCAATCCCATGGCCGAGGCGGGCCGGCGCGCAGTCGAGCGCTTGTTCTTTAGCCTCAAAGATGCCGGCTTGCTCGTGCGCGAGAAGCGCTGGGCTTACCAGTGCCCGCGCTGCAAAACCGTGCTGGTGGCCTCGGAGGTCAGCCGCGCCAAGCTCAAAGTCGACCATCATTACAGCATTCGCTTTCGCACCAAAACCGGCGCACTCGAGACCAAGACGCATTTTCCCGAGCTGGTGCTGGGCGCGGTGGCGGTGGCGGTGAAGGCGGCCGGCCCCTTCGGCCATTTTGCCGGACAAACGGCCTCGCATCCGGTGAGCGGCGTGGCGTTGCCCATTCTGGCGGTGCAAGAGCTTGCCGCCGATGCGGTCTTTTTGGTGCCGGCCCACCATCGCAGCGATGAGCAGATCGCGCGCCAGGCGCACCTGGAAGAGGCCATCGTGGTGTTTGATGAGAAGGGTGCGGTGAGCGTGCCGGGCTATGAGCCTCTCTCGCCGACGGAAGCGCGGCGCAAGGTGCTGGAACACATCGGCGCGGATGCAACTCAGATCCCCGGCCATGAGGCGATTGATGCGCATCGCTGCCAGCGTTGCGAATCGGTGGTGTATCAACGCAATTCCGCGCAGTTGTTCGTGCGCGTGGAAGCCGGAGCCGGCCACTTGCGCCGCGGCATCGAGACCGGCGCGGTGCGGTTTTCGCATCCGCGCTGGCAGGAGCGCGTGCTCGCTCACCTTGCCGGATTGGAGCCGTGGTGCATTTCCCGGCAGCATTGGTGGGGCAACGAGATTCCTGAAAACCCGCAGGAAGTCTTGTCCACCTGGTTTTCGCTGGCGGCCTGGTCGCTGCAAGGCGCCGGTTGGCCGGCCCAGCCCGTGCCGGCGGCCATCGAGGAAGTTTTCGTTGATCCGGATTTGTTGCTGCGCTGGGTGGTGCCTTCGCAGATCGTCGCCTATCTGATCACCGGCCGGCCGGTGTTTCAGCACATTCAAGTGCACGGCAGTCTGCAAATTTCCGAACGCGCATTGTTGCCGCAGCCCGGCGCCGCCGAAGATCTGGCCGATGAAGAGCGGTTTCACTTTCGCATGGTACGCCGGCCCATGCGCCACAGCCTGGGCAATGTGGTGCAGCCCAGCACGCTGATCCGCCGGTTCGGCGCCGATGCTCTGCGTCTGGGCTACTTGCTGTGCGTGGAAAGTGGTTTTCAGGAAGTGGCCTCCGCTTCAGAAAGCAAGCTGCGCCGTGGCCGCAAGGCGGTGCATTTGCTGCTGGCCAAGCTGGCGGGCTTGCACAACCTGCTTGGCGAGGCGAAGCCGGGCGGCGAAGCGCGGCCGGCTGACCGCTGGCTGATCGCGCAGACGGTGGCCGCGGCAGACGCCGTGCACAATGCTTATGAGGCGCAGCACTACGCCGCAGCCGCCGTGGTTCTGATCGAGATGATCGAGGCGTTTGGCCGCTATGCCAATGTCGTCGCCGCGCGCAAGCAGGCGGGCAGCAATCCCGGCGTCCCGCACGCGACCGTGGCCGCAGTCATCGCTCGCCTGGCCACGGCCTTCAGTCCGATTTGCCCGTTCTTGTTCGAGAAAGTTGCCGCGTGGACCGCGGACCGCTTTGCGGACGCGGGCCCGGCGCCGGCGGCGGAGCCGTGGATGGATGATCTCGTGCGCCAGATCGCGCAACGCCGCAACGATATCGATCTCCTGCAAACGCCGCTGCCCAAACTCGCAGATCGCGATCGTGAAGAGATCATGAAGCTAACCCGGAGTTTCTTGAGATAGAATTCGTCAATGAAGCGGCGCCGCCGCACACCTCATTTTCAGGAGCAAGTTCACCGCATGCCTTTCGCAGAATATTTCGACCATAAAACCTGTGAGCCGGAGCTTTACCGCCGCTGGGAGCAAAGCGGCTGCTTCAACGCTGACCGCGATTCCAACAAACCGGCCTTCACCATCTCGATGCCGCCGCCCAATGCCACCGGCACGCTTCACCTCGGCCACGCCATCATGCTCGCCCTCGAAGATCTGATGATTCGCTGGCGCCGCATGGCCGGCGACGAGGCATTGTGGGTGCCGGGAACGGATCATGCCGCCATTGCCACGGAAAACGTGGTCATCAAGATGCTGCAGAAAGAAGGCATTGCCGATCCGCGCAAAACGCTCGGCCGCGAGGAATTGGTGCGCCGCATCATCGACTACGTCGCCGGCGCGCAATCCACCATCCGCGCGCAGATTCGCGCCATGGGCTCGAGTTGCGACTGGTCGCGCGAGCGCTACACCATGGACGCCGCGCTGTCGCGCTGCGTCACCGCCGTGTTCAGCCGCATGTTCCGCGACGGTTTGATCTACCGCGGGCCGCGCATCGTCAACTGGGATCCGGCGCTGCAAACCACGGTGTCGGACGATGAGATCGATCACGTCGAGCGCGAGGCGAAATTCTACACCATGCGCTACGGCCCGTTTCTGGTGGGTACCAGCCGGCCGGAAACCAAACTCGGCGATACTGCGGTGGCAGTGCATCCCGATGACCCGCGCTGGCAGGCCTATCTCGGCCAGACCATTGCAGTGCCGTGGCCCAAAGGGCCTACCATCACCGTCAAAGTGGTGGCGGATGCGGAGTTCGTCGATCCGGAAACCGGCACCGGCGCGCTGGGCGTGACTCCCGGCCACAGCCAGGTCGATTTCGAGATTGCACGCAAACACGGCCTGCCGCTCATTCAAGTGATCGGCGAAGACGGCCGCATGACCGAGGCCGCAGGTCCCTACGCCGGCATGACGGTGCTGGAGTGCCGTGAGGCATTCGTGCGCGATCTACAGGAAGCCGGGCTCATGGCCAAGATCGAAACCTACACCCAACCCATCTCGATTTGCCATCGCTCGAAACAGCCCATCGAGCCGTTGCCCAAAGAGCAATGGTTCATCGACGTCAACAAGCCGGCGATGCCCTGGCGCGGCAAGTTGCTCAGCCTGAAGCAGGTGATGAAATCCGTGGTGGAATCCGGCGAAATCCGCATCGTGCCAGATCACGAGGAGAAGAAGTATTATCACTGGATCGAAAACCTGCGCGACTGGTGCATCTCGAGGCAGATTTGGTGGGGCCATCGCATTCCGGCATGGTATCGCGGGCCGGAGGAGTTCTACGTCGGTCATCGCCCGCCCCAGGGCGACGGCTGGGTGCAGGATCCGGATACGCTCGACACCTGGTTCTCATCGGCGTTGTGGACGTGGAGCACGCTGGTCGATCCCAAGCGCGCGGCCGATCCGCAGCTCGACCTCAAACAGATTCTCGCTGCCAGCCCGGATTTCCAGCGGTTCCATCCCACCTCCGTGATGGAAACCGGCTGGGACATTCTGTTCTTCTGGGTGGCGCGTATGATTCTGATGACCACCTACGTCACCGGCCAGGTGCCTTTCCGCGTGGTCTATTTGCACGGCATGGTGCTGGACAAAGACGGCGAGAAAATGTCGAAGACCAAGCCCGAGACCAGCATCGATCCGCTCGACGTGATTCGCGAAGACGGCGCTGATCCGCTGCGGCTGGCGATGGTGTTGAGCAGTTCCGCCGGCCGGGACACGCGCCTCTCCAAAGAGCAGATCACCGCCTGCAAGCGGCTGGTCAACAAGATCTGGAACGCCGCCAAGCTGGTGGAGCGCAGCCTCGCTGCCGCGCCGGCCGCGGCGGGAACGCCCGCGCAGGTAGAGCATCCCGTGAATCGCTGGATGTTGATGCGGCTGAAGACGCTGATCGCCACCGCCAACAATCGCCTCACCGGCTATGCGTTCAACGATGCCGCCGAACACATACGCGCCTCGTTTTGGGGCGAATTCTGCGATTTCTACCTCGAAGCGATCAAACTCGAGTCGCTCAAGCAACTCGGCGAGACCGCGGCGGTACTGCGGCACGCATTCGATTGCTATTTGCGGCTGTTTCATCCGTTCATGCCGTTCGTGACCGAGCAGGTGTGGCAGGAGCTGGGGCGGCCGGAGTACTTGGTGCGCGCGGCGTGGCCGGAGATCGAGGCGGCGCACGATTGGCCCGCGGAAGTGGAAGGCGTTGATGCCGTGGTGCGGCTGCTCACCGAGATTCGTCGCATTCGCTCGGAAAAGGAGATTCAGCCCAACGCCAAGGTCGATGTTTTGATTCAACCGCGCCAGCATGCCCAAATTTTCGCAGCCTGCCGCGAGATCATTTCCCGGCTGGCACGCACGACCGAGCCGGTAATCGAGAACGCGCCGCAGAGTTCCGCCACCGCGTTGCGCAATGCCGTGGTGGCGGTGGATGCCGCGTTCACGGTGGCGGTCAGTCTGAGCCAGGCCGACCTCGCGGTGGAGCGCACGCGCCTGGCCAGGCAACTCGAGACCGAGCAGCAGCGATTGGCGCGCCTCGAGCAGAAGCTGAAGGATGAACGCTTCCTGCAGCAAGCCAAGCCCGAGTTCATTCAATCCACCAAAGCGGAAGCCGCCAAGATCGGCGCCACCATCGACTCGCTGCGGGAAAGACTGGAATCGCTGGCCTGACTGCCGGGCGCATTGCCGCGCGGAAAAATCTCAGCTTTCTCGTTTCCAAAAGTTGAACGCGGAGAATGCGGACCTCTTGTTTTTGAATGATTGATGCGATGTGAGATCAACCAAACCGTTTCGTGATGACTGACAGGATTACAATGCACAAGCGATCGTATGCTGTTCTTTTGGCCGGAATGCTCACCACGAGTCTTCTTGCCGCTACGGCCACCTTCAAAACCTTCTCAACACAGGAACAATTGGAAAAAGGCAAGGCGCAGGGCATCGCGATCAACGCGCAGGGCCAACTTATCCTGGCGCCCGCGGTGCAGGAGCTTCACCGGCCCAGCCTGCCCGCGATTTGGTGCGCAGCCGCCGATCCGCAGGGCAACGTCTATCTCGGCGGCGGCAACCCCGCGCTGGTGTTGCGCCTCGCTGGCCGGCAAAAGGCCGATACCGTCTTCGCCGGCAAGGAAGTCGCGGTGATGGCCATGACTTTTGCCGGTGACCGCCTCTACTTTGCGACCTCGCCGGACGGCCAGATCTACCGCTACACGCCCGGCGGCAAAGCGGAGCCCGTTCACCAGCCCACGGCCAAATACGTGTGGGCACTCGAATCGGGTGTCGGCGGCCGCGTCTTCGCTGCAACCGGAGAGCCCGGAACCGTCTTGCAGATTTCGGCCGCCGGCCAAGTCGAAACCTTTTTTGAATCCGATGAAACGCATTTGCGTTGCCTGCGGTGGGACGAGCGCGGCCAGGTGTTGTATGCCGGTTCGAGCGGCAATGGTTATCTCTATCGCCTGACCGCAGACAAAAAAGTTTCGGTGCTGTACGATGCGCCCTCCGCCGAGATTGTCGCCCTCGCGTTGCACAACAATGGCGATCTTTATCTCGCCGGCGCTGCGGCGGGTGTCATGCCGTTTCTGCCGGCGACGACTGCGCCAACCGCTGCACCGTCCGCGGGCGCGGAAGTGAGCGAAGAAGATGATGAAAACGTGATCATGATTCCCGCGAGCGGCGAGGTGACTGTTTCTGTCTCGGAGGTGTCCACGCCCGGCGGTGCCACTCCGGAGGCCGGCGTGGGCGCGATTTACCGCGTTTCTCCCCACGGCATTGCGAAAACGTTGTGGTCCTCGCGCAGCGAGCGCGTGCACGCCATGCTGTTGACCACGGCTTATGCCACGAAAGAGGAGAGTTTTCACCTGCTGGTCGGCACTGGCGACAAGGGCAAAGTCTTTCTGCTAAATGCCGAGGGCAGCCGTACTCTGTTGCTGGAATCTGATGCCAGCCAGATCACCTCGGTCGGTCCGGAAGCGAAAGGTCAGATTGTTTTGACCACGGCCAATCCCGGCGTGGCTCAATTTCTTGGAAAAAGCCCGCGCAGCCAGGGAGAATACCTGGCGGAAGTGATCGATGCCGGCGCGCCGGCGCAGTGGGGCGCGGCCGCCTGGCAGACGAATGCGGCCGCGGCCGTGAAGGTTTTCACCCGCAGCGGCAACACCGGCAAGCCGGACCGGACGTGGAGCGACTGGACGCCGGTGCCGGCCACCGACGCCAGCGGCGCGATTGCCAGCCCGGCCGGCCGTTTTCTGCAATGGAAAGTTGTACTCTCCAGCAGCAGCGAGCCGGCGGCCTCTGTGCGGGAGATGCGCATTTCATATTTGCAGGCGAATCTCGCGCCTGAGATCACGCAAATCAAAATCTATCCGGCGGGCGAGGCTTTTCCCGACGCGGCGCAGAATGCCAACGATCATGCTGCCGAGAGCAGCAGCGGCGAGGCCAGCGCCGGCACGCCGCCGGCCGGCCGCAAGACCAATCAAAAGGGCGCGCAATCCTTCGGCTGGAAGGCGCGCGACGAGAACAAGGATCAGCTCGAGTTTCAATTGGAGATTCGCGGCAGCGGCGACCAATCCTGGCGCGAGCTGGCGAAGAAATATCGCGGCCAGGTTTATACCTTTGACAGCCAGTCGCTGCCCGACGGCGAATATCACGTGCGCGTCACGGCCAGCGACCGCCAGAGCAATCCGCCGGCCGCAGCGCTCAGCGTGCAGAAAACCAGCGAGATGTTCCTCATCGACAACACGCCGCCGGCCGTGAGTGCGCTCACTTTTGCCGCCACCGCGACCGGCCGCGTGGCCACGTTTCAGGCCAGTGATCGTCTTTCACGTTTGAGCGAGGCGTGGTACAGTCTCGATGCCGGCGAGTGGCAGCTTCTCTATCCGGTTGATCAGGTGGCCGACCAGTTGAGCGAGCGTTTCCAAATTCCGCTGGCGGCGGAGGCGCGCGGCAAATTGCTCGCGGTCAAAGTCGCGGATGCCAACGGCAACGTCGGCTTCAGCAAGGCGGTTGTGCCCCAGTGATAATCTCTGCGTCAGCAGATCCGATTCGATTCGAGCAGCAAAGGACCCTGATGATTTCGACCAACGAACTACAGCAGATCAAATCTCTCATTCACTCGAACCATCGCTTTATTCTCACCACGCACGTCAATCCGGACGGTGACGGCATCGGCTCGGAGATCGCGCTGGCGACCTATCTGCGCAATCTCGGCAAGGAAGCGCTGATTCTCAACCACAGCGAAACGCCCGACAATTGCGAGTTTCTCGATCCGCTGGGTGACATTCAACTCTACCGGCCGGAGCGGCACGAGCAAAGCGTGCGGGAAAGCGACGTCGTTTTTATTCTCGACATCAGCGATTGGAAGCGCCTGCGCGATTTGGGTGAGCTGCTGCGCACGCTCGCGCTGCCGAAAGTGTGCATCGATCACCATCCGGTCAATCAGCCCTTTGCCGATCTCGATGTCATTTATCCGCCCGCTTCTTCCACGGGCGAGTTGATTCACCGGCTGCTGGTCTATCTCGGCGCCAATCTGCGCGGCCGCATTGCCGAGGCGTTGTACACTGCGGTGATGACCGACACCGGTTCCTTTCGCTATTCCAACACGTCGCCGGAGGCGCACCGGGTGGCGGCAGAGCTGCTGATGGCCGGCGCCAATCCGCATCAGATTTATCAAAACGTTTATGAGAATCAGCCGCCGCACAAGATGCGGCTGCTCGCCTACATTCTCAACAATCTGAAATACGAAAAGGACGGCCGGCTGGTGTGGTTCGTGGTCAACCAGGAAACCATGAAAGCCACCAACACCACGCCGCTCGACACCGAAGGCTTCGCCGATTTTCCGCGCACCATTCGCGGCGTGGAAATCTGCATCATGTTTTTGGAAACCAAAGACGGCAAGACCAAGATCAGTTTTCGCTCGAAGGGGCGCATCGTGATCAACGGCCTGGCCAATCAGCTCGGCGGCGGCGGACACCCGTTTGCGGCCGGCGCGCTCGTGGACGGCACGTTGAAGAACGTGATCCCGCAGGTGATCGAAGAGGCCAAGTCCCTGTTCTGAGCGGCGCGTTTTGCATTTGTCACGGTTTCGGGGTCTTGCCGTGAAGTCGTATCGTCTTTCAGCCGAGTGAACAGCCTCATTTGCCTGTATTACCCAGGCAACATACTCGCACACCGGCAAATCTTGACCGAGTGAGAATCTCAATCTCAGGGAAGATTCCGCTGGCCTGACCGCCAGAGTAAAAGCGCTTCCTACAGCCCAGCAGCGTTGCCGCGTAACCAGGCTCGGGACTGCACAGGCCGACCCTGAAAGCACAGCAGTGATATCTCACTCCGGCCGTATTAAATCTTCGTAACAATGATCTTCCCGCTTGCAAATCAGCGCCAAAGCCGTATTTTGCGTCCCGGTTTGCTCCGGGAAGAATCGTTCATTATCAAATCTTGCCGTTTGCAAGCCGGAATCATGAGGTCGCAACATGAGCGCAAGTCCGGCACGTTCCCGCAAAGTTACCCCCCCGGGCAGTACTGCCACGCCAACCGCCCAGAATCGCTCGCAGCCCGCGCAGTTTGGTCCACAAAAGGCGCCGCCGTTGCTTTCCGCTTCCGCCCGCCACTATTGGCGTTTGGGTGTGCCGGAACAGCTCGCCGTGCTGCTGGCCGAAAGCGGTGAAGCGATCATCAGCGCTGACAGTCAGGCTCGCATCGCACTCGTCAGCCGGGGTGCGGAGAAGCTGCTGGGCTATTGCGCCGCGGACTTGTTCGGACAGCCGGTGTGGCAGCTCTGGCAACCGCGCAGCCGCGACCGGCGCCGCCTGCTTTCCCGCTTGCGCCGTGAGAACGGCAGCTTGCAGCATTTCGAAACCAGCGTGGTGCGCCGCGACGGTGCGCGCCTTCCCATCCGCGTATCGATATCCTGCGGCTTCAATCCCAGCGGCTGGCCGGTGACGTTTCTGGTGATTCTCCAAGATCTTGCCGCGCAACGGGCCGTCGAGGCCCGGCTGCAACAGCGCCGCCAGGAACTGGAAAGCTACGTGCATCTCATTACCCACAGTCTGAAGACGCCGCTGCTTTCGGTGCAGGGCTTCGCCGCGTTGCTGCGCGAAGAACTGGGCGCACAGCTCAACAAGGAGCATGCGCACTTTCTCGACCGCATTCAGCACAACGCCGCGGTGATGGAACACCGCATACTCGACTTGTTCGAATTCTCCCGCATCGGTGTGGCACCGTCCCAACGCGAGTGGTTCGATCTCGGCGAGACCATCGCCGGCGTGCTCGAAGATCTCGCCGCGTTGGCGCACGCCGCGTCCGGCCCGTCTTCTTTCTCGAATGCCGAAAGCTGGCTGGTATTGCCGCCGCGCTGGCCGCGACTCTTCGCAGACCGCCAAGCCCTGCGCACCGTGTTTGAAAATCTGTTGAGCAATGCCATCAAATACCGGCGGCCGGAAGTGCCGCTGCGCCTGGAAATCGGCTGGCAGGAGCAGCCGGCGGGCCATGATTTCTGGGTGCGCGACAACGGCATGGGCATGCCGGCCGAGTTCCTGCCGAAGGCCTTCGAGTTGTTTCAGCGCAGCCCACAGGCGCATCACATCGCCGGCACCGGCGCCGGCCTGGCAATTGTGCGGCGCCTGATTGAGAACCATCAGGGCACGGTGCGCCTCGAGTCCACGCCGGGCGCAGGCACAACCGTCTTTTTCACGCTGCCGAAGCTGGAATTGCTGGTGGGGTGAGATGATTGGCGAGGGGAAATAGCGACAGGTCCGTTGGAAAAGCTCCCGCCCCAGCGCAGAAAAACGGAACCGTTCGTTAGGCCAACGGGCGTTGACCGCGATCACTTGCCTCCGCGCAGGCCGCCAGGAGTTCCGTCCTTCCTTCGATCATTCCGCACAAGATTTATTGCCAATTATCTTGGCGGCAACTTTTTGCCAGGGCTTTTGCTCACCTTCTGCGGCTTTCCCGAACTGCGGCGGTGAACGCGCGCTGCAGGCACGTGACTGTAGGCGGCGCGGGCTGTGGCGGCGAGCTGCCGGAGCGCGGGGCCGAGCGGCGAGCGGCTGCGCCACACGAGCGCGATGGTCCGCTTTGGTGCCGGCTGCGCAAAAGGCCGGATCGCAAGCTCGGCACGCCTGGCCTCGGTCGCCACCGCGATTTCGGGCAGCAGCGTTATGCCCGCGCCACCGGCCACCATCTGCGCCAGCGTCGAGAGGCTGGTTGCCCGAAACTCAAGCTCGTGCGCTTTTGCATTCGAGCAGAAGGCAAGCGCCTGCTCCCGGAAACAGTGGCCATCATCGAGCAGGAGCACGTTGGCGCCCTTCAACTCCGTCGCCTTTGCAGGCGAGGACTTTGCCCCGAGCGGATGGCCCGCCGGTGTGGCGAGCACAAACGGATCTGATCCGATGATCTCGTGCTCAACATTGCCAATGTGGGCTTCGAGCGCGAGGAGAGCAGCGTCGAGCGTGCCGCCTTTCAGGTTCTGCATCAGGGAGTCGGTCTTGTCTTCCGCCCAGAGCACGGTGAGGCGCGGGTAGGCTTCACGCAGCGCGGCAGTCAACCGCGGCAGCAGGTACGGCGAGAGGGTCGAAATCACGCCGATGCGCAGCGTACCGGAGAGCGGATCGGCGGAGCGGTGCGCGGACTCCAACAAGTCGACGGTCTCGCGTAGAATGAGGCGGGCACGCTCGATGATCTTGCGGCCGGCAGCCGTGACCAGCACCCGCCGCCGGTCGCGCTCGAAGAGGCGCACACCCAGCGCCTCTTCCATCTGCGCGAGCTGCGCGCTCAGGGACGGCTGTGAGACGTGACAGCTTTCCGCTGCTTTGCGGAAGCTGAGCGAGTCGGCGACAGCCACGGCGTATTGCAGTTGCCGCAACGTGAAAGGAGGCGGCCCGAGGTTCATAGGCATAACCTATCACATTCATTCAAACTGTGTCTTGGACATATCAAGCCGGCATCAGTAACTTTAATTTCTGATCAACGCGAGCAGCCGTCGCGATAAGCAGGTAAATGCCGATCAATTACGCGAGGTGAATTCATGTCAACAGAATCAAAATGCCCCGTCCACCACACCGCCGCTGCCGGCGAGGTCAAGACCATCCGCGAGTGGTGGCCCAATCAACTCAATCTTAAAATCCTGCGCCAAAATTCTTCGCTCTCCGATCCCATGGGCGAAGACTTCGACTACGCCACGGAGTTCCAGAGCCTGGATTTGGCGGCGGTGAAGAAGGATTTGGCGGCGCTGATGACCGACTCACAGGACTGGTGGCCGGCGGATTTCGGCCATTACGGCGGGCTTTTTATCCGCATGGCCTGGCACAGCGCAGGAACTTATCGCATCGCCGACGGCCGCGGCGGCGCTGGTGCCGGCCAGCAACGCTTCGCGCCGCTCAACAGTTGGCCTGATAACACCAACCTCGACAAGGCGCGCCGGCTGCTGTGGCCGATCAAGCAAAAGTACGGCCGCAAGATTTCCTGGGCCGATCTCATGATCCTCGCCGGCAATGTCGCGCTCGAGTCCATGGGCTTCAAGACGTTCGGCTTCGCCGGCGGCCGGGCAGACGCATGGGAACCGGATGAATCCGTCTATTGGGGTGCAGAAGGCAAGTGGCTCGAAGACAAACGCTACTCTGGCGACCGCGAGTTGGCGAATCCTCTTGCTGCCGTGCAGATGGGTCTGATCTACGTGAACCCCGAAGGCCCGAACGGCAATCCCGATCCCCTCGCTGCAGCGCGCGACATCCGCGAGACTTTCCGGCGCATGGCAATGAACGATGAAGAAACCGTGGCGCTGATCGCCGGCGGCCATTCCTTCGGCAAGGCTCACGGCGCCGGATCGGCGAGCCTTGTCGGTCCCGAGCCGGAGGCCGCACCCATCGAAGCGCAGGGGCTGGGCTGGCTGAGCAGCCATGGCACCGGCAAGGGCGCTGACACCATCACCGGCGGCCCAGAAGTCACTTGGACCACGACACCGACGAAATGGAGCAACAACTTTTTCGAGAACCTGTTCGCCTACGAGTGGGAGCTGACCAAAAGTCCGGCTGGTGCATGGCAGTGGGTTGCCAAGGGCGCGCCCGCAGTGATTCCTGATGCGCATGCCCCGAACAAGAAGCATCCGCCCACCATGCTGACCACCGACCTGTCGCTGCGTTTCGATCCGATCTACGAAAAAATATCGCGGCGCTTCCACGAACATCCGGAGGAGTTCGCCGATGCTTTCGCCCGCGCCTGGTTCAAGCTCACGCATCGCGACCTGGGTCCGCGCGCCCGCTATCTTGGCCCCGAGGTGCCGGCGGAAGAACTGATCTGGCAAGACCCGATCCCGGCGGTCGATCACAAGCTGGTCACCACCCGGGACGTCACGGCGCTCAAGGCCAAGGTGCTGGCCTCCGGCTTGTCGGTCTCGGAACTTGTTTACACCGCCTGGTCGTCGGCTTCCACCTTCCGCGGCTCGGACAAGCGCGGCGGCGCCAACGGCGGACGGATTCGCCTGGCACCGCAAAAGGATTGGGAAGTCAATCAGCCCGAGCAGCTTGCGAAAGTGCTGAACACGCTGGCAGGCATCCAGAGCGAATTCAACCGCGGCCAGAAGTCCGGCAAGAAGATCTCGCTGGCTGATCTGATCGTGTTGGCCGGCTGCGCGGCGGTAGAGCAAGCGGCGAAGAATGCGGGCTACCATGTGACGGTGCCGTTCACGCCGGGCCGGATGGATGCTTCGCAAGAGCAGACTGAGGCCGAATCCTTCGCCGTGCTCGAGCCTTTCGCCGATGGTTTTCGCAACTATCAGAAGGCGAAGTCCAGCGTGCCCGCCGAGGCGCTGCTGATCGACAAAGCGCAATTGCTGACGTTTACGGCGCCGGAGATGACGGTGCTCATCGGCGGCATGCGCATGCTCGACGCCAACTTCGGCGGCAGCCGCCACGGCGTGCTCACGCAGCGGCCGGGTGCGCTCACCAACGACTTTTTCGTCAACCTGCTCGACATGGGTACGGAGTGGAAGGCCGTTGGTGCAGACCAGGAGGTGTTCGAAGGCCGCGACCGCAAAACCGGCGCGCCCAAATGGACCGCCACCCGCGTCGATCTCGTCTTTGGTTCCAACTCCGAGCTGCGCGCCCTGGCGGAAGTTTATGCCAGCACGGACGCCCAGGAAAAGTTCGTCCACGACTTTGTCGCGGTGTGGGACAAGGTGATGAACCTGGATCGCTTCGAGATGGCGTGATTTCATGGTTTCCGCGCTGCGCCGCTCGCTCTGGCCGCAGTAATCTTTCGGCCGGAGCGAGGCCGCGCGGATTCCGCACCTCATCCACTGGCGGCCGGATGACTGCAGTGACATTGTGCTCCCCAACGCATGCCTCCGCCACCGCGGGCACGCATCATGGAACGTCCAGGAGCATGCTGGGCTGAGTAGCACTCCGCGGTCGCGAGTGGATTGGGTTCCTTGCGTTCAGTTACCTCCTCCCGTACAGTATTTCCAATACTCCCCCACCCATCTGGTCGAACATATCCGGTGCGATGATTTCGAAGAAACCCAACGCCGTCGCGCCCACTCCCACCATTCCCAGAATCAGCGCCGGCAACCGGCGGGAAGCCAGCAGGCTCAAAATCACCATCCAACGCGGACCTTCCCGGTCTTCCAGCGAACCGGCGAATGAAATCACGGCTTGCATCAGACAAAGCGCCCCGAACAGGATCAATAGCGGCCCGGGGCGGCGTGCAAAGTACAGCAGGAGTTCACGCCCGTTGTTCAAATGGATCAGGACGGTCAGGCTGATGAGAAAGAGCCCGAGCAGGTTGAACAGAATGCCCTGCAGGATTGCTGCTGCGCCGGAGTAGGTTTGCTGCGTTCCTCGAAATCGGCTGCCCAGGACGATTTTGCGGGTGAGGATAGCTTCCCAGCCGATTGCCACGGAGGCCAAGGCAAAACAGGCGATACCGGCAGACGTCGCCATCGGCAGGGACAATCTGCTTCCACCCAAGGCCAGCAACACACCGAGCAAGCCCAAAACGATCTGGATGGTTGCCCACATTTTCAAACCCGAGATTTCAAAACGAAAGGCAAGGACAAAACCACAGAGTAAGGTCTGTCGGAAACTGGCCGCACGGCAGCGAGCGGGAGCGTGCCTTGAGTTTTGCCGAAGGGGTCAGGAACGTCGCCTGCCTGTTAGGGTGCTGCCTCGAAGGCTGAGTCTGGGTCCAGTTCATTGGGATTCGCAGTTCACTCCGTGGGATGTCCCTTCAAACAAGGTCGTATATCGTATATCCGGTGGTGTGGGACGCTGGGAGAGAATCCTGACCTGAACCGGTTGGCCGCGGCAGTTGACTTGGTCAAGAACGAAATGTTGGTCTTACAATATGATTTTGTGTGCGGCTGAATTTCAGACAACTACGTGCTGAGGACGGCGGGCAGGAACACCGGAAAGCATACCCTTGGCGCTAATGTCCTCATCAATATCAGGCCAGTGGACGCCTTGACCGTCACCAATAAGTTCCCAGTTGTTCCGTTGCTCCGCCGTTGCATCGGATAGACGCCATGACCATGCCAAAGGCACACTGATTACACGGCCATCAACGAGATACGCCGTAACCGTATCCTCGGTCACTTCAACATGCTTGATGCGGGGTTCGATATTGTCAACCACAGTGTTCATACCAGGCCTTGATGATTCTGTCAATGTTGGATTGCACCATTCGACGAATACGATTCAGTTCATTTGGCGAAAAGCCATGATTCTCGCTGAGCGCGATGGGTTCAAGCCAGAACTTGCACGTCATTCCTTCCCGCCGTGCATGGACATGCATTGGTTCGTTGCAATCGAAACTGTAAAAAAAGAACCGATACGGGCCGGAAACATTTCGAACAGTTGACATCCGAGGTATTAACGCTTGAAAGTTTGTACGCCCAGCATGGGTATGAACTCAGGGGTGCCAGTCCCCTGGCGCTGACCACTTGCCCGCCTTACGGAGCAGCAACGGCTTGCGAAGGGCAAGGGCAAAGCCGCCGCTAATGCCGCGGCCGCTGGGCGGAGGCTTCGTCAAGCTCAGCCGTGCCACTCACGTCAAGGCGGCAACCACTCTTGGGCGGGCTGCGGCGCATCAGAGCGAAGCGGCCATGCCATGTTCTGAGCGGCACCGAAGGGCAGCGCCGCTAAAACAGCTTGATCTTCTTCGCGATGCGTTTCAGGCTGCGGCCGAACTTCTTGGGGTGAATCTCGATGTGGCGCTCGGCGCCTTCGCCCACCGACGAGGTTTCGATGCTGCCGAATTCCTTGAGCACGTTGTGCACGATGAAGCGCTCGTAACTGCTCATCGGCGGCAGCGCGACGTCCTCCCCGCTCTCCAGGGCCTCCTGCGCCTTGCCTTCCACGAATTTCTTGAGATTGGCCACCGGGAAAATCCACAGCACGTGATCATCGCCGTCGCGGTAGGTCTTGGTTTCGTAGAGCGTCTTGTTGCGTTCGAAATGGCGGTGCACTTGCTTGCGCTCGAAGGGATTGAGTTGCGGGAGTTGCACCGGCCCGTGCGAGCCGCTGAGTTTTTCTTCGACCTCGTGAATCAGTTGCGTGATTTTGGGATCGGGCGGTTCTTCCTGGCGGTCACGAAAACGCCCGCCGCCAAAGCCTTTGCCGCCGCGCCGGGGGCCACCGCGCGGCCGTCCTTCTTTGAATTCCCGCCGGCCGCCGGCAGGTCTGCGACGCTCGGTTGGTTCGGAATGACCGGCTGCCGTCGAACTGCCTTCCGGGTTGACCGCCGGTGCTTCATGATCATGTTGTTCGGTCATGGTTCTCCTCGTACCGATAGATGTTAACTGTCCCGGCGGGCGGCATTGGCAGCCTCCGCCGCGGACATGAGTCGGCTCGCCAACAGCGCCGGTGTCCCGCCAAAATCGCCGTTGCTCATGAAGAGCACGACGTCACCGGTTTGCAGTTGGCGCGCGATGAAATTAGCCATTTCACTCCCCGCCGGCACGAGGTCAACCGGTATGCCCTGGGCACGGATGCCCTCGATTACCGCCGGTAGGGAGAGCCGTTCCGCCTCCGGCACCTTGTCAACGCGGTGCATGGGGGCAAACACGACGTGATCAGCCGCGGCAAATGCCGCAATGAAATCTCGCTCGAAAACTTTGCGCTTGGTGGTGGCGGTGCGCGGCTCGAACACCGCCCACAGCCGGCGCTCTGGGAACCGCTGCCGCAAACCCGCCAGCGTGGCCTTCACGGCGGTGGGGTGATGGGCGAAATCGTCGAACACGAGATGCTGGCCGTCATCCAACCGCAATTGCAGCCGCCGCTGCACGCCGCGGAAGGAAGCGAGCGCCGCCAAGCGTTGCTCCAGCGACAGGCCCAACACGTCGCCGGCGGCGAGCACGGCCAGCGCGTTTTTGACGTTATGTTCGCCGGCCAACGGCAGATAGGCGCGCGTGAGCGTGGCACCGGCGCGCACGACGGAGAACTCCACACCTTGCTCGCGGGTGCGAATATCCACCGCCCGCCAGTCGGCGGGTTCGGTGGTGCCAAAGGAGATGACTTTGCAGAAGGCGCGCTTGACCAACGTGCGCACGATCGCGTCATCCTGATTGGCAATCAGAAAACCGTTGGCGGGGATGATATTGATCAGGCGTTGAAAGGCGAGCTGGATTTCGTCGAGGTTGCGGTAGATGTCGGCGTGGTCGAATTCGACGTTGTTGAGTATGACGAGATTGGGCAAATAGTGCAGGAACTTCGCGCGCTTGTCGAAAAAGGCGGTGTCATACTCATCGCCTTCCAGCACGAAATGCCGGCCGCTGCCCAGGCGGTAGCCCTGCCCGAAATTTTCCGGAATGCCGCCGATGAAGAAGCTGGGCGCCCAGCCAGCGTGATGCAGGCTCCACGCCAACAGGCTGCTGGTCGTGGTTTTGCCGTGCGTGCCGGCCACTACGCAGGAGTATTTGCCGCGGACGAAATATTCCCGCAGCAATTCCGGCAGCGAAACGTAGCGAAGCTGTTCATTGAGCACATGTTCGACTTCGGGATTGCCCCGCGACATGGCATTGCCCACCACCACGAGATCCGGCGGCGGCTGGAGATTTTTCGCGGCAAATGGCGATACCACCGGAATGCCCTTCGCTTCCAGAAACGTGCTCATCGGCGGATAGATATTCTCATCCGAACCGGAGACTTCATAGCCGCGTTCTTTCAGCATACCCGCCAACGCGGCCATTCCTGTGCCGCAAATCGCAATCAAGTGAATCCTTTGAGACATCGTCGTCCTTATGCGAATTGAAGAAGCAATTGCAGTATAGAATTCTGAACAATCATGACACGGAGCCGTGTGCCGAGAGAGGAGAGATTTCTGAGAAATCAAGCCATTCTCAATTCGGCCGTATGCGCACCTCGGGAATCTGGCGTTCGGTGCGGCGCTGCTGCGGCAGGCGCAAGTGTTTATCGATGATGCCCGCCGGCGTGATCACGAGATCCGCCACTTGGCCGGCCTCCCCGATCTTGCCCAAGTCCTTGCCCTCGAGGAGAAACGTGGCGGCGCCGGCATTGCCCATGCGAATGCGGAATTTCCGCTTCGCCGTCCAGCTTTGCGGCAAGCCAGGCGGATAAATGGAATCCGTGGTCAATGAATCATCGATCGTCACTTGCAGCCAAACCCGTTCCTTGATTCTTGCCTGCAAGGTGACCTGGGCGGGTTTGGGCACAGCCGTGGAATCCGGTTGGGCCTGGCGGGCAGCATCGGCCGCCATCTGCGCCAGCGAGATTTCCTGCACCGGTCCGTCGCTCACTTGCGGCTGTGGTTGTTCGGCGGCCGGCAAGTCCCGGACTTGCGGTTCATGCGGCCTTTGCGCCACCACGTAGAGCAGCAGCGCCATCAGCGCCAGTACGCCGAGGCCAATCACCACTTCTTTGAGATAAGGAAAACCCGGACGCGGGATTTCAAGCTTGGGCTCCTCCGCCTCGCTCGGTGCCGAGGCAGGGGCGGCCAGCGCCCGTCCGGTTTGCGGCTCCGCCTCTGGCAGGGCCGGTGGCGGAGGCTGCAGTGCCAGCGCCAGGGCATTGCCATCCAGCCCCACTTCCTTGGCGAATGTCTTCAAAAAGCCAACCACAATCGGTTTGGGCAGAAAATCGAAGCGGCCCTCTTCCATGCTCTTCAAATAAGCAAGATTGATGCGCGTGCGGTTGGCGAGGTCTGTGAGTTGAAGTCCCTTGCTGGTGCGCGCTGTCTTGAGTTTCTCACCAATTTCGATCATGCCTTCACCTGCGCTAAGCTCTCACAAAACTCCTGCAAGGTTTGGTAGAAACGCGTGAGCGGAAAGCCCACGACGTTGTAGAAGCAGCCGGAGATGCGCTCGACAAAGACCGCGCTGAAATCCTGGATGCCGTAGGCCCCCGCCTTGTCCATGGGTTCGCCGCTCGCCACGTAAGCAGCGATCTCCTCGCGCTGCAGCGCGCGAAACGTGACCTCGGTTCGTTCGATGCCCTGCGCCAACCGGCCGGTGGGTTGGTCAACGATGGCGAAGCCGGTGTAAACCTGATGCGTGTGGCCGGCGAGGCGGGCGAGCATGGCGCAGGCCTCCTCCGGCGTTGCGGGCTTGCCCAGCACGGCGTTGTCGAGCACGACCGTGGTATCGGCGCCGATCACGAGCGCGGCGTCATAGTGCTTGGCCACCGCCAGCGCCTTGCGCCGCGCCAGTTCCGCGACCATCTCCGCCGGCGGCAGATGATAGACGCCGTCTTCCTCATCGACGTGACTGGGATGAACCTCGAATTGCAGGCCGATCTTGCGCAGCAGCTCGGCCCGGCGCGGCGAAGAAGAAGCGAGAATGATCGGCTTGTTGGGCATGGCCAGCGGGAAATTCATGCAGCGGTACTTTTGTCGGTTTGTGGTTTGGACTCGAGCAGGAACGTCACCGGACCGTCGTTGTGGATTTCGACCAGCATCATGGCGCCAAACACGCCCTCGGCCACGGTGAAGCCGTGCTGCTGCAACTGCCGGATGAAAGCGCGATAGAGCGGTTCGGCCTGCTCCGGACGCGCCGCCTCCTCGAAGCCCGGCCGCCGTCCTTTGCGCGTGTCGCCATAGAGCGTGAATTGCGACACCACCAGGATGCCGCCGCCCACTTCGAGCAGGGAGTGATTGAAATGGCTGTTCGAGTCTGCGAAAATGCGCAGGTTCACGCATTTGTTGGCGAGCGCGATCGCCTCCGCGCTGGTATCGTGCCTGGCGACGCCCAGGAGAATCACCAAACCCTGCTCAATCGCGCCGACGATTTGGCCATCGACTTTGACCGAACCTTTTTGCACGCGTTGGAGAAGTGCTCGCATGGCTGTCTGATCATCAACTCGAGACGCAAGATCTGTTTAGTGTCCGTCCCAAATTGCCAAGATTTCGAAAACGTTCCTGTAACAGCTTGGCCGTTGCTCTTCAAAACTCTCAGAGTTTTCACGCCCTCCGAAGTCTTAGAAACCTCGGCTCAGCCGAGGTTGGAACGTTTTCGGACGGACACTATGAGAAGTGATTCTCGGTGACATTCAGGAGGAATCCTGTGAAGGGCTCGGCGCCACGCTCGAGGCTTCACTGGAGGTTGTGAAAGTTGGGGCACAGTACCGAGTATTTCACAAGATTCGTCCGAATGACAGAATGAGAGGCCACTTCAACCAATCAAGTCAACAGCTCCCTAGTTCCCCGCATAGATCGCCAGCAGCCCCACCAGCATATCGGCTTTGAGCACGCGGCTCGCCAGCCGCATGCGAGTGACGCTCGGATTTTTCCAGAGCTGCCAGAGGGTGAAGCCGATGGCGGGATAGACGCCGGCCAGAATAATCCACAAATAGGGCTGACGATACATGCCGGTCAAGTGGGGAAGCCAAACGACTCCCGCCAGGAGGATGAACGCTGACGAGGCGATGAGTTGCGCCGGCCGCAGGCCAAAAGCCAGGGGCAGGGTTCGGGCGCCGGCCGCATGATCTCCCGCTTGGTCTTCAATGTCCTTGATGACTTCCCGGCCGAAGTGGAAGAGGAAGGAAAGCACGGCAGGAAAAACTCCTGGCCGCCAAGTGCCGAACGGGAGGTTTGCGTGCTCTAACGCCACTGCCCCCTCCCCGGCGGCAAGCGCGCCAAAGATGAATGACAACGCAGTAGCCAGACTGACCGCCAGATTTCCGATCACGGGCTGGCGCTTGAACCAGCGGCTGTACGCGATGAGCAGCAGACTGGTCGCGAACGCAATCACAGCGCCGAAAAGGCTGGCAAATATACTAAAAATTACGCCGCAAGCAAACAGAAATATCGCGTAGCGCTTGGCCTGGGCTGATGACATGCGGCCCGCCGGCAGGATGCGGCCGGGCTTGTTGATGCGGTCAATGGCGAGATCATAAACGTCGTTGATGACGTTGGCGCCGGCTGTGATCAGCATGCCGGCGAGGATGGCACACACGACATTGGTGCTGAAAACGAAGGGCCGCACCAGCCCCGCCGCCAGCAAAATCGACAGTCCGGCGATTGCCACATTGGCCGGGCGGGTGATCAGAATCGCAGCGGCGAGATCAGCCATTTTTCTTCCTTCTCAAAAACTGTTGACCAGGCTCACGTGCACTTTGCCGTTGAGCAAATCATCCCCCTCTCCCAGGCCATAGTCGAGGCCCACGATGCCGAGCGGTGTGTCAACCCGCGCGCCGAGTCCGTACGAGCGCTTGAATGCTTCGCTGGTGGCCAGCGCCGGCGCCGCGCCCGCCACCGGTTCCTCGCGGAAGTAGTAGCCCACATCCAAAAACACGAACGCGCGGGATTGGCGCGAGAGCAAGTAGCGATATTCCAGATTGCTCCACGCCACCCGGCTGCCGCGAAATTGCTCCTCACGATAACCGCGCAGCGTGGTGGCGCCGCCAAATCGAATCTGATCGGTAATCGCGAGATACGGCTCGCCTGAAGTGACTTCGCGGCCGCGCAAAGCCAGGCTCAGCACCTGCGACCAGCGCACCGGCAGCAGCCACTCGAAATCGATGGTGAGTTTTTTGCGGGAAAACGATCGGCGGCCTGCGCTGACGGCCACGCGCTTGCGGCCGGTTTCGAGGGAAGTCGCGTAGTAGACGCCGCTGCGGGGATTGATCAAGTCATCGCGCGAATCATAGCGCAGGCCGGCCACGACGCTGGCGACGCGGCTCTCCGGCAGGCCGAGCTGCACCGCTGCCAGCGAGTCCGGCGAAACCGTTGCGCGCACAAGCTGGCCGATGAGCGTGAGGCGGCCGCCTGCGGGAATCTCCGCCGTCATCTCCCAGCGCCGCTCGACGTAGAGCGTGTCTTGAATCAACTGCTGAAAGCCGCCGGCAAGATGCAGCGGCCAGCCCGCCACCCACGGCTCGCGATAGCGCAGCCCGAGTTCCTGCGTCTCGCGGCTGCGTTTTTCCCAGCGTGCGTTGACCAGCCGGCCGGTGCCCAGCAGGTTGCCGAATTTCAAATCGATCAAACCGGTGAGGAAGCCCTTTTCGCCGCCGCTGCCGGGATTGTAGCCGGCCACGCCATTCAGAAAATTGCTGTTGCCTTCGGTCACGGTGAGATCGAGCAGATAGCGGCCGGCGCTGGTACGGCGCAATTGCGGCGGCGCCACCGCCTTGAGGAAACCCAACCGCAGCAGCCGGCCGGGAATGCTCTCGACTTTCTCCAGGTTGAATTCATCCCCGGGCTGAATCGGCAGCTCGCGCAGCAGCACGTTGGGCCGCGTGACTTTGTTGCCGTGCACGGCGATCGAATCGAGGCGCACCGCCGGACCGGGATCGAGCTTGAAATGCAGCAGCGCCTGGCGTTCGGCAGCCTGGTGAGACGGAGCAACGGTGACGGAGTCGAGCTGCAGAGACGCCAGCGGCCGGCCGGCGCGCGCCAGACCGGTGAGAATATTTTGCAGGCGCTCGCGCCATTCGGTTTCATCACGCCGGCCGCGCAATTCGCGCAGCCATTCCGGCTCGCGGCGCAGGCTGTCGCCGGCATGCAGTTGCGCCGCCAGCTCGAAGCGCGGGCCGGAGCTGAGATACAGATGAAGGCCTGCCGTCTTGGCGCCCGGCGCGCGGCGCGCGATGATGCTGTCGATGCCGGCGAAATAGAACTGTTGCTGCCGAAGCTGTTCCAGTACTTGCCGCTGCACTTCCGCAAGGCCGGCCGGTGTTTGCGCCACGGACTTGCCGAGGCCGGCTTGGTGAAGTGGGATGACCTTGCCATCGCGCACAATGATCAAGTCGGCCGCGGCGCTGTCGGGTTTGGTTTGCGAGAGGCACATGCCAGGCAGGAAAGAAACAAGCAGCAAGAGAGCGGCAGTTGCAGTTCGTCTCTGTCGAGAAACGGGGAGACCGCCCGGGCGGTCAACGATGAAGCGTGTGCAAATCAAATAACCGCGGGGATCGTTCATGACAAAGCGCCCGGGCGGTGGTGTTTTTGGACGGAGACTCATGAGTCATCGGTCTTCCACGGCTCGCAACATCCGCTGCTTGGAGTCCGCCTCGACACGAGGTTTGTAGTAGCGCCTTGTGGCGCCTGCCTGCAATCACAAACGAGGCTCCCAAAGGAGCTACTACCACACTTCGGTTTTCCAAAAAATTTCGAGGCGCTCGCTTCGCTCGCGCCAAAAGGGTAGAAAGCGTAAAAAGAACTCAAAGGGTAACCTCATATCAACGACTGTCCTGGGCGCAGCGAAACCCCATAAGGTAGTTACGATACGTGGGACTGTTCCTGATACGATAGGCGCAGCGCACGATCAGTGGATTGTAGTCCCACGACCCGCCGCGCAAAACCCGTTGAGTACCTGTTTCCGGACCTATCGGATTCTCCTCCGGACTTTCGTCGTAATAGTCGGAATCATACCAATCCGCGCACCATTCCCAGACGTTACCCAGCATGTTCGCCAACCCAAGCGGATTGAGGTTCTCTTTGCCGGTATGGGGATTTGGTTCATTCACGGCATGCGCTTGGCGGCGGGCGGTGTCGCCGAACCAAGCGTGTTTGGGCAATTCCTCGACGGCATCGCCAAAATAGTACTGCGTGCGTTTCGCTTTTTTGCCACCGCGCGCCGCGTATTCCCACTCTGCCTCGGTGGGCAGCCGGCCGCCAAGCCACAAACAAAAATAATGGGCCTCGAACCAGGTGTTGCCTACTGCCGGGCAATCGTCGCCGCCGTGGCCGCACTTGTCGCCAAAGGGGAAGTCCTTTTGCATGCGATTGGTTACCGGATGCTTAGCCAGGCAAAAACTGTTCAGTTTGACTTGATGCGCGGGGCGTTCGTGGGGTTCGTGCTCATCATCGCCCATCCAAAACTCGCCGCCTTCCACTTCGATCCATTCAAAATGATTGTCGGGATCGCGCATCAATTTTTGCTGGCGTTCGGCGGCGTGGTCGAGATCGAACAACTCGTAAATCAAGCCGCCGGGTTGCAGCGGCTGCATGCCCAGCCTCTCCAACAATTCCTGGCCGTGGTAAATCACTTCGCAATCGCGTTCGGCGCATTTGATCAGCAAAATGTCCAGCGTCTCTTGCACCAATTTTTGCTGTTCGGTTGGCGCAATCAGGTGCAATGACTGTTCAAGGCTGTCAATGAGTAGCAGCTTGCTCTGGTTGCCCTCTTCTTGATCAATCAGAGGTTTGAGCAATTCCAGGGCCGGCGTTTTCACTTCGGTGGTCACGCGCAGGGCCAGCGGCCGATTGAGGTTCCACAGGCCGTTGACCAATTCGACAACATTTTTGTGGTCTTGCAGCAGCCCGGCATAAAGCCGCACCACTTCCTCCCAATCGGGATTGGCAGCGTGACGGATGACGAAGTTTGTCCCCGAGAGTTTTCGCCGAGGATCGTTAATTTTATCGCGCAAGGCCAGCGCGGTAAAATATTCCCACAGCGAGCGATGCACGAAGGTGAAGCCCTCTTTCGCGCGTTGAATCAAACCGGTTTCGCGCTCGAGGCGGTTGAGAAAATCTTCCGGCCGGCCCAGGGTTTCGGCTGAAAGCGCGGCCCGGCCGATCACATTCACATGGTCAACCGGAAAATCATCTTCCTTCCACAGGAAAAAGCGCAGGGATACATCTTTCAAAATTTCGATGGTATGCTCGTAATTGCTTTTGGCGGAGGCGCTGCTCTCGGGATCATAAGCGCGCCGCAGCAAATACTGGGTGCATTCTTCATAGAGATCGCTGCGGCGTTCGAGCAGGGCCGCGTCCCCGCCCTGCTCGAAGGTGAAGCAGATCATGCTGAGCAGAAACGGATTGGCGGCCAAATCGCGAATGCGGCGCCGCTGCGCCAGGCTCTGCTCGAGTGCGGCGATTTTCTCCGGCTCGCCGGCAAACCATTTTTCGACATAGGCCTGAATCATCGCCGGCGTTAACGGCAGCACGTCGAAGCGGCGAAATTGGGCAAAGTCACCCTGCCGCAACGCAATCGGGCGGCTGGCCACGATGATCTTCGCGCGCGGATACTTGCGGCCCAACTTCTCCAATTCCGCGGCGATGCGATTGCCGGTCTCCGCTTGCTCGATTTCATCGAGGCCGTCAAAGAGCAAAACCATGTTCTTTTCGAGAAAACGTTCTTGGGCGCACAGTGCTGCGAAAATCTCGGGGCTGTCACTGTCCTGATTGAGCTGCTGTTGCACAAAATTTTCCAGCGTGGCCTCGCTCAAGTCGAGAGATTTGCAGCGCAAGTAAACGGGAATGCAATCGCTGTCCGCGCCGACGTAACGATGCGCCAGGTAGCGCAGCAACGTGGTTTTGCCGCTGCCGGGCAGGCCGCGCAACAAGAAGTGCCGCGGCGGGGTGTCATTGAAAAACACATTGTCAATGTCGAGCGGCACGGCGGGCGGTCTGTTTTCCTCCCGCCAGTCCAACAAATGCAGCGGCACGAAGCCGTGCTCGATATCCGCCATGTCGCCCGCGTCTATTGAGCGCCGGCGTTTTTCGCCGAAGAGATGGATGGTCGAGAACTTATGCTGCAAATTCCGGCGGTGGCTGCGGATCAATTCCTGGACGCGTGTTGCCGAGCTGGCCGTAGTAGGTTCCCCTGCGGTGGGATGGATGTGATCGAGAATATAATGCGTCAAATGCTGGCGCACTTTGCGCTCGAAATCAGCGGTGTCCTCAAACGTCCAAAACAAACCCAACGGCGAGATTTCCTGTTTGAACTCGAGCACAGCGGCATATTGCCGCAGCTCTTCCGGCGTCTTCAGCGGACGATCGGCTTCTTTGAAATAGATCATGATCCACGGCCGGCCGCTATCTTGCCGCGCTTTGATCGCGGTTCTGATCTCATGCTCCGCGCCGGAGGCAGCGCCCTTTGCCGGCGTGCCAAACCGTTTCCAAAAGATCGCGAGCAAAATATCGCAATCCTGAATATTCAAAATCGGGTCGATGACGCCCTGCGGGCCGTCGGGATGAAAACCGGGATAGGCGTCGGTCTGCCAGTGGGTCAATTCGAGGGTGACTTTGCGCTCGTGCGCCACCCCGCGATTCAATTCCGCGATGACGCCTTCCAGCGCGCGGCATTCATCAGCAACGTCGCTGGGGGAGGATAAAACGATGCGGAGGGCGCGTTTGGTTTGCATAGGCAATGCTATCGTGCACTCTGTACGCGTGCTATAAATTTGACATTACGGGTAAGGCAGCAAAGTCAAGCCTTTCGCGCCGCCGCAAATCACGCACCCAGGCCACGCTGCCGCTCATGTCTTCGCGATCCTTCCACATCCCGACAAAAGGCTCCTTCTTCAGTTTTGGTTTCCTCTTTTTCCCTTCGGCTGCTGGCCGCACATAGCGGATCTGCAGAAAGGCGATGAAGTCAATAACTTCGCGTTTGGCCTCGATCGGCAAGGTATTGAATTGCCGCCAAATACTCTCCTGTTCCATGACTTGCCCTCAAGATTATTCTTCTGATGAAAGGATTGATTTTGTGAAAGAGAAAGTACGCGATCACCCCACAAAAGTCAACAACCTCACCGGCGATCATAGCTCAAAAAAACGCGCGCATCTCCACCTTGCCCAGATGCAGCGTCTGCGGCCGGTCCGGCTCGCGGCGGCCGAGATAGGTCGCCGAGAAATTCACGTTGCTGCTCACGCGATATTCGGCGGACAGGTTCCAGCGCCAGGTGGTGCCGGCGCGATTGCCCTTTGCCAGCTCGTAGGGCAGCACCTGGCCGGCGGGCGCAGCGGTCACGCGCACCCACTCCACCTCACCCTGCAGCCGGCCTCTGCCGCGCAGCGAGTACGCCAGCCGCGGCCGCAGAAAGATTGCCTGCGCGCGCACCGGCTCGCGCGTGGCATCGGAATACAAATCCCTATCAATCGCCAAGCCGCCGCGCTGCGCCAGCTCGAGCAGCGGCTGCGGGCGATAGGACAGCTCAACTTCCACCTGCCGGCTGCGCACCAGCCGGTCGAGCCGGCGCGCGGTGTCGAAGGTGCGGTCCTCCCGGTTGAGCTTGAGTTCGCTCTGGCTGGTGAGGCGCGGCGACAGCGCCCAGGTGAGGCGCCATTCGTGCTGCAGTTGCGTGCGGCGCGAGCCTTCATCCAGCAATTGATTATTGCGCTCGCGCAGCGCGGTGAGACGATAGCGCAGGGACTGCTCGCGGCGGTTTTCCCAGAGATAAATTTCCTGCTGCACGCTCTGCGTGCCGAAGAGAGTCAGCTTCTCATCCTGAAAGCGCGAGAGCTGCAAGCGATAGATCTGCCAGACCTCCGGATCCTGCGTTTTTTCCTCCAGCCGCAAAAACGTATTCAGCGAAACCGGCATGAGCAGGCGTGCCCACCATGAGCGGCGCGGCGGCATGCCGGCTTCGGCCGGCCGGGGAGAGAACAGTTCTCTAAAGGTCAGACGAATGTTGCTGCGCAGCCGCACTTCTGCAACCGGCACGAACCGCTCGGTATTCACCAGCCGCAACACATAATCGCCGAACAACGGATCCGGAAGGTACTCGTTCTGCTCAGGATCGTAGCGATAGTTGCCCCGGCCTTGCTCAACTTTGAAGAAAACGCGCTGCTGCTGCGAGGCTTGCGTGTTGGTGATTTGGTACTGCCAGTCGGTGTTGAGCGCGCGGCGAAAAGGCGCAAAGGTGATGCGCAAATCAGCGAGATCGCTGCGGGTGGCCGGGATCGTGTCGCCGGCAAATACGCGCTCGCGGTGCGTGAAATTGAAATTGAGCGCCAGCGCGCGCCATTGCTTCAAATCCAGAGCATAGTTTTGCGTGCGTGCAGTCGAAGCGGGCTGCGGACCCAGGCGGGTGCGGGCCTCGTCCTGGCGTTCGTTCAGTGAAGCTTCCAGCGAGAGTTGGCGGCTCACCGCCACGCCCAGCCCGGCGGTGACGCTTTGAAAACGAAAACCACTGGCGGAATCGGCATAGGTGTCCTTGCGGTCTTCGGCCTCGTAGCCGGCAAGCGGCGTCCAGCGCCCGAGCTTCCACGTGAGGTTGCCGCGCTGCCGCAGCCAGCCGGAGGTGGTGGGCAGATCGGCGGTTGCCGTGGCAACCGAATCTGTTTCCTTTTCTTCACGAGTGATGTTTTCGATTTTGTAGCGCAGCTCGGGCCAGCCTCTGCGCCGCAGGTCGGTGTTGATTTCCCAGCGTGCTGCCGCTTGCGAACTGCCGCGCGCGAGACGGCCCAGGCTGCCCTGCCAGCGCCAACCCGTAGTGGGAAGATAGGTGACGGTCGATTCCAGCAAGTCTTCTGCATGGGCGGCAGCAGCGGCGGCAAGATTCCATTTGCGGTTGAATTCCACCACCTCGCTGCGGTCGAGGTCGCGATAGCGCGCGGTTTTGTTGCGGTAGTTGAGTTGGAGCGCGATTTGTCCCCAGTTCGAATTGCCCACCTTGAGCGGCCGCTGCTCGACCTGCAGGGCAGTCAACCAGGCCCGGCCGCTGTTGTCGGCGTCATCCTTGCCGGAATAGAGATTTTGATCGAGGCGGCTGAGCGCCAGTTCGTTGATCAACGACACGCCTTGCCAGGGCGCGAGCGCCAGACGATTGTCGATGACGGAATGGCTGCGCGCGGGCGTGAGCAGGATCACGGGCAGATAGCGGCCTTGGTTCCTGCCGGCGAATTCATAGTGGCCGAAGCTGCGCAAGCGATAATCGCCACGGCCCTCGCCGACGTCGGAGAAGGTCACGCGATAGTCGCCGGAATCCGGGCCGACGTATCTGTAAATGACGGCCGTCGTGTCGAGGCGAATGTAATCCCCACGTGCCGGCGGCGTCACCCGCACTGCGCCCTCACGCACGGCGAGCTGATCGCCGGCCTGCGCCAGCGCCGCCGATTCTTCTTCGCCGAGCGTGAAGCTCAGGGGATTGTCTTTGTTGTCGCCTTCGTGCAGCACGGTGGTTTGCCATCTCACTTTGTCTTGCAGGGCGGAGAGCAGGCCCTGGCCGCTGTAGAGGCTGCGGCGAAAGCGTTCATCGGAGTACTGGAAATCGACAGTAATGCGCGAATCGGCGGTGATCAGGCGCCGTCGCGTGAAGGTGATTTGGCCGTTGGCGTATTCGATGACGTAATCGTTGTTTTCGCCGCGCGTCATCAGCTCGCCGTCGATCCACACGCGCTCGGTGCCGCCCAGCACGATGATGTCGATCTGGCCGCGCTCACCCTTGAGCTGATACGGCCCTTGATTGCCCTCGATGCCGTTGAATTCATTCGTTGCGTATTGCCCTTTGGAAACCGCGGCGGAGAGCGTGAGTTCGAATTGGCGCGGCCCGCTTTCACCCGGCGAAGATGCAGCCGGGGCTTTGCCCAGGCTGAAGCGCGCGCCTTGTAGCTTGCGGCCGTAGCGGGCAAACTCGCTGCCGCCATAGGCGATTTCAAAATCACCCAGGGTGGCATTGAAGGTCGGGCTGCGCAACTGCACGTAGACTTTGTCGATTTCCTGCAGCGTTTGGGTATTGCCCTCCGGTTGAATCGGCGTGTTCTGATCCGTGAGCGCGGCCACGACCTCCACGCCTTCGGCAATTTGTCCGGCGATTTGCATGCGCAAGCCGGAATCCACGGTGAGCGCTTGATTCGTGCCCAGGCTCAGGCCGCGCGTTAGGCTGCCGCGTTTGACCAGGTTGGCGCCCAAATTCCGCGTGAAGCCGGCCGCCGGTTGGGTCGTGCTTACCAGGCTTTCAATTTCACCGCGGGCGGTTTTCTGGCTGTCGGCGCTGAGCGGCTGCAGTTGAAAGAGTGAAAGCCGGGCCGGCAGCCGCACCGGCAGAATGCGATAGCGCAGCACCAGGCTGTCGCACGCGGTGCTGCCGCCGAGCCAGGTGAGGCGGGCGCGGCCGTAATCAATGCGATAATCCGGCCCGCGCGGCAAGCGATCGGCACCGCAAAACAGCGTGTCGGATTGGGTGATGATGAAGCTGTCCGGCAATGCGAGGGTGACGGTGTCGGCAACCGCGGCAAATTTGAACTGTCGCAGTGCCAACGACACGGGCAGTGAATCGGGGGGCGTGGCTTGCGCGAAAAGTACGCCGGAGAAGGTGAGACTCAGAAAGAAGCGCAACAGCCACAGGCACGGGCCTGGGCGGACCGCCGGCGAACGCACTGCATGTGAACGGCAAGAGGCAGGCATGAAGTCAGAATTCAAACGCGATGAACGATCATTTTACCGTCCGGGGTCTGGCGAAAACCGGAGCGAATTTGCTGGTCGCAATTTGCCTGAGGCCGTCCTCCTGGGTGCGTGCGGTAGAATACAGAATATTACTCTAAAAACCATCACGACCGCGAAGGCGCGAAGAACGCAAAGGAAAACGGGCCTGGCGTCCTTTGCGACTTCACGGTTGAATTTGGTTGCGGCTATTGCCCCGCTATGAGGTCAATTTGAATTTTGGGTCAATTCATAAACGAGCACAGCATTGTGGCCGGCGTCCAGCACAAAGGCGCGGCCGGAGGCATTTGGCGAACCGCCGGGCGGACTCGCTGACCGCAGCGCAAGCGCAACCGGCGCGCGCAGGCTTGGCGCTGCCGAGTCGGGCCGGCCGAATTCGAAAACCAGTTCGCCGCTGCGGCGGAAGCCGGCAATGCGCTGGTGGCCGCGATCCGCGACCCAAATGAGGCCGCGCCACTCCGCCAAGCCGCAGGGCCGGTCGAGCAAGCCCGCGCCGAGCGCGCCCACAAAATTGCCGAAGGCGTCATAAGTCATGATGGCGTGGCGCACGGAATCGCTCACGAAGATTTCGCCCGCGCCGGAGATCAGGATTTTTGCGGGCCGGAGCAGGCCGCCCTCGCCCCAGTTGAAATCACCGAAGCTGGCTTTGGGCTTGCCGAAAACATCGAAACGCAGCAGCCGCTTGAATTCATGATCCGCCACGAACAGCTCGCCCTGCGGAGAGAGGGCAACCGCGGCGGGATAGCCGAACTGCAAGCTCTGCTCCTGCGCTTCTGCACTGGAATAAGAGGCAATGAAATTCAAGTCCCGGTCAAAGCGCTGCAGGCGGTGATTGTTGTAATCGGCCACGATGACATCCAGTCCATTGCCTGCCCAAACATCGACCGGCCGGTCGAACTGTTCCTGATCGAAGCCGAAGCCACCCACTTCCCGCAGCAGCCGGCCTTGCGGATCGCATTTGAGCACGCGATGATTGCCGGTATCCGCGATATAGAGGTTGCCGTCGGGGTCGAGCGCCAGCGCGGCGGGCTGGGCAAGCGGCCGAGTGTTCAGCGTATCGCCGAGCAAACTGCCGGCGAAGCGCGCGTGCCACACCGGCTGGGCGGCGGCGCCGGCGGCAAGGATCTGCAGCAGCAGGAAGAGAATCAAAAATCGCACAGGCACTGGCCGTGAGTTCTCGCTGAAAAAGTTGGCTGACAGACGGGCACCGGAACAAACTCTCCTACCAGACCGAGAGATGCAGGCCGGCGTTGAGCAGGTAGCCGCCGACGCTCGATCCTTCAAAGCCGGTGCCGCCACCGATGGTGGCGGAGGTGATTTCGAATTCAATGAAGAAGGCGGCGCGTCTGACAAAACGATAATCGAGGCCGAGATCGAGAAAGAAACCGCTGGCGTTGCGTTCGACGCCCGCTTCACGAAACAGGCTGAGCGGGCCGCTTTCTTCGACGCGGAAAAAGGCCAGGCCGAAGCCGAAAAAATTGCCCACTTTGCCCGGGCCGCGATTGAGATAGCGCACACCCGCGTTGATCCAGCTTTCCTGCCACTCCAACTGCGCGGGCACGTCTCCGGCCGTCACCTCGTGTTCGAGCGTGAAGCGGCGGTATTTCACCACGAGATGGTAGGGCGTTCGGATCTTGACGACCGCGGCGCCGCCCAGCGCCAAGCCGCTGCGCCGGCCGTAGATGCGGGTGAAATTTTCGTGGTTGACGCGAAACATGCCGGCGCTGCCGGCGAGCATCAGCCGGTCTGCAGGCTGTTCGCCAAACTGGGCGGAGGCCACGCCGGCGCAGAACACCAGAGCAAAGAAGAAGAGTTTTGGGGTCACGGTGTTTTTCCTATCGGCATATTGGCCTGCCCAATGTTGACAGTGAGTGAGGCGATCCCGGCCTTTCGCGCCGCCAGCCGCTGGCAAGCCCAGGCGAGACCGGAGGATTGACCGGCCTGCGGCGCAGGGCACCGACCAAATTTGTCAAAAGATGAGACGGTTGAAAATGTAGAGAACCGCGGCGGTCAGCAGGATCGCTCGCAAGAATGGGGTGAAGAACGAGGCCATGCGCTCAATCTTTTCCTCGGTTTCTATCTGGCGAATATCCGCCTCGACCTGTGCGGTTGATTTTGGTCCATCGATTCGAGCCATCTTGGTGCCCTCCTGCGGTATCCGTTGAGAATTTTTTTTCAAGTCACGGCCGGATGGTCACCCGCCTCACCGGCCAGAATCTGCCGCACCGCCTGATGCAGATGGCCGTTCGTTGAAAACGCGTTGTCGCCGTGAATGGTGGCCTGCCCCTGCCAGTCGGTGAAACGGCCGCCGGCTTCTTCAATGATCGGCAGCAGCGGGCCGCAATCCCACACCGACATGCGCGCATCGAGCATGATTTCGGCGCGGCCGGTGGCGACGAGAAAATGGCCATAGGCATCGCCCCAGGTGCGTTGCAGCTTGGTATTGGCGCACAAATGTTCCCGCGCCGCGGTGTGCCCCAGCCGGTCCATGGCAAAGAAATCAGTGGCGAGCAAGGTGGCCTCGGGCAATTCTGTGATCGTGGAGACGTGCGCGCGCCGGCCGTTCCAAAAGCATCCGTGGCCGCGCAAAGCCCACACCATTTCTTCCAGGGCGGGGAAATTGATGACGCCGAGTGCCACTTCCTGATGGATTTCATAGGCCAGCAGGACGCCGTAAAACGGTACGCCGCACACGAAGCTGCGCGTGCCGTCAATGGGATCGATGTACCAGGTGCCGGCCTCGGACTTGGGCCCCGCGCCCTCCTCCTCACCGACGATGGCGTCTTGTGGGAAATACTTTGTCAGCCAGCCACGAATTTCCTGTTCGGCGCGCTTGTCGGCAATGGTAACCGGCGAGCCGTCGGATTTGATTTCGGTGAGGGGATGGGCCTGATAATATTCCAGCGTGATTTTACCGGCACGCCAGCAGGCTTCCAGCGCGGCATCGAGGCGGGTTTGCAGGTCTTTGGCATTCATGGCAAGCGACGCAATGGGGCGGGCCCGAGGGCGACCGGACATTCGAATCAGTTTGATGGCAATTTCCCGTCAAAGCAGCGGGCCTGCTGGTGCAGGTCCAAAACGAATTACCCTCCGACCCTTGCGCCGAAGGCAAGGAAAATGAGCGGAGGGTAAGTGCAATCGCGACGAGGGGCAGCGCACCGCCGCCGGCAAAGCGAGTTTCACAGGAGCGGAAGCGGCTCTAGCGACGACGGGCTTTTTTCTTGGCCGTCTTCTTGACCGCTTTCTTGGCAGTCTTTTTGGCTGTCTTTTTCTTGGCAACTTTGACGGCTTTCTTCTTGGCTGTCTTCTTGGCCGTCTTCTTGGCTGCCTTCTTTCCAGCTTTCTTCTTGGTTGCCTTCTTGGCAACCTTTTTGGCGGCTTTTTTCTTGGCAGCGGCTTTCTTCTTCACGGCCGGTTTGGGAGCGGCTTTGGCTGGCATCGGCGCAGGAATGGGTTCCATGCCGGCTTCCGGCATGCCGGCGCTCGTGTCCTCCTCTTCCTCCTCTCCCTCCGACCAGGTCGAATCCGACAACGAGCTGCCAAACGGTTCGTCTTCGTCAGACTCTGTGGGGTTCAATTCAGAATCCGCGGGATCGTAGCTCTCCTCGTCGTCGTCATCTGAGGGGGAATAAGGCCAATTGTCCATCGCTTCCTCCACAAAAGAGTTTGGAAATTGCGTATCACACGCGTGATTTAGGCTCGCTTGACGCGGCAAAAAATAATCGTTCAATTTGCGATATGCAAGACGAATTTTGCAGCGCACAAAAATAGTATGCGCACCCGGCATGGCCGCCAGCGCGATTTGGCGCGCTATTTTTGCGGGTCGGCAATCGCTGCGCAGCGCGGCGCCGCGGCCGTTGTCGCAACCCGCCAGGCGAAATCCGCAAAAAACCCGCATTTTTTGCGGTTTTCCGCGCAGGCACATGAGAAAATGCTTGCCTTCACTTGAATTTCTGCCTATCTTAGCCGCGTCAATTGGCACGTGAAAACATCGCCGCACGCATGCGGCGCGCCTGTTTACCTGCTGTATCACCTTCTATTCACAACCTAATCGAGGAGAGAAGAGCATTATGGCAAGCGCAGGTCCCATGACCAAAGGACAATTGATCAAGCATTTCGCCGAGAAGTTCGAAATGACGCGCGCGCAATCCATGGAGTGGTTTCAGGAGCTTGCCCGCCTGGCGGCCAAGGAAGCCAAGAAGGGCTTCACCATCCCCGACATCGGCAAGCTCGTGGTGGTAAAGCGCAAAGCGCGCATGGGACGCAACCCGCAGACCGGCGAAGCGATCAAGATTCCCGCCAAGACCGTGCTCAAGTTCCGCATCGCCAAAGCGGCCAAAGACGCGGCGCTCAAGAACTGAGCGGGCCGACGGCCCACGTTCCCGGCGATCACGCTTCGACCGGCATGGCAATGCCCCTCCCGCGCCGTTGCGGTGGGCGTTGCCCGTGCCTTCATGAACGCGTCTGATTCCAAAACCCATCCCGGTTCGCCGTGATGGGTTTTTGCATTCAGACAGGTACAACCATGATCCAGCATCTTCGCATTGGCCTCGCCCAAATCAACCCGACCGTCGGCGCTCTGCGCCGCAACCTCGAGCTGATCCTGAAATATCTGGAGGCGGCGCGCCGCCAGGGCGTGCAGCTCGTGCTCTTTCCCGAACTGGCCGTCACCGGCTATCCGCCTGAAGACCTGATCTTGCGCGACGACTTCGTGCGCGCCAATCTGGCTGCCCTCGAGCAAATCGCACACGCCAGCCGGGGCCTGGTGGCCATCGTCGGCTTTGCCGAGCCCCTGGCGCACAGAATCCACAATGCCGCCGCGGTTTGCGCCGACGGCCGGCTGCTCACCACCTATCACAAAATCTGCCTGCCCAATTACGGCGTGTTTGACGAGCGCCGTTATTTCGAAGCGGGCACGCGGCCGCTGGTGGTGCAGTGGAACAAGCTGCGCATCGGCATCAACATTTGTGAAGATATCTGGACCTCGGCGCCGATTGCCGAGTTTGAAGCCTCGGCCGGCGGCGCCCACCTGCTCGTCAATCTCTCCGCCTCTCCTTATCACTTTCGCAAAGGCTTCGAACGCGAGCATTTGGTGGCGACACTGGCGCGGCGCTCACAAGCCTTTTTTGCCTATGTCAACATGGTCGGCGGCCAGGATGAACTGGTGTTCGACGGCCAAGCCTTCCTGTTTGATCCCGAGGGCCGGCTGCTGTTGCGCAGCGAACAATTCGAAGATCGATTGATCGTCACCGAGGCGGCCATCGATACCGGTCTTCCCCGGCCGGCGCTGGGGCTGGCAGGCCGGTACGAGTTGGCCGAGGCGGTGATTCCCATGCCGCTCTTGCCCCCGTCCGGCTCGCCGCCGGCGCCCATCGTCGCGCGCGTGCGCGCGGAGGCCGATGAAATCTTCGCCGCGCTGGTGTTGGGCACGCGCGACTACGTGCGCAAGAACGGCTTCCAGAAAGTCGTGCTCGGCTTGAGCGGCGGCATCGATTCGGCGGTGACCGCTGTGATCGCCGTGGCCGCGCTGGGCGCGGAGAATGTCGCGGGCGTTTTGCTGCCCAGCTCGTTCACTGCCGCGGCCAGCAATGAAGATGCGCTGGTTTTGGCGCGCAACCTCGGCATTGCAACCCTCACCCTTCCCATCCGCGGCTTGATGGCGGCCTATGACGAAACCCTGGCAACTGCCTTTCACGGCCGGCCGCCGGATGTCACCGAGGAAAACATTCAGGCGCGCATTCGCGGCAACCTGCTGATGGCGCTCTCCAACAAGTTCAACTGGCTGGTGCTCACCACCAGCAACAAGAGTGAAACCGCGGTCGGCTACAGCACGCTCTATGGCGATATGGCGGGCGGCTTTGCCGTCATCAAAGACGTGCCCAAGAGCAAGATCTACGCCCTGGCCGGCTGGATCAACCAGCATGGCTTTCCTCAGCCCGTGATCCCGCTGCGCACCCTCGAGCGGCCGCCGACCGCAGAGCTGCGTCCCAATCAAACCGATCAGGACTCCCTGCCGCCGTACGATTTGCTCGATCGCATCATCGAGGAATATGTCGAAGATGATCGCAGCGTGCCGGAAATGATCGAGCGCGGCCTGCCCGAGAAAATCGTGAAGGAAGTCGTCAAGCTCATCGATCGCGCCGAATACAAGCGCCAGCAAGCGGCGCCCGGCATCAAGATCAGCACCAAGAATTTCGGTAAAGACCGCCGCATGCCCATCACCAACGGCTTCAGACCCGACGAGCCGCTTTGATTGCGTAATCGCCAAACCGGTTTTGCCATGGCTTCGCTCTTTATCACCAAAGACGACGTGCTGCTCTTCCAAGCCCGGCTGCGGAACGCCGAGGTGACCATCGGCCGCACCGAGGGCAATGTCATTCGCCTGGGCGATCTTTCGGTCTCGCGCTGCCACGCACGGCTGCACCGCGAAGCGTCCGGCAATTATCTGCTCGAAGACAACAACAGCACCAACGGCGTCATGGTCAACGGCCAGAAGCTGACGCTGCCGGCGCGGTTGCAGGACGGCGACGAGATCAAGATCGGTGCTTACGTGCTGCGTTTCGCCGAGGAATCCGCCACCACCACCGATCACCTGCGGGCGTTGTTTGCGCCGTCGACGCACAAAGTCGGCCGCAGGCCCGAGGCCACGGCCAGCGGCGCGCTGGTGAGTGAGGCGGAGCAGTTGGTTTTCACCATCGCGCAGGACCGGATCGTGCTCGGCAATCGCGGGGAGGTCGACATTCGGCTGGAGGGCGAGGAGCCGCTGCGTGCCTCTTTGTTCCGTCGCGGCGATCGTTTCTTCCTCTGCAGCGAAACCGGCGCGCCGTGCGTGCGCGTCAACGGCCTGCTCACGATGAATGCGCAGGTGCGCTACAACGACGTCATCGAAATCGGCGGCCGGCAGTTTGTGCTGCGCGCCGTGTGAAGTAATCACAAAATCCGCTTTTGCCTGAAACGGCTTTGTGCTATATTCGGCCTTGCCCAACGCTGCCGGGCGAGCGCCAGGCGGCGCCGCCTCGAACGTTTGATCATTCGGAGCAGTAACGATGCGGTTTGCCCATCTTCGATTGAACCACCGGATCAACAAAAGTGTCATACTGCCGGCGCTCTTGTGCCTGGCACTGCTGCCCGGCTTCCTGCGATCGCCGTCCCCGCCGCAACATGCCGCGAAGCAAGTCATCGCGCGGCGCGGCGACACCATCAGCTTTCTGGCGCTGCGTTACTACGGCTTCTTCGACGATTCTCTCCAAGCCGTGCTGGCTGCCGCCAATCCTGCCAAAGATCTGCATCACTTGCAGCCGGGCGATACGTTGAGTTTTCCCGCACGCGGCGCGGGTCAACCGCTTCCCGAGGCGCTGAAGAGCGTGGCGGCCAGCGCGGTGTTGACATTCACGGAGGGTGAAGTGAGTTACCGCCGGCCGCAGCAAAATCCCGCGTTTGTCGCGGCGCGGCCGAATCTGGTTTTGCGCAGCGGCGATGAAATCAAAACCGGCAAGAACGGCCGCGCGGAATTGGTGCTGGACAACCGCAGCGTGTTGCGCCTCGATGCCAATTCCCATTTGCGCATCGAAGATTTGCGGCGCGCCGGCGGCTATCAAGCCAAATTCGAGTTCGCCGCAGGCTCGTTGTGGACGCGCATTTCGAAACTTTTTCAACAAAAGCCGCAGATTGACGTCGAGTTTCCCACGGCGATTGCCGGCGTGCAGGGCACCACGTATCGCTCGTTGGTCGCGCCGGACAGTTCCACCACCGTGCGCGTGTATGACGGCGCCGTGGAAGTCCGCAACAGCCCGACGGCCGGCCGCAGCGGGCCACCGCAACGCATTGGCCCGCCGCAACAGGTGCCGGGCCCGGCGCAAGTTTCGCTCGAAACCTGGATCAAACTCGTGCGCGCCCATCAAGAAATCCACATTGCCAAAAGCGGCAAGCCCTCGGATCCGCGCGCGTTTCGCGATCAAGGCGCGGAGCTGGACTGGGTGCGCTGGAATCAACAGCGCGACCGTGAGCTTGATGCCGAACTGTGATCTTTCCGCAATGGAATCCTTGCCGTCAACGCAAACCGTATCACCGCCGAGCCGCAGAGCACGCTGAAAGGAGCCTCTTGGAAAAACACAGCGCACTCCGCCTCGCGCGGGTGAAATCAAATGCGCGCGTGACGCCATTGCCAAACGATGCATTGCCGCGGCAGGAACTTTTCCCCATCCCCTCAGCAGTTCTGAGGGTAAATTGTGATGCCCGCTCGCCCGGGTTATGATGACCAAACCTTCGCTTCGCTCACACCTTCCCCGCATGGTGGCCGGTGCGCTGCTGTTCGTCACCGTTCTGCTGCACGTGCGCCTATTGCCGTTGTCAAATGTGCTGGAATGGTTCGAACGCCAGAATCTCGATCTCTGCTTTCGCTTGCGCGGCAGTCTGCCCACTGATTCGAGTTTGGTGCTCGTGACCATCGATGATGCCAGCCTCCAGCGCGTGGGCGCGTGGCCCTGGCCGCGGCGCACGCTCGCCGGGCTGCTGCAAAAGCTGCTGGCCGCGCAGCCGCGGCTGGTGGTGTTGGATATCATCCTGCCGGCGCGGCCGGAGGAGGTTGCAGGCACTGCCGAATTGGCGCAGGTGATACGCGACAGCCGCGCGCAAGGCGGTGCCGGTGTAATTTTGCCTTACTACTTTTCTCGGATCAGCTTGCAGCCGTTGCCGCCGGTCGAGCCGCCGCCTCCGCCGGTGGCAGCCAGCGCCTTCATCCTATTCGATGCGCCGCCGCAAGAGGTGGCGGCACTGCCGCTGTTGCATGCCGCCGGCCTCAATCACGCTTCGCTGGATTTGCTTTCTGCGAGTTTGCCGGGCGGGCACATCAATCTCATCAGCACGGAGGAGATGGGTGATCCGGTCGTGCGCTGGGAGGCGCAGATCGTCCGGCACGGTGAGTTCTACTTGCCGGCCCTGCCGCTGCAGATTGCGGCCCAGGCAACGCAGCTCACCCGCGGACAGATTCGCTTGAAAGCCGGGGAGGGCATTCAGCTCGGCGAGCGGTTTATTCACACGGATCGCGCGGGCTGGAGTCTCATCAACTACTATGGTCCGGCGGGTGCGTTTCGCCAGATTTCCGCAGTGGAGCTTTTGGAGGGCCCAGTGTCTGCGCTCGCGGGCAAAATCGTGGTGGTGGGGGTGACCGCGGCGGGCACCCAGGATTTTCTGGCGTCACCCTTTGCCAGCCGGCTGCCGGGCGTGGAGAAACTCGCCACCTCCACCGCCAATATTTTGCGGCAAGAGCCGCTGCAGCGGCCGGATTACTTGAAGGCGGTGGAAATCCTGCTCATGCTCGGCGCCGGCACAGTGGCCTTTGGGCTTTGCCGGCGTTGGCCGCGGGCCTTGGGCGTGGTTTTGCTGTTGGGGTTGGCGTTGCTGCTGTGGCTGGTTGGCTTTGCCGCGTTTGCGGCAGGCCGAATGTGGCTGCACGGCATTGGCCTCATGCTGGCGCCGGTGCTGGCCGGAGGCAGCGCATTGCTGTTTGCGGAAAAGAAGAGCTTGACCGCAACACCTCCTTCCGCGCGCCGCGCAGCAACGGCGACCGAGGTGATTACCGATGGCAGCGGTTTGCGCCGCCTCGGCCGTTTCGAGATTACGGCCGAAGCCGGCGCGGGCGCGATGGGGAAAATCTATGCGGCGATCGATCCCACCCTCGGCCGCAAAGTCGCGATCAAGATTCTCCACCCGACGCACGGCCTCTCGGCGGCCGCGCAGGAGCGGTTGCGCGAGCGCTTTTTGCGCGAGGCGCGCGCCGCCGGTGCGTTGAATCATCCCAACATCGTTACCATCCATCAAGCGGATGAAGCGGCCGGCCGTTTTTTCATTGTGATGGAATTTTTGGAGGGCGAACCGCTCGACGAGGTGATCGAGCAGCAGGCGCCTTTGCCGCTGCCCCGGCTGCATCACCTGGCCACGCAGGTCGCCAGCGGCTTGGACTATGCCCACAGCCGCGGCGTGGTGCATCGCGACATCAAACCTTCGAATTTGATGATACTGGCCGGCGATACGGTGAAGATTCTGGATTTTGGCATCGCGCATCTGGCTCAGTCGACGCTGACGCAAGAGGGTGCGGTGTTGGGCACGCCCTGCTACATGTCGCCCGAGCAATTGCGGGGGGAGAAGATCGACGGCCGCGCCGATGTGTTTTCGCTGGCCGCAGTCGTTTATGAGATGGCAACCCGGCAGCGGCCGTTTGCCGGAGAGAATGTTGCTGCGATTTCCACCCAAATTCTTGCCGGCCGGCTGACCCGGCCGACGGCGCTCAACCGGCGGCTGCCGCCCGCCCTCGATGAAGTTCTGTTGCAGGCACTGCATCCCGAACGCGAGCGGCGTTACGCCACTGCCGGTGAGTTTGCTGCGGCCATGCAGCGCTTGCTGTGATCACGTCTTTGCCCGCCACAACACAAAGATTCCTCCCAACAAGAACATCCCATTCCCCAGCCAGGCGCCGAGCAGCGGCGGAATCGTGCCGTTCTGGCCGAGCGATTGCCCGGTCTTGACCATGCCGAAATAAAGAAAAGTGATCACCAGGGTGAGCGCCACACCCACCGCGCCACCCGAGCGCACCCGGCCGGCAGCCAGCGGCGCGCCGAACAGAATGATGATGAGGCTGGTGAACGGAAAGGAAATCTTGAGATAGAGATCCACCAGCCAGTGTTCCGGATCGCCGCCGTTGTTTGCCACTTCGGCAATGAAATGCTCCAACTCGCGATAGGACATTTCCTGCGGGTCTTTCTGCACCTTGGTCAAGACTTCGGGCGTGAACGAGAGCTGCGGCAATTGCAGCGTGTCGAAGGGAGTGGCGGTTTCACTTTCCCCCTCGAACGAGCGCTCGTAGCCTTTGAACGCCACCCAATGGCCGCCGCGCCAGCGCATGGCCGTGGCGTCGATGCGGCGCACGATGAAAACGCCGTCATACTCCTGGATGCTGATCTTGTTGGCGCTGCTGTCGGCGGCATTGTAGTAGCCGATGAACACGCGCCGGCTGCGCGGCATTTCCGGAAACTCACCGTTCCGGCGCACATTGTTTTCCGGCAGGCGTTCCTGCAAATAGAGATTCGAGTGGCGGGTGGGGAGATTGCGCGGCAGGCGGTCGATGTACTGGCTCTTCAGCTCGGCGCGGCGCTGGTTGGCTTCCGGCATTACGGTTTCGGCAAACACCAGCATCAACAGGCTCACCAGCAGGCCCAGGCCGAAGAGCGGCAGCAGAATGCGATGAATCGAAAGCCCCGAGGCCTTCATCGCGGTGAGCTCGTTGTGCTTGCTGAGCTGCCCGACGCTGAACATCGAAGCGAGCAGCATGGCGATGGGCACCATCAAAACGATGATGTAAGGCGTGTAGTAGAAATAATAGCTGAAGATCACCATCACCGGCACCTGCCGGTCGATGTAATCGGAGAGGCGTTCGACCAGATCGATAATGATGAAGATGCTGATCACCGCCACCAGCGAGAAGGCGAGGATGAACAGAAATTTGCGGAGCAGGTAGCGGTCGAGCAGGCGCATGGCGATTCACGCAAGCGGGAGCGAACAGTACGATCAGGTAGCAGAATTATTGTTTGGCGTCGCGGCACGGCGCGGCATGATCTTTGTCACCCAGGACAGGTCCGTGGAGGCGCGCACCGCCGCGGAGCGCAGGAGCAGAAACAAGCCCCAGGCACCGACGAAGAGATTCGCCGACCACATGGCCACGAACGGCGAGATGATCTGGCGCTTGGCCAAGTCTTCGCCGCCCACCAGGAACGTCCAGTAGATCAAAAAAAAGAGCAGGCTCAAGCCGCCGGCAGTGGCCATGCCGCCGCGCCGCGCCATGGTACCGAGCGGCGCGCCGATCATCACGAACACCAGACAGGCCACGGGGATCGAGTATTTCTTTTGAATCTCAACGCTCAGGGATTTGATGCGCCGCTGGTTTTGTTGGATCGACATGAGTTGGCGGTTGATCTGGGTTTGCAGATGGCGCTGGCTGTTCAAGAGATCGACCCGGGTGGTTTTGGCCGAAGGGCTGGCCGGCGGCATTTCGTTGCGGAAAAAGGGCGCGGCTGGCGGGCTGGTCTGCCGCCGGCCGGGGCCGCTGTCAGGCAAACCTGCAATATTTTCGCGCGCTTCGTTCGCAGCGCTGGAATCGGCAGGTATATTCAACAATCGCCGCAAAGAAACCGGCAGACCTCTGGCCAAAACGGCGTTTATTTGTTCACGGCTGCTCGCGATCTCTTCGCGATTTTGCCGCACTTCGGTGCGCATGTGATTCGCGCTTTTTTCCCGGTCGCCGCGATATTCCGATTCGCTGCGGCTGAGGAACATGTCATCCACAGGGATTTTGATGACGTGTTTGGGAAAGGCGATGCGGCGGAATTCCTCGGATTTTTTGAGATCGATCTCCTGCATTTCGCCGTCGAACAACGTCAGCACCAGCGCGCCCTGGCTGGCACTGAGTTCGATCAAGCCGCGTTTGGCGGAAATGGTGCGGCTCATTTCCGCGCTGCTGTAGTCATTGATGAGCAGGTTGCGGGCGCGCGTCAGGCCGGTGCTGTCTTCCAGGTCTTGCACCAGCAGGCCGTAGTTGGGGATGCCGTCGTACCACACGCCCGGCTCGATGCTGATGCTGGGCCGTTTGCGCGCGATATCGCTGCCGAGCAGGCGCGTGCGATGGTTGAAATCCGGCAGCACGTTGTTGTTGAACCAGACCATGAACACCGCCAGCCCGGCAGCGGCCACGAAGGCCGGCGCGATGATGCGATAGATGCTGATGCCGCTCGCTTCCATGGCGGTGATTTCATTGTCGGCGGCTAGGCGGCCAAAGGCCATCAGCGTGGCGGTGAGCACGGCCATCGGCACGGCGAGCGCGACGATCCAGGCCAGATTCAACAGGAAGAACTCCAGCACCACGTGCCAGGGCAGGCCCTTGCTCAAAATGCGGCTGAGCTCGCGGAAGAGCAAATTGAGCAGGAACAGCAGGGTGATGAGCGAAAAGGCAAAGAAGAACGGGCCGACGTGTTCGCGCAGAATGTAGCGTGCAAGAATGAATCTGGGCATGGTTCAGAAGAAATTCACCTGAGGCTCGTGGCTGCGGCCGTGGTCCGGATGGTACCGCGAGCCGGAGGTGCTGCGGCCCGGCCGGTCTCGCGGGCGTGGCGGCAATATAACCAACCGCCGCCTGCTTTGCCATAGAATTTTCCCGTGCTGAAATTCACTGGAACTGAGGCGCGACAAGCGGCGTTGAGGAAGGGTGCTGTGGGGCTAGCATCATATTTTTTCTTGCTTCTCAGCGGCTGGAATACTACTTTTCCGCCGCTTTCAATCGCCGGTTCAACAAAGATGGAGGCCGCTATCGAGCGTATTGCTACAGAACATCAACCCTGAGAGTCAGAGATTCGATCCCTATGACGTTTGAGTCGCGCATCGCACGAAGGGCCACGGCACAGCTTTGCACTTGCTTCTTGGTCTTTTTTTATTTCTGCCCGGCCGCCGGCCCAGTTTGGGCGCAGGCGTCGCAAGACACGACGCGCCCGGCAGTCTGGAAGCAGTGGTTTCCCGACGTTCGCAATTATGATCCCCGCGTATCACCGTTCGACGAACCGAGCGGCACCGGCCTGACCCAATTCCACGGCCGCAGCACCTGGCTGCGTTGGCAGCCCGCCTCCTTGCAACGGAAAGTCGCAGTCGATTCCACCGGCCAATTTATTACCATCCGGGAAGAGCTTTTCGAGCAGCCCATCCGCCCGATTTACAAAGCTCCTGTTTCACTCTATTATGGCTCCCGCCTATCCGACAACGAGCGCAAACTGTGGCAAAGCGCCCTGGGGAAAAGCCTGGCCACCGGCCACGAGCAACGCACCGGTCGCGGCGGCTTGGATGTTGACATTCCGGTGCCGATCAAGAGCAAGGCGTTCGCCCAAATCTTCGGCGGCAGCAGCGTCGGCCTGAACGTGCAGGGCGACATTCAAATCGATGGCGGCTTCCGCAAGGAGAATCGCAGCGAGCAGCGCACTGCCTACAATCTCGGCTCCAACACCAACTTCAAGATGACGCAGAAGCAGCGTTTCACCGTCACCGGCCGCATCGGCGAGAAAGTGACGGTGAACGTCGATCAGGACAGCGAGCGCGCCTTCGATTTTGAAAACAACATCAAACTGAACTATACCGGTTTCGATGACGACATTCTCAAGAAGGTCGAGGCCGGCAACATTGCGTTGTCCCTGCCGGGCACGCGCTATGTGACCTTCGGCGGCACCAGCGCCGGCCTGTTCGGCATCAAATCCGAGATGCAGCTCGGCAATCTTTTCCTCACCGCTATTGCCAGCCAGGAGAAGGGCGAAAGCAAGAAGCTCACCGCCAGCGGCGGCGCACAGGCCAAGAACTATACCGTGCGCGACATCAACTATGTGCGCGATACGTACTTCTTTCTCAGCCGCGAGTACCGCGAGAATTTCCGTTACTTCTCCGAAAAATGGCGGCACGTCGCGGTTCCCACCGGCCGTCAAATCAGCCGGCTGGAAGTCTACATTACCGGCCGCACCGATGACCCCAAAAACATTCAAGGCACGGCCTATCGTGACATTGTGATCAATACCGACGGCACTCTCATCGGCCTGCCGGATGAGCGCGAGAAAGTCGATGGCAGCTTCCGGCGGCTGATCGTCGATCAAGATTATCGCTTTGAGCCGACACTCGGCTACATTCGCCTGAATCAGCGCGTGCAAGAGGGCGAAGCGCTGGCGGTGGCGTATCAAACCAACGATGGCGAGATTCACGGCGACATCAACTATGCCCCCGGCAGCCTCCGGCTCAAGCTGCTGCGGGAGCGCACCTCGCTGCCGGCGCCGCGCGATCTCGACGACACCTGGCACCTGGAATGGAAAAACGTCTATGATCTCGGCAGCCGCAACATTCCGGAAGAGGGGTTGGACATTCGGGTGTATTTTCAGCCCGGCTCCGCCGGTACGCCGGAAGAAACCCTCATCCGCAACGATGGCTCGCAAGTTTCTTACCTGAACATCTTCGGCCTGGATGAAACCAACGTCAACGGCGAGCCGCGGCCCGACAATCAAATCGACCTCGACGGTTTCGTCGTCAATCGCGGCCAGGGCGAATTGACCTTTCCTTTTCTGCGGCCGTTCGACGCCACAGATTCCGTGTTCGTGCTCGATCCCGCCACCCGCCAATTCAGAATCGTCAAGAACCTGCTGCCGCTGGAGAAGCAGGTCACCGCGATGTATGACACTTCCTCGCAAAGCGAGCAGTTGCGCCTGAGCAAATTCTTTCTCGAAGTCAAATCGCAGAACCGCTCCACCACCTACCAGCTCGGCTTCAACGTCATCGAAAATTCCGAGGAAGTATTGTTGCGCGGCAGCCGGCTGGTGCGCGATCAGGATTACATCATCGACTATTTTTCCGGAACGCTGACGGTCACCAATCCCGAGGCCAACAAGCCGGACGCCCAGCTCGAAATCACCTATCAGAACAATCAGCTCTTCCAGCTCGAGAAGAAGTCGATTCTCGGCTCACGCGCGGAATACCGCTTCAACAAGGATTCCTTCATCGGCGGCACGCTGCTGTATTTGAGCGAACGCACGCTCGAGCAGCGCGTGCGGCTGAGCGGCAGCGACGAGCGCGGGCCGATGAAGAACCTGGTGTGGGATTTCAACACCCGCCTGCAGTTTCGCCCGAATTTTCTCAGCCGCGCGCTCGATGCCCTGCCGCTGATCTCGACGCAGGAAGTGAGCACGCTCAACTTCGAGGGCGAGGTGGCGCAGATCATTCCCAATCCCAACTCGCTCAACAACGAGAAGACGGGCGACCCCGACGGCGTGGCCTATGTCGATGATTTCGAGGGCACGAAGCGCACCACGCCGCTGGGCGTGTCGCGCCGTGCCTGGGTCGAAGCTTCGATTCCCGTGGAAGTTCTCACCGATGCCACCGCCGTGCGGTATGAGGAGGGTGATGCCCTGACCTTGCCGCGGCGCAAGGCGCTGGCGCGACGCGGCGATTTCATTTGGTGGAATCCGCTGCAGGGCATCCCGGTGACGGATATCTACACCACGCGCCAGACCAACGCTGGCCTGGGCGGCGCGCCCCAAAACCTGCCGGTGCTGGTGTTTGATTTCGTGCCCAAGCAGGCCACCACCCCGCAGGGCACGCCGGTCTCCGAGTTGGACAAATCATGGGCCGGCGTCTTGCGCGCGCTCTCCCCCGGCTATTTCGATCAGACCGAATCGAAGTTTCTGGAGATTTGGATCAACGGCGATACCGGCCGCGTGCACATCGATCTGGGCCTGATCTCCGAAGACGTCATTCCCAATGATTCGCTCAACTCCGAAGATCTGGTGCGCAATCGCATCATCAACAACATTCTCGATGACGGCGAAGATATCGGCATGGACATGATGGCGGGTGCCGATCCCACCGATTTCTGGGACGTCAACCGCAACGGCCGGCAGGATTGGGGCGAGCCGGCCAGCAACGATGACTGGGTCTCCAACAAAATTTCCTTCAGCGGCACCGGCACCTTGAACGGCACCGAGGCCAACGGCAGGGGCAGCAGTCTGAGCGACGAAGGCGGCCTGCGGCCCGACACCGAAGATCTCAACAACAACGGCACGCTCGACCGCGACAATACTTATTTCAGCTTTCTCATCGATCTGAACGACCCGGAGCAATCCAGCAAATACATTTCCGGCCGCGGCAAGAGCGGATGGACGCTGTACCGCATCCCGCTCTCCGATGTTGACAAAACCATTGGCAAGCCCTCGCTGGCGCGCGTGGAGTATGCCCGTATCTGGATCGACGGCATCGACCGGCCCACCCGGCTGCAGTTGGCGGAAATCAGCCTGGTGAGCAACGAGTGGAAGGAAGTCGGCATCACCACGGAAAGCATGGCGCTGGGCAACTTCCAGAAGGATGACCGGCTGGAAGTGACGATCACCAACACCGAAGAAGACCCGGATTATCCCTTCCCGCCCGGCGTCGAGCGCGAGCAGAATCTCATTCAAAAGATTTTGGAAAAAGAGCAATCGCAATTGCTGCGCGTGACGGCGCTACGGCCGGGCGAGACTGCGATCGCGCAGAAGACCCTGCAGTCCTTGAATTTCGTGCGTTACGACAGCCTGAAGATGTTCGTCTACGGCAGCGAGGACATTCGCGTGAATGCCGACACCTCGACGGTGCGGTTCTTCCTGCGCTTCGGCGCAGACGAGCGCAACTTCTATGAATTCCGCGAAGACGTTTATCCGGATCCCTTCCCCAATTCCGGCCAAAACAGCGCGCGCTGGGACCGGCGCAATGAGATGGCGATTTATCTGCCGGAATTGACCGATTTCAAGCGGCAATTGCAGGACTCCTTGCTGCTGCGCGCCGCTGAAGCTTCGGGCAAGATTAGACGCGTCCGCGCCCTGCCCTCCGACTCGCTGGACGTGACGGATTATTTCATCTATATCCCCAAGGCCGGGCGCCGGCAGGAGTGGCGCGTGCGCGGCAATCCCTCGCTCACCAACATCCGGCTGCTGGTGGCCGGCGTGCAAAACGTCGATCCCTTTCAAGATTTCACCGGCGAAGTGTGGATGGACGAGCTGCGCGTGTCCGGCGTGCAGAAGGACAAGGGCATGGCCATGCGCGGCCGTGTCGATCTCAAGCTCGCGGACGTGGCGGGCATCAACTTCGAGATCGAGAACCAGGACGCCGATTTTCACAACGTCGCGACGCGTTTCGGCACCGGCGACAACACCCGCCGCATGTCGGTGAACGGCAATCTCTCGCTCGACAAGGTTCTGCCGCAAAGCCTGGGTTTGAGCGTGCCGGTGACGATGAGTTATTCCGAAAGCCGGGCGCGGCCGAAATACATCCCGGGCAGCGACATTCTCATCACGCCCGACCTGCTCAAGCGGTTTCGCGCCGACAGCCTGGCGGCGATCGACGCCAATTCCAGCCAGCGCGGCATCAACGTTTCGGTGAGCCGGCGCGGCCGCTCGCGCAATTTCCTCATCAAGAACACGCTCGACAATTTGAGCGGCAGTTACAGCTACAGCTTCAGCGAGGCCACCAACAGCACCACGCGCATTTCGGAGCGCACCGGCAATACCGGCAATCTCGATTACCGGCTGACCTTCGGCCGCGACAATTTCATTCAGCCGTTCGGCTGGATCGGCAAAAAGACGCCGCTGTTCGGCAAACTCAACACCACCAAGCTGTACTACACGCCGCAGCGTTTCGACGCCAAGCTGCAGGCCAACAGCAGTGTGCAGTTGAATCAAACCCGGCGCACCCTCAACGGCCGTGAAATCGCGCGCGGCGACAGCATTCTCACGCAGAACTACGGCATCAACCACAGCTTCAGCAGCGCGATGAAGATTTTCGAAAATTTCACCACGGACTACTCGCTTTCATTCAACAACCTGGTCAAGCCCAAGGTGTTGCGCGGCCGGGATTCGACGACGACGCCCATCTCTCCCATGACCTTCATCGAAGGCTTGCGGCGCTTCACCTGGGGCAAACGCGAGCTGCTCAGCACCTCGCAGACCTTCAACGCCAGCTACAATCCCAACTTGTTCACTTGGATGACCACCGGTCTGGCTTACAATGCGACCTATCGCCTCAACAACAGCATCCAGCAACGGGTGGGCGGCCTGAGCACCAGCCTGAGCCGCAGCATTTCGTTCAATTCCAGCTTGCGCTTTTCCCAACTCTTCCAATTTGCCAAGCGCAAAGCCGCGCCCGCACCGGGCGGGCGGGAAGATCGCGGCCGTGGCCGCACGCGACCCGGCGAACAACCCAAGCCCGGCAGCCGGCCCGAGGATGAGCCTGCCAAGCAGCCGCCCGGCAGCAAGCCGGAAGGCGAGAAAGGCAAAAGCGATACGCCGGGCACACCGGAGTCCGAAGAAAAAACCGAAAAGAAGGGCCGCGGCATCCCCAACCCGGTCACCGGCCTGCTGCGCTGGTTTGCCGATTTCAAGGACGTGTCGGTCACCTATCGCAAAACCGAAAACGTGAGCCACAACGGCCTGGAGAGCGACAGCATCCGCTTCGGTTACAGATTCGGGTTCGTGCTGGATCCGGGACCGGGGCAGGAAGGCTCACTCGCTTCGATTTTCCGGAACTACAACCGCTCGGAAAACATCTCCGCCTCCAGCGGCTTCGATTTGACGCGCAATGTCAACATCGGCCTGCGCTTCGACTATGACCGCCAACGCACCCTCACCTCGCAGACGACAGGCAGCTCCTCCCTGTCTTGGTTCAAAGTCGGCGACAGCGGCGGCCTTCCCTTCCCGGAGTGGACCCTCAACGTCAGCGGTTTGGAAAAGCTGGCGCTCTTCAAGAGCGTGGCCAGCTCGGTGAGCGCGAGCACCAATTTTAGCGGCAAGAAATCTTACACCTGGCAGAACACGCCCACGCGCCGCGGCATTACGTCGGAGGATTTCTCCATCAGCTTCCGGCCCCTGTTGCGGCTGAGCATCAGTTGGAAGAACGGCATGACCTCCAGTCTGACCTACAACGTCAACAACGGTTACAAGCCGCAATACAACATCAACCAGAGCGGCCCGCTGTCCGACATTCTGAGCGACGAAGATTTGATGTTCTACTATTTCCAAAGCGCCACTTTCACCAATGGCACTGATCTTTCCATCACCCACAACTACTCCAAGCGCTCGGGCTTCCGGCTGCCGTTCCCCTTCCTGAAGAACAAGGAACTGAAGAACTCGGTGGATTTGGGCATCACCTTCAACTACAAGACCAGCGCCGCCACTTCGCAATTGGCGGAAGGCACAGGCGAGAACAAGCGCAAGACGGAGAAGATCGAAAACAGCAAAACCAAGCTGTGGTCCTTCCGGCCGGACATGCGCTATTCATTCAGCAACCGCGTGCAGGGCGGCGCGCATTTTGAAATCGGCAAGAACGAAGACAACCGCAGCGGCAAGGTGAGTTTCTCCGAACTCGGCATCAACATCAACATCGCCATTCGCGGAAACTGAGGCGCGGTTGTTCCGATTTATGCAGTGGTTCATTTGACCGGCCCTCCCGCTGCTGCGCCGGATTGGCGTTAGTCATGCTCAGCCGTAGCTAACTCAGAGCGAGCAGGGAATCTGCGCGGGCGCTGCGCACGCCGCCTGCGCCAATCATCATCATCTCACATGCCGCGGACCGCGAGAACGAAAAAACGGCCGTTGCAGGCCCGGCGTGCTGCCGCGCGCCCGGTCGTGACCGGCAAAAGACTCTACGGCCTGGCAATCGGGCTGGCACTGGCGGCCATCGCAATCACGATGGCCGTTTTGCTTCACCGGCGCGAGCCGGAGCTGGTGGTGCCCGCGTTTGACGGCGGCCGCGCCTACGCGTTGTTGCAGCAGCAATGCGCGTTTGGGCCGCGGGTGCCGGGCAGCGCCGCGCATGAGCAGACCGCCGCTTTTCTCATTGCCGAATTGCAGAAATATGCCGATAATGTCGTCACGCAATCGTTCGAGCACACCGTTCCCCGGCTCGGGCAAACCGTGACGCTCACGAATATCATCGCCGGCTTTCGATTTGATGCCGGTCGCCGCGTGCTGCTGTGTGCGCATTGGGATTCGCGGCCGTGGGCGGATGAGGATCCGGATTCGAGCCGGCGCAGCGAAGCGGTGATGGGCGCCAATGACGGCGCTTCCGGGGTGGCGGTCCTGCTCGAAATTGCGCGCGTGCTGCAGGAAAACCCTCCGCCGGTCGGCGTCGATATCGTGTTGTTCGACGGTGAGGATTTCGGCACGCCCGGCGATTCGCGCAGCTATGCCATCGGCGCACAGCATTTTGCCCGCACCAAAGAGGCGCGTTATAATCCCGTATTCGGCATTCTGCTGGACATGGTCGGCGATCGCGAGCTGGAGATTTTTCAGGAAGGCAACTCCGTGCAATTTGCCCGCGCTGTGGTTGATCGGGTATGGAATCTGGCCAGCCGCCTCGGGGTTCGCGAGTTTGTGCCGCGCCCGCGCCATGAGGTTTTCGATGATCACGTGCCGCTGTTGGAGGCCGGCATGCCGGTGATCGATATCATCGATTTTGATTATCCCTACTGGCATACCGTCGCCGATACGCCGGACAAGTGCAGCGCTGCCAGCCTGGAAAAAGTCGGCAAGGTCGTGCTGGCCGCGGTTTACAATGTTGAATGAGTTGAATTCTGCCTCGCGCCGCCAGTCTTTCAGATGCGCGCATTTGTTTGCGTTGTGCGCCAGCGTCGGGTTTGCAGCCACGCCGGCCAGTACCCAAAACCACGGAGATTTCGTCGCGGGCCTTGGGTTCGGCATCGGAGGCGGCGGCTTTTGCGTGAAGAGCTTCCTCGCCCGCGCGATTGCGCTGGAGCCTTATGGCGGTGGAGTGCCTTATCGCACGAATGATGGCATAGCGTTCAATTTTCATCCTTTCAGGATGAGTGAAGATTACGATCTTGTCACCGGCGTTTCACAGGTTGACTCCTGGGGTCTGGCGGGCGGTGTCAAGTACTATTTTCAAAAGTAAAGCGCAACCGGTTTAACGCACATGTGACACTCCGAGTATTCGGTTGGAGCGCTTTTTGCTTCTTGCATGCCTGATACCCTAAGTCATGAAGCCGCGACATTTTCACTTCCTGGTTGTTGCTCTGACCTGCTTGACCGTGGCGGCGCACGCGCAAGAGCCGCGCCTCACGATCGACTCGCTGCGCATGGTTTCGGGCAAGCTGGTGGTTGATTTTCATGTTGACAGCCTGCTCACCAGCCGTTTGCTGGCCGGCATGCAGCGCGGCATCACTTCTTCGGCGCGCTTTCGCGTGCAGCTCTGGCGCAAATCCGGCTGGCTGTTCAATGCCCTGGTTGCGGAGCGGGAGTTTCAGGTCAAATCCGCGTTCGAACCGTGGGAGGGCAAATATCTGGTGCAGTCGGCGGCGGAGCGGCGCTTCACCAAATCGCTGGCGTTCGTGCGCGCGAGTTGGGAACAACACCGCGACCTGGCGGTGGCGGATTCCGCGCAACTGGGCGTGAAGTCGCGTCACTATCTCGTGATCGAAATCGTTTGCGAGCCGGTGTCGCGGGAATCACTGCAGGAGATTCGCGGCTGGCTGTCCGGCGAGTTCAAGGGGCTGCCGCCGGCGGACACGACTGATGCCGAGGCGCCGCCGCGGGGCGGGTTGCGCTCACGGTTGTTTGATACCGTGGTCGATCTCACCGGCTTCGGAGCGCAGGTGAGCTCGATGAAATCCAAATCCTTCCGGCTGGCGGAAAACCACCGCATCATCTTTGAACAATGAGGGATCACACATGACGCCACAGGAGAATAACGGTGGCGTGGGGCGGCTGGCGAGTTTTGATCTTGGCACCAACACGTTTCTCTTGTTGATCGCCGAGAGGCAAGACGGCCGCCTCGCGCCGGTGTGTGAGCGGGAGACCATCGTTCGCCTCGGCAAAGACGTGGATGCCGAAGGCAACTTGAAAACGGAAGCCATGCAGCGCGGCTTGGATTGCCTGCTGGAATACCTGCGCTTGGCGCGCGAATATCACGCCACCCGGGTCATTGCCGTCGGCACCAGTGCTTTGCGCGACGCCGCCAACCGCGAGGAGTTTCTGCAGCGCGTGCAAGCGGAAACCGGCCTGGCAGTGCACATTATTTCCGGGGAAACCGAAGCGCGGCTGACTTATGCCGGCGCGTTGTCCAATCAACAGGAACTGGCTGAGCCGATCGCGGTTATGGATATCGGCGGCGGCAGCACGGAAATCGTGACCGGCACCTATGAAGAACTGCACAGCGCGCGCAGCGTAGACATTGGCTCGGTGCGGCTGACCGAGCGCTTTCTGCGCAGTGATCCGGTGACCGCGGCGGAGGTCGCAGCCGTGCGGCAGCAGGCGCAGGAGGCGATGCTCGCAGTGTGGCCGCGCACGGAGTTCGACCAGATACGCAGCCTGGTTGGTACCGCCGGCACCATCACCACGCTGGCGGCCATGGCGCAACAGTTGACGGAATATGACCCGGCCCGCGTGGACGGCTACGTGCTGAGCAAGAAGACGCTGCGAACGCTGGGCGCACAACTGTCGGGCCTCACCATTGCGCAGCGCAGGAAGCTGCCGGGCTTGCCGCCTGCCCGCGCCGACGTCATTCTCGCCGGCGCCGTGATCCTGGAAACGTTCATGGACGCCTATGATTTCGATGAGATCATGGTGAGCAACCGCGGCCTGCGCTACGGCGTGCTGCTTGAACCGGAATTGTTCGCAGACCGGGCGACAGTGCTTTCCGGATGAAAGACGGAAGAATTTGCCTCGGGAGAGAAACGGCGCAGGCGGGAACCGGCGCAACGCGATGCGGCAGGAACGATGACTCGGCTGCGCGGGGCAGCCGGCCTCACACCAGCAGCTTGCCTTTGAGCTTGTGTTTGAGCATCTCGCGGGCGCGAAAGATGCGCGCCTTCACCGTGCCGAGCGGCACGCCGGTGATCTCGGCGATTTCCTCGTAGGATTTCTCTTCGGTGTGGCGCAGAATGATGGCTTCGCGATAATGATCGGGCAGCTCGGCAATCGCCTGCGCGATCAGGGAGGACTTTTCGGAGGACAGCAGCTCATTGTCGGTGGTGGCGTGCACGTCGGCATACTCGCGCTTGAGTTCGCCTTCCTTGGATTGGATCGGCTTATCGAGCGAGTAGGTCTGCAGCTTCTTCTTGCGCAGATGATCGATGGTGGTGTTGATGGCGATTTTGTAGAGCCAGGTGGAAAAGGCGAATTCCTTGTTGAAGGTGTGCAGCGCGGCAAAAGCCTTCATGAAGGCTTCTTGCAGCAAATCCTCGGTCTCTTCGCGATTGTGCACCATGTTGTATAGCAAATTGAAAAGCGGGCCGCGGTGTCGTGCCATCAGGTCGGCGAAGGCTTTCTGTTCTCCGGCCAGGGCCTTGGCAATGAGGGGTGCGTCAGATTTTTTCGTCGCCATAACGCTCGCGAGAAGGGCAAATTTTTGCGGGGAAATCTAATTGAAAAACGATTAACAATCAAGCGAAAAGGCCGGTACTTTTGGCGGAGGAGTCGGCAGAGTGATTTGCGGCATTGGCATCGACCTCGTTGAAATCCCGCGGCTGGCGGCGCTGCTGGAACGCTGGCAGCAGCGCTTTGCTGAGAAGGTTTTCACCCGCGATGAAATTGCCTATTGCGAAGGCCGCGACAACCGCGCCGGGTCCTACGCCGCGCGCTTTGCGGCCAAGGAGGCCTTCGCCAAAGCCCTGGGCACCGGCTGGAGCGAGCATTTTCTGTGGAAGGAGTTTGCGGTGCGCAACGATGCAGAGGGCAAGCCGCTCGCCCTCTTGAGTCCGCGGCTGCAAGCGCGGCTGCACGGCATCAGCGTGCACGTCACGCTCTCGCACGCCGATCACTATGCCACCGCGCTGGTGATTCTGGAGAAGCTTGATTGATTTCGCGGCTTTGCATGAACTCTCTGGCCCAGATGGCAAAGAGTTGGTGATTGTCGGAATGCTCACGAAATCCGCATAAAGACAGATCGAAATAGCACCCATCGCAAAGGTCCCGACTCCTTTTGCAGCGATTCGACTGCGAAGATACCAAAGGCACCGGAAGGAGTTTTCGCGCCGTGCGCGTCGCATTTTTCAGCGCCAAGCCGTATGACCGCCACTCTTTTGCTGCCGCCAACCGGCAAACTGGCCATGAACTGCACTTTATTGAATCCCGCCTGACGCCGGAAACCTGCGCCCTGGCCGTCAAGGTCGATGCCGTTTGTGCCTTTGTCAACGATCAACTCGATGCCGAAGTGTTGCCTCGGCTGGCCGGACAGGGCGTGCGGCTGCTGGCCTTGCGCAGTGCGGGTTTCAATCACGTGGATCTGAACCTGGCGCAGCAACTTGGCCTTACCGTGGTGCGCGTGCCGGCATATTCGCCTCATGCGGTGGCGGAACATACCGTGGGCTTGATGCTCGCGTTGAACCGCAAAATTCATCGCGCTTACGCCCGCGTGCGCGAGGGCAATTTCGCACTGGAAGGCTTGCTGGGATTCGATTTGCACAACCGCATCGTCGGCATTGTGGGTACCGGCAGGATCGGTGCGACGGTGGCGCGAATCATGGCGGGTTTCGGCTGCCGGCTGCTGGCCCACGATCCCGTTTCCAACCCCGAATGCACCGGCGTGGGCGCGCGCTACGTCGCATTGCCCGAATTGCTGGGCAACGCCGACGTGGTGACGCTGCACTGCCCGCTCATGCCGGCGACGCATCACCTGATCAACGCGCAGTCGCTGCAGCATTTCAAGCGCGGCGGCATGTTGATCAACACCAGCCGCGGTGCGCTCATCGATACCGGCGCCGTCATTCAGGCCTTGAAGCGCGGCACCATCGGCGCGCTTGGCCTGGACGTCTATGAGGAAGAGGCCGACATGTTTTTCGAAGATCTTTCCAATCAGGTGATTCAGGATGACGTGTTCGCGCGCTTGCTGACGTTTCCCAACGTCATCATTGCCGGCCACCAGGCCTTCTTCACCCAGGAAGCGCTCGCCAACATTGCCGAAACCACCCTGGCGAACCTCACTGAATTCGAACAAACCGGCCAATGCCGCCATGCGGTGACGCCGGCCTTGATCATGAAGTAACGGTTGCCCGCCATGACTCTATCCGAACGACTCTTGACCCTGCCGCCGGTGGTTTCCGCGCAGGAAATGCAGGCCGTTGATGCTTACACCATCGGCACGCTCGGCCTGCCCGGCCGTGTGCTCATGGAGAATGCCGGACGCGCCGCATTTGAAGTATTGCAGCAGCGCTGGCGGCCGCTGCCGGGAAAACGCGCCGCGATTTTCTGCGGCAAAGGCAATAACGGCGGCGATGGCTTCGTGGTGGCGCGCTTGCTCAGCGAAGCGGGCGTGGCGTGCGAAACCTTTCTTCTGGGCGAACCAGAGGAATTGCGCGGCGAGGCCGCGGCCAACTGCATGCTGCTCTCCGCGCTCGGCCAGCGCGTGCAATCGGTGCGGTCGGGCGACGCCCTGCCCGCGCTCGCCGGTGTTGATTTCGTGGTCGACGCGCTGCTCGGCACCGGCGTGCGCGGCGCACTCACCGGTCTGCTGGCCGAGACGGTCGATCATCTCAATCAAAGCGGTTGCCCGATCGCCGCGATTGATCTGCCCACGGGCATGAACGCTGACACCGGCGCGGTGGCAGGCCCGTGCATCCGCGCGGCCGTGACCATCACCTTCGGCGCGCGCAAATCGGGCTTGCTGTTTTCTCCCGGCCGCGAACATGCCGGAGAATTGCTGGTGGCAGATATCGGATTTCCCGGCCGCGCCTATCAACAAGCGCACTGCCGCACCTATTGGCTCGCGCCGGCAGCAATGCCGGCCTGGCTGCCGCAGCGGCCGCCGGATGCGTTCAAGAATCGTGTCGGCCAGATTCTCGTCATTGCCGGTTCCACGGGCTTCGGTGGCGCCGCGCGTTTGACTGCCACCGCTGCACTCCGCGCGGGCGCCGGCTTGGTAGTACTTGCTGCTCCGCAATCGTTGCTGCCCAGTTTGGAAGCAGCCACTGCCGAGGTGATCAAGCTGCCGTTGCCGGAACAGGACGGCCGTCTCGCGCCGGAGGCTTTTGCTGCACTGGCCGAGCGGTTGGCGTGGGCCGAGGTCGTGGCGCTCGGCCCGGGGTTGGGCGTGGCGCCGGCAATCACCATGCTGGTCAAACAGATTCTGGCGACCTTCGAAAAAACCGTTGTGCTCGATGCCGATGGTTTGAATGTGCTGGCGGGCGACACCGGCGTGATTCGCAACAGCCGCGCGGCGCTGATTCTCACGCCGCATCCCGGCGAACTGCGCCGGTTGCGGCCGGCGGCAAAAGACGAACCTCCGCTGGTTGCCGCCCGGCAAGCGGCGGCCGAGTTTGGACAGATCGTGGTGTTGAAGGGTGCGCCCACCGTCGTCGCGCTGCCGTCGCAGGAAGCGTTGATCAATTCCACCGGCAATGCCGGCATGGCCACCGGCGGCAGCGGCGATGTGCTCACCGGCTTGATCGCCGGCCTCGCCGGCCTCGCCGGCCAGGGTTTGGAGCCGGCGAGCGCTGCGGCGCTGGGCGTGTTTCTGCATGGCCGCGCCGGCGATCTGGCCTGCGCTCAATTGGGCATGTGGAGCATGCTGGCCGGTGATATTCTCGATCACCTGGCGCCGGCGTTTCTGCAAACCGGAAGTTCCGAACGCGCATGAACCGCCAAACGGACGATCCAACTTTAATTCATGAGCATCAATCTTCGACTGCGCAGCTTTTGGCAGAATTACTGGACGCCGCTCTTGTGGGCGGCGGTTTTGTTCATCCAATCTTCAATCCCTGATTTGGATTCGCCCGTTCGACTCACGAAATGGGATGACAAGTGGGCGCATGTCCTGATCTATTTGCCGTTGGGATTCCTGTTGCTGGGCGCATTGGCGCGCGCGCGTGCCGGCCGTGGCAGCGGCACATTGCTGCTGATGACTTTCGCGCTCGGCTCGCTCTACGGCATTACCGATGAGATTCACCAGTATTTTGTTCCGGGCCGGCACATGGATTGGCGGGATGCTGCGGCAGACAGCCTGGGGGTGATGTTGGGAGGACTGCTTTATCTCAAGCTGCGCAACCGCCTCCAGTTGCGCGTGACCGGCGATGCAGAAAAACCCTGGCAGCGCGCGCTGCGCAAGCTCATTTTCCCCGACCCGCTATTGTCAAGCGAGGACAACCGGCCGGCGAAGTGAAACCACACTGCCGCACGCCTCAGAGCTTTTCGACCTTCTCCAAATCCTCTTCGCGGCCCACCATCACCAACACGTCACTGTCCTTGAGCACGTGATCGCCGCTGGGAATGATGACGACGCTGTCGGACAAAACATCCTTGATGACGATGATCTGGACGTTGTATTGCCGGCGCACGTCGAGCGCGGCCAGCGGCTTGCCCAGCCACTCGGAGGGCGCGCCCATCTCCACGATGCCGTAGCCCTCACCGAGCGAGACATAATCGAGCAGGATCGAGCGCCGGAGCGTGTAAGCGATGCGTTTCGCCATGTCGCGCTCGGGAAAGACCACGCTGGAAGCGCCGAGCTTGTCCAGAATCTTGGCATGATCATCAGTGATGACCTTGGCAATGATTTCCTTGACGCCGATTTCGCGCAAATAGAGCGTGATGAGGATGCTCACTTCGATCGGCTCGCCCACGGTCACCACCACCACGTCGAAGTCTTCCAGACCCAGGCTGCGAAGCACGTCCTTGTCTTTGGCATCCGCCACCACGGCCTTCTGGACGAAGGGCCTGATGTCGTCGATCTTGCCTTCGTCGACGTCGATCGCCAGCACCGGCGCGCCCAACTCCGTCAGGTGCTTGCACAAATGATAGCCGAAGCTGCTCAATCCGATGACTGCGAAACTGCGCATAGTTCCTTCCCTTTGAAAGGCTCACTGCATTGCACCGGCTGCCGCGCCGGGCAACCGATCTCATCCCACCAGAACATTTTCCTGGGCGTAGGTGAAGCGGGTTCTGGCCTGCGGACCCACCGCAATCGCCACCGTCAACGGGCCCAAGCGGCCAATGAACATCACCATGGTGATCAGGAGACGGCCGAAAGGCGTGAGCTTGGGCGTGATGCCGGTCGACAAGCCCACTGTGCCGAATGCCGAGGTGGTTTCGAAGAGAAGCTCCAGGAATAGGCCGCGGCTTTGCTGGTGGGCCATGCCGCCGGCCTCCGAGAGCAACAGCAAAAACGTGAAGAGCGCGATCAGAACGCTGGCGAAAAACACGACGGACATCGCCTTGGCGAGCACGTCATTCGGAATGCGGCGATAGAGCAAATGCACGTTCTCTTCGTTGCGAAAACGCGAACGAATGAGCGCGAGCAACACCGCGGCCGTGGTGGTTTTGATCCCGCCGCCACAGGAGCCGGGCGAGGCGCCGATGAACATCAGAATGATCAAAATGAACAACGTGGCATCCGAGAGCGCGCCGAGGGCGAGCGTGTTGAAGCCGGCCGTGCGCGCGGTGACGGACTGAAAATAGCTCGTCAAAAGCCGCGTTCCCCAGGAAAGATCAGCCATGGCATTGTTCAATTCCAGCAGCAGGATGGCAACCGCGCCGGCGCCGATCAACACGGCCGTGGTGCGCAACACCAGACGGGCATGCAGGGAGAGCGTGCGGATATTTTGCTGCAGCCGGCGGTTGATCTCGAAGATCACCACGAAACCCAAGCCACCGAGAATGATGAGCGAGGTAATGGTGAAATTGACCAGCACATCGCCGCGATATTTCTCGAGATTGTCGCCGTAGAGTGCGAAGCCGGCGTTGCAGAAGGCGGAGATGGAATGAAAGATGCCGTGATACACCGCGGTGGTGCTGGGTAAATCGCGCATGAACCGCAGCGTGAGCAGCATGGCCCCCACAAGCTCGATGGTAAGAGTGGCGAGAAAAACCGTTTTCAGCAGCGCCTTGAGATTTTGCATCGGACCCTGGCTGAAGGTCTCCTGCAAGAGATCGCGGCTGCTGAGCGAGAGCCGGCCGCCGCCCAGGACGTAGAGCACCAGCGTGGAGAACGTCATCAAGCCCAAGCCGCCGAGTTGAATCAACGCCAGGATGACGATCTGGCCGAAGCGTGTAAAGGCCGTGCCCGTGTCAACCACGGTCAAGCCGGTGACGCAGGTGGCGGAGGTGGCGGTGAAGAGCGCATCGATAAAACCGACAGGTTTGCCGGTGGAAGCGGCAGGCAGCGTTAACAAGAAGGCGCCGGTGAGGATCAAGCCGGCAAAACTGGCGACGAGAATGCGCGCCGGACCGAGGCGGCGTTGCCAACTGCGCCAGCGCAGGAGCCATTCGCCCGGAATTTGCTGGCCCAGGCGCAACAAATCACGCTGCCAGGCGCTTAGCGGAGCCATCGTGTCAGAGCTTTCTCAAGGTCATTGCTGGTAACCGGGCGCCATGATTTCGGCGTGCCGTGGATAATAGCGCAGTGCCGGATTGGGTCTCAGGTGACATTCTGCAACCTGGCTTGAAACACCTCCGCCAGGCGATCGCGATTCGGAAAAGTCGACACGACGTAGCCGATCAGAAGCGCGGCGGTGATGGCATTGACCCAATAGACCGGATGGGCTGCCATCACGTTGGTGCTCATCGCGACAAAGCAGACCACCAGGCCCATCAATGCCACGCCTTCATACATGGCCAGGCGGGTCAAGCGCGCGGTTTGAATGATGCCCAGCGCCTGTGCCGTCAGCAGCGCCGCGGAGCTTTCACCCTGGATTGCGCGGCCTCTCCGGTAGACGGCATTTTCCACCAGCGGCGCCGCGACATAGACGATGGCGGCCAGTACAAAATGCGCCAGGGTCAAGAAGCGCACCGTGGCCACACCCGCGGCATCGAGCGCCGCTTGCTGCGGCGGTGCGGCATGCGTGCCGGCCAGAAAGAAAAGCACGCCGGCGAATAGCACAACGCTGCCGCACAGCGCGGCCTGAATGATCTGCAGGCCGCGCACCCGCGAGGCCGTGACATTGGCGCGAAACGCTTCAAGATTCAAATCGCGAAACCGGCTCATAGGACTTGCTCCCGCCTCTGGTTGGACCGCAGAGATTCATTCCAATTCTTCAGCGCGCCATCCGCGGCTTTGGCGCACGCCGAGCACGCCCAGCACTTTGTCGACGAACGCCTTGATGTAGGCCTCAACGGTGGTGGGCAGAAAGTACAGCGGAGGGGAAATGGGCATGATGATGACGCCGTCGCGCGACAGCCGCAAGCATTGTTCGAGTGCCAGCGAAGACAGCGGCGTCTCCCGCACGCACAACACCATGCGGAAGCGCTCCTTGAGCGCAACCTGGGCGGTGCGGGTGATCAACGAATCGCCAATCCCGGAGGCAATTTTGCCAAGCGTGGAAGTGGTGCATGGAATAACGACAAACGCGTCGATGGCATTGGAACCGCTGGCCAGCGGCGCGTGCAAGTCATCATTGGAGAAGATTTTCTTGACATGCGGCTGCAGGTCGCGTTCGGTCATTCCCATCTCATCCTGCAACACGACCCGGCCCCATTTGCTGGCAATCAAATATTTATCGCCCGGGCACTCCTTGATGAACTCAACGGCATAAACCGCTCCGGAGGACCCGGTCACGCCAATGGCAATTCTCATGGAAAATGAACTCCGACCACGACCATCACAAACACCACAAAACCCAGGACGGCGTTGATCTTGAAGAAGGCCAGTTCCACGTCGCCGGCCTTGGCCTGTTCCAGGTAGAGCAGAAAACCGGCGGCTGCCAGGAACGGAGTCGCCGGCAAAGAGCGGATATAGCGCGCAAAAATAACGACGAGAACCACGAACGCCAGAGCATGCAGGAGGGCGGAGACGCGCAAGGCGCGCGTGCGGCCGAGCGCCGCCGGCAGCGAATGCAAATGCGCCCGCCGGTCGAATTCCTCGTCCAGCGTCGCGTAGATGATGTCGAAGCCCGCGACCCAGAGCAGCGCGAACAGCGCAAACAGCAAACCGGGGAAAAGATTCTCCAGCGACTGAGTAACCGCCACCCAGCCGGCCAGCGGTGCCATCGCCAAACCCAAGCCGACGCCGAAGTGGGCCAGCGGCGTGAAGCGTTTCATATAGGGATAGAAAAGAAAGACGGCGAGCGGCAGGGGTGACCACAGCAGGCAAAACCGGCCGATCAATCCGGCACTTACGAAATAAAGGGCCAGACCGGTGAGCATCACCGCCGCGGCTTGCGCCAGCGTCATGCGGCCGGCGGGCAACTCGCGACCGGCCGTGCGGGAATTGAGTTTGTCGATCTTGTGATCGATCATGCGATTCAGGGCCAGGGCAACGGTGCGCGCACCGACCGCGGCGAGCAGCATGAGCAGTGCCAGCTGTCCTGAAATCAGGCCGTTCGCCGCCAGAATCGCCCCGCTGAAAATCAACGGCAGGGAAAACAGCGTGTGTTCGAGCTTGACAAAGCGCATTACGGTCGTAAGTTGCACATCCTCTCTCCGGCTTGATGAACGCGAAAATTGCGGCATTAATATAGTAAAATTCATCTGAGAAACAAGCGTCGATCCCCATGCCGGGCTCGGGGAGATTTCCCTTGCAAGTTTGAGCGAAAACCGATAAAGTAAGCGACTTCAGTGCGCGCTGCCGACCGTCGCGCAGGTGATTATACCGGCGTGCAGCGGTTATGAGTCAGATCGCAGCGTGACAAAAAGAGAACGGGAATTGCCATGTCCGTGGTTGATCTGCGCAGCGACACCGTGACGAAGCCGACGCCGGCAATGCGGCGGGTGATGGCGGACGCTGAGGTCGGCGATGATGTTTACGGCGAAGATCCCAGCGTCAATCGCCTGCAGGAGTACGTTGCGGATTTGCTCGGCCAGGAGGCGGCGCTGTTCGTGCCGAGCGGGACCATGGCCAATCAGATTGCCATTCACTGCCACACCCAGCCCGGTGACGAGCTGATTTGCGAGGCGCAGTCGCACATTCTCGACTATGAGATGGGCGGCGCCGCAGCGTTGAGCGGCGTGTCGGCGCGGCCGCTGGCCGGTGAAGCTGGTGTGATCACCGCCGCACAAATTGCAGCAGCGATCCGGCCGCCGGTTTACTATTTTCCGCGCACGCGGCTGGTGGTGCTGGAGAACACGCACAACCTTGCCGGCGGAACGGTCTGGCCGTTGCCGGAAATACAGAAAATTCGCGACCTGGCAGTAAGCACTTCCCTGCGCATGCATCTGGATGGCGCGCGTTTGTGGAATGCCTGTGTGGCCGGCGGTTTGGCGCCCAGCCAATATGCCGGTTTGTTTGATTCGGTTTCGGTTTGCTTCTCCAAGGGATTGGGCGCGCCGGTCGGCTCGGCGCTGGTCGGCAGTCAGGAGTTCATTGCGGCCGCGCGGCGCTGCCGCAAGAGATTCGGCGGCGGCATGCGCCAGGCTGGGATTCTGGCGGCCGCGGCTTTGTTTGCTCTGGAGCATAATCGCGATCGGCTGGCGGAAGACCATGCGCATGCAGCGCAACTGGCGCAGGCTCTGGCGGAAATGCCGGGATTGCGTGTGGACTTGGCGCGCGTGCAAACGAACATCGTCATGATTGATGTCATCGACCCGAAGCGCGAGGCCGCGGCGATCAGTGCTGCGCTGAAACTTGAAGGCGTCTGGGTGTCGTCCGCCGGCATACGCCGCCTGCGCGCCGTGACTCACTACGAGATCACTGCCGGTGACCTCGCGCGCACCCTCGAGGTTTTCCGGCGCGTGTTGAAAGATTAGCATGCCAGCGCTCGAGTTTGTTTGAGCGGCTCATTTGCCCTGTCATCCCGCAGGGAGCTTGGGAATCGCTTGGGATTGCACCCAAATCTTCAAAAAATCCTGGCGGCATGACAGTAATGGTAGATGCCCTTTTCAGGATCACCGTGCCTCAACCGCCATGCGCGGCGCTGCAACGGTCCGTGGCTTGACCTCGCACGCGCAGAGTTAAGTTCACAGCCGCGGCTGTTTGGAAATCTCTCGAGTAATCCGCCTGTCGCATTGCGGCACGGCTGCCGGCGAATCCGTGCTGATCACGCCTGCCGGACGCGGAAATGGTCTTAGTCATGTGGAAGGATCTGGTTGAATCATTGCTACCACACTTGCTCGGAAATTCTCCCACCAAATCAATAGACCTCCACGAATGACCCCCGGAACGGAAAGGGCCGGAGCCAGCGTGCCCAATGTTTCTTGTCGTGGGTCTGGTGATGTCTTCCAAAGAATGATGGTGTGCTTGCGTCAAACATACTTTGCCCATCGCCTGGCGGGTGGATTGTGTCTGCTAGGGCTGCTGGCCGGCGCCGGATCGCCGGCAGCAGCGCAGCAGAGTTTCTCTTCCGCGCGCGCCGTGGTGGTGGTTGGGCTGCTCACCGGTGAGCAGGATGTGCGCCAGCTCGCGCTGCACACCCGCGCCGGCGCTTTTCTGGTCGCTGAGGCAAGCGAGGTCAGTCCGTTTTCCGTGATTCCGGGCAGTGCCAATAGTCTATTCCTCACCTTCAAGCCTTCGGCATTCGGGGCGCCGGTTTCGCTGGCGCCCAGCCTCCGGCCGCCATCCGGCGTCGAGTACCGCTTTTTCACCAGCGAGCGCAGCCTGGTCTCAGAGATTATCCTGGGCAATATCGACTACGCGGTGCTGACCAGCAAAACTTCCGCCGAAGAAATCCAGAACACCGACTTCAACTATCAAATTGTGCCGCTGCCGCCCGACAGCAACACCGTTGATCTGGTTTGCTACAACTACGCGCACACGTTGCTGCGCGATTTGGCCGTACGCCGCGCGCTCAGCCATGCCATCGACCGCAAGAAGTTCCTCCGGCAGGTGCTGTATAACGAGGCCGACCTGGCGCGCGGACCATTCGAAGAGGAAAGCATCTTCTACACCTCCGCGGTGCGGGAAGTCAAGTATGATCCCCGCTTGGCGATTACGCTGCTGGAGGCGGCCGGTTGGGGCCGGATCAACCGGGAACATATTCGCATCCGCAACAACCGGCCTTTGCGCTTTCGCCTGTTCTTTCAAGAGGGTGTCAAACTGAAGGAACAGCTCGCCCGGCAAATCAAGATCGACTGGAATCAAATCGGCATCGACGTCATTCCCGAGCCGCTCAGTGCCGCGGCGCTGAATGATTCCCTGCTCAGCGGCCGGTTCGATGCGGTGTTGCTGCAGCATCGTTTCGCCGATTCGCCCGCGAGCCTGCTCGAGTTTTTCGGTGATGGCTCCGGCAGCGGCATGCTGACATACCGCAGTGAGCCTTACCGGCACACCCAGACGATCTTGAGAAATTTCACCCGGCGCGAGGACATCCGAACCGCGACCATGCGGCTGCAATTGATTCTGGCGGAAGATCAACCCGCCACCTTTCTGTTTCATCCCTGGTTGGTATGGCACATCATCAATGCCGCGCGTTTTGCCGACTATCTCGACGCCAACGGCAAACCCAAGCCCTTTTATGAGTGGCGCGTGCGCTGACCGCCCGCCCGCGTGGGGCAGACGAAGAAGATCCTGGCCGGTGCAATCGCATCGCGCGAAACACAAGACGGGCCGTTGACATGCAGGTACCTCCCATCCCCATTCGGCATCGGCTCTTCACCCGCCTGCTGATTTCCCATATCTTTCTGGTGACCATTCCGCTGCTGATCACCGGCCAGATTCTCATTCACACCGCGCAAAAGGCGATTCGCGAGACCATCCTGGATCGCAACCTGCAGTTTGCGCGCCGGTCCTCCTCCTTGATCAGCGCCACGCTCGGGCGCGCGCGAGACATTCTGCGCATCAATGCCCAAAGCCCGGCCTTCTACGGCAATGACCGCATGGCGCAGGAGTTGATCATCAACAAGCTCGTGCGCGAGTTTCCCATCTTCAAGAAGATCTCGCTGCTCGATACGCTGGGCCGCGTGGTACGCTCGACCGCCTTCGGCGTGCCGCTGGATCATCTTGCCGGTCATGATCTGCTCGCCGCCCTCCGCAACAACAAGAGCTACACCTCGGCCGTCTACATCTCCGATGAAAAATTGCCGCTGATGGACATTGCCGAGCCGGTGCTGGTCTTTGATGATGTCACCGCCTGCCTGCTTGCCGAAGTCGACTTGAAAGAAATCTGGGCGCTGGTGGACAGCAATCTCGTTGGCCCCAAGAGTGAAGCCTTCATCTTTCGCGCCGACGGCCAGTACATTGCGCACACCGACCGCCGGCAGGTGCTGGAGCGCCAGCGCTTCGAAGAGGCGGACATTGTCGCGGCGGCGACCGGTGGCAGGAGCGGCAACCAAACCTACGTGGATCGCACCGGCGTCGAAATGCTGGCAGCCTATGCGCCCATTGCCGAGCAGCGCTGGGCCACGGTGATTCAACAGCCCACTCGCGAGGCCTTCGCCCCCTCGCGCGTTATGGAGCTGCAGATCTTTTTGTTGATGGCGGGGAGCGCCCTGGTAGCAGCGCTCATCGCCGCCGTCTATACCAGGCAAATCGTCAAGCCGGTCAATGAGCTGATCGGCGGCATCGCGGAGATCTCCAAAGGCGGCTTGAAACATCAGATTCGGCGCATCGGCCGTGATGAAATCAGCACCCTGGCCTTGCACTTCAACGCGATGACGCGGCGGCTGCGTCGGTTCCAAGACCGCCTCAAGCGCGCCGAGCGGCTGGAGACGCTCAACAAGCTTTCGTCCGTGCTGTCGCATGAGATTCGCAACCCGCTCAACGCCATGGTGATCAACATGCAGTTGATGCGGCGCGAGTTTCAAAAAGAAATTATTGATCCGCAAAAGCTCGAGCACTACCACCAAATCCTGGCCGCGGAGATCCGGCGCGTCGATGATCTGGTGAGCAATTTTTTGATGATCGCGCGGCCGCCCAAACTCGAGAAGTCGGAGCAATGCCTCAATGACTTGCTCGATGAATTAGTCAAAATGGAAACACCGGAGGCTTTGCAGCGAGGCATTCGCGTGGAGCGGGATTATCGCCTCGGCAATCTGCGTGTGCAGCTTGATCCGAACCGGATGCACCAAGTGTTCCTGAACATTTTCATCAATGCCGTGCAAGCCATGCCGGGTGGCGGCCGGCTGACCATCGGCCTCGATCTCGTAACCCGCCGGTCGCTCGATGACACCCGCCGGTCCTATGCGGTCGTTTCATTCCGTGACACGGGCAAGGGCATCCCCAAGGAAAACCTGAACCGGATCTTCGATTTCTATTTTTCAACCAAGAAAAGAGGCAGCGGCATCGGCCTGGCGCTGGCGCTCCAGATTGTGGAAGAGCACGGCGGCACCATTCGGGTGGAGAGTGAATTGGGGCGGGGCAGTACTTTCGTGGTTTATTTGCCGGCATGACCGGGAGGCCGTTCGCTTCAGATGGTGTCAGGCCAACGCGCGCCGGCTTGTTTCTACCTGGAATTGCAGTGCGGGGCTTAGTCGCGAGCCGGGCAGAGAAAATCAATAAATAATTGTCACATGCTTGACAAAGAGAGATTATTGCCGTATATTCCGCGCTCCAAAAAAAGAGGAAATCTACCCTATTCTTTTGGAATTCATCGAAGTTACGTCGGTGCAATTTCGTCACACCGCCGCTTTTTTTGAAAGTTTGTCGCCGACCCTAAAACAAAACGGCCTGATCCTACGTCTTCATGCAGGCACTCGGTGGCAGGATGACGCGGTCAGGAGAGCATTGACAAAATCGTAATTCAACTCACTATCGTCCAGCAGCTTGAACAGTGAGCAGTTTCCGGCAAGGGCGGAACTTTATCTCTCCTCGGGCAGTTAAGATAAATTGCCAGCGGGTCGTTAAGGTCGTTAAATTTCTAACCTTGACTCCCTGCCCGCTGCACCCAAGAGAGCTAAAGAGAAAGGGGTTATCATATGGTTCGAGTTACTGTTGGCGCGCAGGAATCGCTTGATCGCGCGATCGTTCGTTTTAAGCGCAAATGTGATCGCGCCGGTGTGTTGCGAGATTTCAGAAAGTCGACCTACTATCTCAAGCCCAGCCAGCGCAAGCGCATGCGCCGGGAAAATGCCATTCGCAGAGCAAACCGGCTGCGGTTGCGTTGAGAGGTTGGCAGGATTGCTGCAGGCTTGTCGTCCGCACATGAACGCACGAGTTTGTACTAGCAGTCTCATAAGTTTAGGCACACTATTTGTTTGATCATGGAGGCATGATCAGAATCGGATGAACACATGGCCAAGAAACGCAAAGTAACCGAAAGCCGGACCAAACAGTCGATTGAGAAATATCTCGAAGAGATTGGTGGATATTCCCCACTGGCCCCCGAAGAGGAAGTGGAACTGGCCCGACAGATCCGCAAAAGCAATGGCAAAGCCCTGGACAAATTGGTGAAAGCCAACCTCCGCTTCGTCATCAGCGTTGCCAAAGAATATCAGGGCCAGGGATTGCCCTTGCAGGATCTGATCAGCGAGGGCAACCTGGGCTTGATCAAAGCAGCGCAGCGCTTCGATGAGACCCGGGGCTTCAAATTCATTTCCTATGCGGTGTGGTGGATTCGCCAGTCGATCCTGCAGGCACTCGCCGAGCAAAGCCGGGTTGTGCGTCTGCCGCTCAACCGCGTCGGCGCCATCAACAAAGTCGGCCGCGCGCTGGAAGAGCTTGAGAAGCGCTTTGGCCGCGAGCCCAGCATGGAAGAAATCGCCGACAAGATGGAGTTGACCGCTTATGAAGTGGCGGACGTGCTGAAGACCTCGGCGCGCCATCTTTCGCTCGATGAGCCGTTCAAGGAAGAAGAAGGCAACAGCCTGCTCGATGTCATCGAGAGCGATCGCTATGCCCCGCCGGATGACGGGTTGATGCAGGAATCGCTGCAGGTGGAAATCGACAAGGTCTTGTCGACGCTCAAGCCGCGCGAAGCCGAGATCATCCGGCTCTACTTCGGTTTGGATGGCGACCGGCCATTGACCCTGGAAGAAATCGGCGAACACTTCAAGCTGACGCGCGAACGTGTGCGCCAGATCAAAGAAAAAGCCCTGCGCCGGCTGCGGCATCGCTCCCGCCTGGAACCCTTGCGCAAGTATCTGGGTTGATGCGTCCTTCCACACAAGCCTGACAATCAAATGCCTCTGGAATCATCCGGGGGCATTTTCATTTCGTCCCTGCCTGCCCTCTGTGCCGCAATTCCCCAAAGCAGCAACACAAATGGCGGACTGAATTCCAGCCACTTCCACCATGCAGCTTCCTGCCACACACCGCTGCTTTGATAGTCGTGCAGAATCCAATAGGACAGAAAGACGGTGGCCGTCAACAGCCACAAGCCGTTGAGTCCCGGCTTGGAAATCAGCGCGGGAAACAAGGCCGGCCGCGAAGTTTGTTGCGCATCGCCATCTGGCCCCCTCTGGCTCAGGCAAAGCAGCGGCAACAGCCAGAGCAAATACCACGGCTGCAAAGTCGGCGAAAGCAGTAAGAACGATGCCAAGACCGCCAGGGCAATCTGCGGCAGGAGGCCTGCCCCCTCGCCTTTTTGTGCCAGCCAGAAGCGCCGCCCAATCTGCGCATAGAACAGCAGAAAGAGAACAGCCACGCCTGCTTTGGCGAGATGCAAAGCCAGGTCGATGCGCCGCGTCCGCAGAACCGCTTCGGTGGCCTCCCAATGCGCCGGCACCATCAGCAGTGTGACCAGGCGGTCCGGCAACAGCGTGTGCACGGTGTTGAAGAGCATCGCAAAGACGCTGTCATTGAATCGCCACTTCGCGGAGTAAACCAGCAATCCTGCCAAAAGCTGTGAGCCGGCCTGCACAAACGGCGCATAGCTCAGCAAAATTGTTACTGCAAAGACAGCCAGGCTCAGGGCCGCGGCGCGCCGTCCGGCGGTACGCCAAGCCGCGACCACCCAGAACGGCAGCAGCAACAGCGCGAGAAATTTCACCAGAAATGCCAGGGCCAGAAAGAGTGCGGCCGAGGCATGATGGTTTCGCCGCGTCGCATGGATCGCAATCAGCAGGCAAAGCACGCCCACGACGTCGCTGTGGCCGCTGCCGGCGATTTCGATAATCGGCATAGGGTGCCAGGCATAGAGCAAAGCCGCGCCGCCTGCCAAGCCAAAACCCGGCAGTAGATGCAGCAGCATGCCGGCCAGCAGGAGATCAAACAAAAGCAGCACGGCCTTGAGACAAATCACCGGGTCGACATCAAATGCCTCAGCCAGCGCCACACCGGCCGCGAAGAGATATTGCAGCAACGGCGGATAAACGGTGTGAACCTCCGTATGGCTCATCCGGCCGTACACCGAATCATCGCGCAAGCTTGCCAGCTCGGCTGCGGCAGGCGGCAGGGTGTAGGGATTCACGCCGTGCGTTACCAGCCGGCCATCCCAAACATAGCGATAAATGTCGTTGGAGAGCCACGGGGTTTGCAGCAGCAGGCAAAGCCGGAATACCACGGCAAATCCCAGGATCAGCCCTTTCATTCTGCTGGAAAGAGCGCTATCGCGGACGTGGCAGCGCAACGCCCAAGCGGCCGCCAGCAACAGCAAAAACTGCACAGCCGAGAGCGCCAGAAACCAGGGAACCCGGGATTGCGCCTGACTGAGGGCATCCGGCATGTACCATCCGCCGAGCACGGCATAGATGACAGCAGTCGCGATGCCGGCAACAATGAATGCTACACCGGCGACTGCGCGATTGCGAATAATCATAGAATGCCTCTGGTGTCAAGCGAGGGAATCTCGTGAATCACTTGGCATTGCATTGAGACCTCTCAAGTCACTGCTGGGTGATCAGACATGCTGAAATTTCGGCAATATACCGAAATACCGGCAAAAGAGGCCACACGAAAATCACCATGCCGGAAAGCGAATGAGGCATTCATCGCGCGGCGCATTAGACGCGACAGCCCGGCATTGCCTGCATCATTTTCTGCCGGCGGTGACCGGAGGCTATTGCCGCCGCTGCGGAAAAAAGCCTTGCATTTGGCTGGTTTAGTGGAGATATTCCCGCCGCTTTTCCCATGCCAACTCCTGCCTTGTTTCAGGCAGGGGTCTGTTCAGTTCCTGCAACCATCGGGAGTGACGGCGAATTGCCAGCGCTTGTTGGTATCGAGACCATTGTGCCGCCATTTGTCTACCGCCAGGAAGTTGCCGGCGATTTTGCCCGGCAGCTTTTCGGCGGATCTGCGATCAACGTTGCCCGCCTGCTGCCCATCTTCAAACACGCCGAAATCGACCAGCGGCATTTCTGCATGCCGGCGGAATGGTATGGCCAGGAGCATTCCTTCAGTGAGAAGAATCGTTTGTACACCGAGCAAGCGGTGGCGCTGGCGAGCGCAGCCGTGCGCCGGCTGTGTGCGCAGCATCAGCTCACGCCGCAGGAGATTGATCATCTCTTCTTCGTTTCCACCACCGGCATTGCCACTCCGAGTATTGATGCCCATCTTGTGAATACCCTGTCTTTGCGGCCGTCGGTCCGGCGTTCTCCACTCTGGGGCCTGGGCTGCGCCGGCGGCGTGGCGGGTTTGTCCCGCGCGGCTGACTGGCTGAGAGCCTATCCGGACAAACGCGCGGTGGTCATCGCGCTGGAATTGTGCAGCTTGACTTTCATCCGCCGGGATTTTTCGAAAAGCAACTTTGTGGCGACCTCGCTGTTCGGCGACGGCGCGGCTGCCGCGCTTCTGGTTGGTGATGCCTGCCCGCTGGACAATCCGCGCTGCGTCAGAATCTTGGCCTCCGACGCCATTACTTGGCGCGATTCGCTGGAAGTGATGGGTTGGGAAATGAATGACCACGGCCTGAAGGTGCTGTTCTCCAAGGATATTCCCACCATCGTGCGGGAATCGGCCCGGCCCGCCATTCAGCAATTTCTTGCGGCGCAAGGCATGACGCTGGATGACATTTCGGATTTCCTTTCGCATCCCGGCGGCGCCAAAGTGATCGCTGCTTACACCGAAGCACTCGATATTCCGCCCCACAAGACGAAGTACATGTGGCAAATCTTGCGCGACTATGGCAACATGTCGAGCGCGACCGTGCTTTTCGTCTGGCACGAGTACTTGAAATCAGCCGATTACAAAAGTGGAAGTCACATTCTGGCGACCACGCTCGGGCCGGGCTTCTCCTCCGAAATGATCCTGGGCCAGTGCCAATGAGCGGGCCGCAGGCCATTTTGCTAGCGGCGCTGATTCTGCTGGTCGCACAGCGGCTGCTTGAGCTGCGGCAGGCCAAACGCAACGAGCAGTGGCTGCGCCGGCAGGGAGCACTGGAATTCGGCGCCGGCCATTATCGTTATATTGTTGCCCTGCATACCGCCTTTCTGCTGGGGCTGGCCGCGGAGGGATTCCTGCGCGGGCCGCAGTTGCATCTTTACTGGCCGGTGATTCTGGTTTTGATCCTGGCTGCGCAAGCGCTGCGGTATTGGTGCTTGACGGCTCTCGGGCGCTTTTGGAACACGAAGATTCTGGTGATTCCCGGTGCGCCCTTGATCAAGCGCGGGCCCTACCGCTGGTGCAAGCATCCCAATTATGGTGTGGTCATTGCGGAGATCTTCCTCATCCCATTGCTTTTTCAGGCTTGGTGGACTTTGATCGCTGTCTCATTGATTAACCTCGCCCTGCTGCGGGTGCGTATCACCGCAGAAAACGAGGCGTTGGCGTGTGCTTTGCATGGCAGCGAAAACGAGGCCGGGGCTTTTGTGCGCGAGGGATAACCTGACCTGAGTCGCTTTGCGCCGTGATCGGCGGTGACTCGCCATTTTCAAGCTCAAACCGCGAGTTTACATTGCGCATAGGAATTGACGCGACCTGTCTGCCGCCTTCGCTGGCTGGAGCGGGACGGTACGTACTCGGCCTCATTAGAGGGCTGGCCAGCCTTGATCACGATCATGAGTATTACATATTTGTGAAAGCCCACGATGCGCCGCAGTTTGCGAACCTGCCGGCCAACATGCGCCGGGTGGAACTCCCCAATTATCCCCGCCCGCTGCGTCTGCTTTGGCAGCATCTCGGCGCGGGCGTTTCTGCCCGCCGCCGCCGTTTGGAGGTCTGGCATGGCACTCACTATGCGCTGCCCCGCCCGCAGCCGGGCATTCGCCTGGTTTCGACTTTTCACGACATGGGCGTGTTCCTGCATCCGGAATTCTATCCCACCGGCAAGCGTCTCTATTTTCAGCGCGTGCTCACCCATGCGGCCCATGCCGCCGATCGTATCATTGCCGTTTCAGAGGCCACCGCGCGGGACTACCGCAGTCTTGCCCACCGACGGTCACTGCCCTCCCGCAACGGCGCGGTAACTGCCATTGCCTCGGGCATTCACCATGAATTCTTTGCCCTGGCTTCGGAGGAGCACAAACTGAGTATCCGCCGCCATTACGCCGGTGGCGCGCCCTATTTTCTCTTTGTGGGAACGTGCGAAAAGCGCAAAAACCTCGGCATGCTGCTCGCGGCCTTTCGCACTTTTTGTCAGGACGGCCGGCGCGATCATGTACTCCTGCTCGCCGGTCAGCGCGGCAATGGCTCGCCTGAAGTCGAGCAGGCATTGGCCGCCTGCCGGCTGCGCGGCCGCGTGCGGTTGCTGGGTTATGTGGCCGAGGCAGATTTGCCTGCGCTCTATCAGGCTGCCGAGTTGGTCGTGCTGCCCTCGCACTATGAAGGCTTCGGTTTCCCGCTGCTGGAGGCGATGGCCGGTGGCGCCGTTGCCCTGGCCGCTGACAACTCCGCAATGCGGGAGCTGGCGGGCCACAGCGCCACGCTCTGCGCCAATGATCCAGGAGCCTGGGCCGCCCGGATGGCGGAGCTGGTTGATCATCAGGAACTGCGCCAGGAACTGCGCAACCATGGCCGCACGCATGCCCGCCGATTCACCTGGCGCAATACGGCCGAGCAGTTGGTGGCGTTTTACGAAAGTCTGCGCCGCGAAAATCCTGTTCGCATTCTGCCTCCTGCAAATGGCGCCGCCGCAAAGGCCCGCCGCAATGGCACGGTTTCGCATACGGCAAGTCCACAGAAGGCACCGGTGGTTGCCGAGGCAGTACTGCGAACCCTGGCATATGCGGATTTGTTTGACTATCCTCTGGCGCTCGATGAGATTCACGAAGGCCTGCTGGGCGTGCGCGCCACCCTCGCCGAAGTCGCCGAGGCCCTGCGCGGTCTGCAACAGCACGGCCTGCTTGCCGAGTCCCGCGGCTTTTTCTTTCTCGCGGACCGCCGCCGCCTGCCCGAGATTCGCGCGGAACGGCGGGAGCTCAGCCGGCGTTTGCTGCGGCGCCAGCGCGGCATTCTTGCTCTCATCAAGAGATTTCCGTTCGTGCGCTCGGTTGCTCTTTCGGGCGCACTCGCCTTTGAGAACGGCCAAGCGGGGGATGATCTCGATTTGTTTCTGATCGTGGACAGCCGGCGCTTGTGGACCGTCTATGCCAGCCTGGCGCTGCTGATGAAGGTGCTGGGCAAGCGCCGCGTCATTTGCCTAAATTGTTTGATCGGCAACCGCCGGCTTGCGTGGGAGGAACGGGATTTCTTTGTCGCTCATCAAATCGCCTATTTGCTTCCGCTGAGCGGCGCCGGCACGTTTCGCCGGTTTATGGCAGCCAACGCTTGGTACCAGACATTCCTGCCGCAGGCCAGCGCCAGCCGGCGGCTGGCACATCCCCTGGCGGCCGCCGGCACGGAAGTCCGGCCGGCGCGCTGGCAGCGCCTCGTGGAAGCCGTGCTGGCGTGCAGGCCATTCGATCGGATCGAGCGTCTGGTGTTCACTTTCTATCACCGCCGGATTCAGCGCCGCACGCAACACCTACCGGCCGGCGCGGTCACGGCGCAATCCGGCCGCATTATGCTGTTCACCAACGATCATCGCGGCCGGCTCAAAGCAAAAATGGAAGCGCGGCTGCAGCCCTGGCTCGCCAGGCTGCCGGCTGCGCCTGAAGTGAGGGAAGAAAGCCATGCCTGTTCGTAAGCGGCTGCTGGTTGTCTTGGTGCTTGCCGGCCTCGCCCTGTTGCTGGTGCGCTGCGGTCAGCAGAATCCTTTTGAGCCGACGCGCGGAGATAACGAAGTGTGGATCCAGGCCACGCGCTTCGACCCGTCCGAATTGTCCGTTCCCATCGGCACCACTGTGGAATGGACCAACAAGGACAACGCCATTCACGACATCACCAGCGGCACGCCCACGCACCCGGCGAGCGACTTCACTCCCTCGCCGCCCCTGAAAGGCAATGAGACGCACGCGGTGGCGTTTCGCAAAGCCGGACGATTCCCCTACTACTGCACCGTGCATCCGCAAAAGACCGGCGTTATCATCGTGCAGTAAGTGAGAGCCCCGGCCCAAATCGTTCAAATCCTGAAAGCGCGCAGGCATGACCAGGCAGCACTGTTTTCGCCCGCATGGCCTGCCGCTGCGATACTCTTATGAACTCAACTTGGAGGAGGTCATGATGCAATTGCGCCCTCGCTGGTTGGCATGTTCTCTGGGCGTGATGCTCGCGCTGGGAGGCGCGCGCCCCACGCAGGCTGGAGAGATCAAATCTGCCGCGGCCAGCCGCACTGCTGAACCGGCATTTGCCTATCCCAACCGTCCGGATGAGCTGGAAGACCGGGTGCTCGACATCTTCGAGGCCAAATGCGCGTTTGCGGGCTGCCACGCCGGCACCGCCGCGCCGCAAGGCTTGGACTTGACCGAGCAGGGATTCAAGGCCAGCCTCCTCTCTGTCAAAAGCTCGGGGCTGCCCAAATTCATGCGCGTCAAGCCGGGTGATGCCGGCAACAGCTATCTGATGGGCAAGCTCCGCGGTTCGGCCAGCATCAAGGGCGAACGCATGCCCAAAGGCGCGGCGCCGCTTTCGGCCGAGGAGATCAAGACCATCGAATCCTGGATCAATTCGCTCGCCAGCGACATCAAAATCGAAGCGCCGCAACGGGAATATGCACAGGCCTTCTATGGCTGGTCGCTCGCCAATTTGCCCACTGCCGAGCCGGTGGAAAAAGGCGCGTTCATGTATCGCATCGCCCATCGCTTCAAAGCCACCGTGGATCAGGGCTTCGATCAACTGTTTGGCCTCGATGGCGGCGCCTTCATGATGACGCAGCTCGCGTTTCCGCTCACCAATGATTTCTCCCTCAACCTGGCGCGCTCGGGATTGAATGCCACCTTTGAGATCGGCGGCAAATGGCGCCTGCTGCGCGAGAAAACCGACGGCTCCATGCCGGTCTCCGCCGCGCTCTATGCCGGCGTTGATTGGGCCACGTTGAAGGGGATTCCGGATCCCGCCAATCCCGCGGCCGGCAACCTCAGCCGCACCGACGGCGAGCGCTTTGCGATCTTCGGCCAAGTGCCGATCACCAAACAGTTCGGCTCGCGGGTTTCCGCTGCGGTGGTGCCGGGCATTCTGCTCAACGGCAACGTCACGGTGGATGGCGAAGATCCGCTGGTCACCATCGGTCTCGGCGGCAAATTCGCGTTCAATCAGAAATACGCGCTTTTCTCGGAGATCGTGCCGATTGTCTCCGGCGATGAAACCGCGCTCACCGTGGGCGGCACCCGCTTCGATGGCGGCAAACAGATTTTCAACGACACGTTCGTCGCCGGTCTCGAGATCAAAGCCGGCGGCCACGTCTTTCACTTGTTCGTCACCAACTCCGGCGGCAATACCACCAATCAATATTTGAGCGGCGGCAACCTCGATTTTGCCGACGGCGATTTCCGCCTGGGCTTCAACATCTATCGCATTCTCAATTATCCCTTCTAAGGAGATTCAGCATGCCTTTTCAACCCATGCGACGGTACGGCTGGCGCGCGCTGGCGGCCTGCAGTGTTGCCCTTGTCTTGGCGGCCTGCCAGCACGATTTGGCCGCACCGACCGCCCCGTCTGACCCGACCACCTTCACAAGCATTCAAGCGAATATATTGACGCCGCGCTGTGTCAATCAGGGCTGCCATCCGGGCGGCGGCGCACCGATGTCGCTCGCTGCCGGCGCGGCCTACAACAACCTGGTCAATGTCAATTCCGCGACCTATGGCAAGCCGCGAGTGGCGCCCGGCAATCCCAACAACAGTGTGCTCTATCTGAAGCTGATCGGCGACAACAGCGTCGGCGGTGTTGCCGGCCGCATGCCGCCTGGCTCGGCGCTGAGCGCCACCGATATTCAGGCGGTGCGGGATTGGATCACCAAAGGCGCACCCAACAACTGATCTTCGTCCCCACTGCGGTCTCCTGAACAACGTGCTCCTGCAGCGGCTTGGCCGTTGCATCAAGATCTTGGGCGTTTTCACGACGACCGGCGAATGGGAAGCCCCGGCTCAGCCGAGGTTGGAATACTTTCAAACAAACGCCAACGAATCATCAACTCTGGAGGAGCAAACCATGCGGACATTTCTTGCCTTCGCCTTTCTCATGCTGGTGCCGGCCGGCACCGCGTTGCGGGCACAGGACAAAGCTGCCGTCCTGCCCTTTGACGCCCTGGCCGGCCGCAGCATTTACACTGCCAAGAAATGCGGAGAGTGCCACAACCAGGGCGCAGCAAAATTCACCGCCATCAAAAAGAATTACGAGGCGGCGGCACATGCCAAGCACGCCACGGATTTGAATCTGCCGCTCGCGCTGGGCGAGGCCAAGTCCGAGCGCGCCAAAAAGAAGATGCTGGAGAAGGAAAGCGAAGCACTCGTTGCCTATCTTGCCCACCGCCAGGCAGCGGATGCGGCGCCCGAAAACTTCGTGACCGCGGGATTGATCATGGTGCGGGAATCCTGCCGCAACTGCCACGTCATTCACGGCGCCGGCAGTGAAACCGGCCCGGCCCTCGCCGGCGTCGGCGCCAAACGCGATTACAAATGGCTCTATGATCATTTTGTCGATCCGCAAAAGTTCGTGAAAGATTCCACCATGCCGAAATTCGGCGAGAAGCTCAGCAAAGCCGAGTTGGAGGCACTCAGCGCCTATTTCGCCACTTGGAAGTGAGCTGCTGGCTGTGATGGCGCCGGCGCCGGCTCGAGGATGGCGCCGGCCTTTTTGCAAAGCGCGGCGAAAAATTCCCCGGCACAATGCCGCAACGCAGCAAGCACTGACGCCGAGTCCGAATCGAATTCTGCATGCACATGATTGACCAGCAACAGGCCGTAATTGGGCAGGCCGCAATGCCTTCTCCCTTTGATGCCCTCGCTTCGGCCTACGACGCGGGTGAAGCCGGCAATCCCATTCTGCAATGGATGCGGCAGCGCATTCAGCAAGCCGCGCTGCCGGCCTTTGCCGGCGCCCGGCGCCTGCTGGAGATTGGCAGCGGCACCGGCACCGATGCGATCTTCTTCGCACGCCAGGGCTTCACGGTGTTGGGACTGGAGCCGGCGGCGGCCATGCTGCAAGCGGCCCGGGCCAAAGCGCGCGCCGCTGCCTGCGAACAGCGCGTCCGCTTCGTTCAAGCCGCGGCGCAGGAAATTGCGCAAGCGGTGCCGGACGCGCAATTCGACGGCCTGTTCTCCAACTTCGGCGCGCTCAATTGTGTGGCGGATTTGCGCGGATTTGCCGAACAAACGGCGCATGTGCTGCGGCCCGGCGCGCCCGCATTCCTCGTGGTGATGCCGCCGCTGTGCCCGTGGGAAATCGGATATCATCTGCTGGCCGGCCGGCCCCGTGCCGCCGGCCGCCGTTGGACCCGACACAACGGCGTCATGGTCAATCTCGCGGGCAGCGCCGTGCGCACTTACTATTTCACACCCGCGCAGATTCGTGCCTGCTTTGCGCCGTGGTTTGGGTTGGAACGCCAATTCAGTCTCGGACTCTGTGTGCCGCCGCCTTACTTGAGCAGCTTGGCACGCCGGGCGGCCTGGTTCCGCGCCCTCACGCAGCTTGAACGAAAGACTGCCGGCTGGCCCGTGCTGCGCAACTGGGGAGATCACGTCGCGCTGCACTTCCGCCGCCGATAATCTTCGAGCCTTGCACCAATCTCATAACCGTGAAATCACAACGCCGGAAAATACTGCTCTACAATCCTCGCTCCGTGTTCTTCACGATGCCGTTGGGTTTGCTGGCGATTGCCTCGCACCTCGACCCGGCGCGCTATGAAGTGATCATTATTGACGGCCGTTTGGAGGGCGATTCCATGGCCGCCCTGCAACCACATCTGCAGGATGCCCTTTGCCTGGGCCTCTCCGTGCTCACCGGCGCGCCGATTCGCGATGCGCTGCAGGTTTCGCGCGCCGTCAAAACGCTGCGCCCGGATTTGCCAGTCGTCTGGGGCGGCTGGCATCCTTCGCTTTTTCCGACGGATTGTTTGTCCGAATCGTCCGTCGACATCACCGTGCAAGGCCAGGGCGAAGAGACGTTTCGCGAGCTAGTTGAGAAACTTGCCGCAAGAGAGAGCCTGCAATCGGTTGCCGGCATTGCTTTTCGTGAGGGCGCCGCGATTCATCAGAATCCTGCCCGGCCGCTGCGCGAGATGAATGATTTTTCGCCGGCGCGCTACGAATTGATTCCGGTGGAGGAATATTATCGTCGCAAAAATCAACGCCAGCTCGATTACATCTCTTCGATTGGCTGCCATTTCCGCTGCGCGTTTTGCGCCGATCCTTACGTCTTCAAGCGCAAGTGGAACGCGATCGCGCCGGCACGCATGGGCGAAGAACTCGAATATCTCTGGCAGCGTTTTCCTTTCGATGATCTCAACTTTCAAGACGAAACGTTCTTTACTCACGCCGATCGCGTTGCCGCCATTGCCGAAGAGTTCCTGCGGCGCAATCTGAAATTCAGTTGGGCCGGCACGCTGCGCGCGGATCAGGGCGTGCGCATGTCCGATGATCTCTTTGCCCTGTGCAAGCGCTCCGGCTTGCGCCGCGTGATGATCGGCGTGGAATCCGGCGACCAACAGACACTGAATTGGCTGAAGAAAGACATTACGCTCGAACAGGTTTTTGCAACCGCGGAGCGCTGCAAGCGTTTCGATCTCGGCGCGATATTTCCATTCATCGTTGGCTTCCCGCAGGAATCGCCGCAGAGCGTCGAGGCGAGTTTGCAGGCGGTCAAGCATCTGCGCGCCATGAGCCCGAAATTCGAGACCGTGATTTTTTTCTATCAACCCTATCCCGGCTCGCCGATTGCCGATCTGGTGCGCGCCAGCGGCTATCCCATGCCGCAAACACTAGAACAGTGGGCGGCCTTTGATTATGTCGAATCCTACGGCCCGTGGGTGCCGCAAGAAAAATGGGAGCGCGTGCAGCGCTTCAAATTCTATCAGCGCTTCGCCTGGTCGGAGAAGGGTAGTTTATTGAAGTGGCCGCTCAAGCGCCTCGCGCGCTGGCGCTGCGAAAGGGATTTCTACAAATTTCCGATTGAAAAGCGTTTGGTGGAATGGCTCAGACCCGCGGCAAGCGCATAAGCGGGATTCTGCCGCCGGGTGCAAACCGGTTTCTTATCACCAGGAAAGGGGACGTACTCATGCCAACTTCACTTCGGATTGTGACGTTCAACCTGGAGAACCTCGATGACAAGCCGGGGCAATCGCCCAGCCTGGCGGATCGCATCGCCGTGATGCGGCCGCAATTGCAGCGCTTGCGCGCCGACGTTCTTTGTTTTCAAGAAGTCAACGGCCAGGAACAGGCCGGGCAGCCGCGGCAAGTGCTGGCGCTGCAGCAAATACTGCAAAACACGCCTTATGCGGGTTATCATCTCGCGCATACGCTCACGACCAACAATGAAGCCTATGACGAACGCAACCTGGTCGTGGCCAGCCGTTTCCCGGTCATCGCCAAACAGCAAATCCGGCATGTCTATGCGCTCGAACCGCGCTATCGCAAAATGACGGCGCTTCCCGCAGAAGCGGAGGCGAAAGAGGTGACCTGGGAACGGCCGATTCTGTACGTCACGCTCGATCTGGGTGGTAATCGCAAGATTCATGTCGTCAACGTGCATTTGAAATCAAAGGTGCCGAGCAGCGTTTCCGGGCAGCAGATCAATCAATATAAATGGCGTTCGGTGGCAGGTTGGGCCGAGGGTTACTTTATTTCGTCGATGAAGCGCGTCGGCCAGGCGCTGGAAACGCGCATGCTGATCGATCAGATTTTCGACACAGCGTTCGCCGCAAACGAAGAAGCGTTCATTGTTGCGGCCGGAGATTTCAATGCCGATATTGACGACGTGCCGGTTCATGCCATTCGCGGCCAGGTGGAAGACACCGGCAATCCGGCGTTGCTGCAGCGCGTGCTGGCGCCGTGTGAGCTTTCCGTGCCGGCTTCTTCGCGCTACAGCTTTTTGCATTTGGGAAAGGGCGTGATGCTGGATCATATTCTCGTCTCGCGGCCTTTGCTCGCGTTTTATCGCGGCACGGAAATTCACAATGAGATTCTGCCTGACGAATCCGGCGCATTTCGCACGGATGTGGATTTCCCCGAGTCCGATCACGCGCCGGTGGTAGCGGAATTCGAGCTGCCGTGAATCGTGTACGACAGAATACACCACCGCCCGGGCGCTTCGTCATGAACAAGAACACGTTTTATTCGATTTGTGCACGCTTCGGGAGCAAGCGCCCGGGCGGTTTTTTCCTTATCTGGACAAATGTTAGGCTATGATCATCCTCTACAACCCCCCCAGCACGCCCTCGAAAAAACCGCATTTGCCCATGTCGCTGCTCGCGGTGGCCGCGCTGCTGGAAGGTGAATTCGATTATGAAATCGTCGACGGCAATCTGCTGGACGATCCCGTCAGCCGCATCATTCAAGTCGCAAAAGAGAAGAAAGCCAAAGCCCTTGGCGTTACCGTCATGCCCGGGCCGCAGTTGAATCATGCCGTGCCGCAGACGCAACAGATCAAGCGCGCCCTGCCGCACCTGCCGATCATCTGGGGCGGCTATTTCCCTTCGCAGCACACCGACACCTGCCTGCGCGAAGACTATGTCGACTTTTGCATTCACAGCCAGGGCGAGCAAACGCTGCTGGAATTGCTGCGCGTGCTCAACAACGGCGGCGCACTCTCCGCGATTCCCGGTTTGAGCTACAAAGAAAACCGCAGTCTCAAACACAATCCGCATCGGCCTCTCATCGGGCTCGACAAGCTGCCGGAATGGCCTTATCACAAAGTCGAAATGGATCGCTATCTCTACGCCAGCTACCTGGGCGAGCGCGTCGGCACCCATAATTCCTCGTTCGGCTGCCCGTTTGCTTGCAACTTCTGCGCGATTGTGGAGATGGTCAAGCAACGCTGGCTGTCGCAATCCGCGGCCAGGCTGGCGCACGTCGTGCAATTCCAACATGAAAATTTCGGCGTCGATGCCATGCAGTTTCATGACATGGATTTTTTCATCTCCGAGCCGCGTGTGGCGGAATTCAGCGAACGCATCGCGCCGTTGCACATAAGCTGGTGGGCGCTGGGCCGCGTCGACGAGTTGATGCGCTACACCGATGCCACCTGGCAGAAGATGCAAGCCAGCGGCTTGAAAATGGTGTTCAGCGGCGCGGAAACCGGCTCGAACGAATTGCTGCAGCGCATGAACAAAGGCGGCCAATTCAAAGTCGAGCAAACCCTCGAGCTGGCCAAACGCATGAAGTCTTACGGCATCGTACCGGAGTTTTCGTTTGTCATGGGGAATCCACCCGAACCGCTGGCGGATATCGAGAACACCATGGCATTCATCCGGCGGTTGAAGCAGGTCAATCCTGCCACCGAAGTGATTCTTTACCTCTACACGCCGGTGCCGCTCGAAGGCACGCTTTACGAAGAGGCGCGGGCGTTGGGTTTCAAATTTCCCGACACGCTCAGCGAATGGGTGAGCGGGGATTGGCGGAGCTTTTCGATTCGCCGCGATCCCAACATGCCGTGGCTCAATCCGCGCTTGCGCCAAAAGGTGCGCGATTTCGAGAGTGTGCTGAATGCGTATTATCCCACGGTGACGGACAAGAACATGAATCGCTTCAAGCGCGGCGTGCTGCGCGGACTCGGCGGTTGGCGCTATCATACAAAATTCTATCACAAACCTGTTGAGTTGCGCGCGTTTCATAGATTCTTCGGCTATCAGCGGCCGGAGACGACCGGGTTCTGAGTGATGCTTGACAATTTACATGAATACCTCAAAGTGTCATTCAGATGGAATCTTGTGAAACTTGGCTTAGGAACCGCATTTTCACAGGATTCTTTCAGAAGGGCTCTTGTGGAGTTTGGAGTCAAGAAGGAATTTTCACATGATCCCGCAAAGGCGGGATGACAAGCAGGATGGGTATAATTTTCAAAATGAAAAATACACTCGAGCCCGCCGCGGCCTATGCCCGCTGGGCAGCATCCTATCCGCCGGCGCCGCACAATCTGCTGATGGAAATGGAGCAGGCTGCGATGCTCGAGCTGCTGCCCGAAGTGCACAATCAATGCGCACTCGATCTCGCCTGCGGCAGCGGCCGTTATTTGAGCATTCTGCACGAACGCGGCGCTGCGAATGTGATCGGCTTGGATTTCTCGCGGGAAATGCTGGCGGTCGCGCAGTCAAATCAAAAAAAACTGCTACAAGGAGATGTGTGCGCGCTGCCGCTGGCCTCGGCTGCGTTTGATGTGGTTGTCTGCGGCCTGGCGGTTGGGCATGTTGAGAATTTGCGCAGTGTCATAGCCGAGGCCGGCCGCGTGTTGCGAGCGGGCGGCGAATTCCTGTATTCTGATTTTCATCCCTTCGGCGCGCTCGCCGGCTGGCGCCGAACATTCCACGCTGGCGATGGCAAAGAATACGCGGTGCGCCACTTCACACATTGGTATGAAGATCATGTTGCGGCGTGTCGCGCCGCGGGTTTGGAGATTACGGCCGTGCGCGAGCCGAAAATTAGAATTGCGCACAAATGGCGGGGATTTCCGGCGGTGTTGGTGATCAAGGCATGGAAAAAGATTTGAGTTCAAAGTCGGAAGGTGTCAGATTAATTCCAAACGGTAGGAACGATAGCGGCGTGACAAGTCGAATCAGGAATGATATTTCACCGCCATGATTTCTTCATCAGAGAAATCTGCATTCTTAATGATGCCCCGCAGATCCGCCAGCGTTTTCGTTTTTGGGGTTTTAGGCGGCGTTTGTTTCTGCAAGTTAAGTGTCATTTTTCGAAGCACATCTAATTGTTCTTCACGCGGAAGCTGGGATAACAATCCCAAAACTTTCTCATAGGTTATCGTCGTGAGAGATTGCATATTTTACTCCGCTCAAGGGCAAATGGTTAAGTTTTTTCCCTTTTTTTGCAAATATAAGCAGTGAGCTTGCTTATGTCAAGTCGTGAAATAGATGGAATTTCAAAAGCCCGCTGTTTCCTATGACTTGGTCAATGCAGCGCAGGATTTCATTTGTCAACGCCAACATTTTATGCGATAGCGGTAGCATCGCCACTGCGTTGCGTCTCCAGCGCGGCCGCGTTGACGAAATCGACGCGAAACCGCGCAACGGCGATTTGATTGTCGATCTCCATGGCGACCTCGTCGCGCCGGGCTTGATCAACGCCCACGATCATCTCGAATTCAACTGCTTCAAACGCCTGAAATGGCGCGAGAAGTATCGCAATGCCGCGGAATGGATCGCAGACTTTCAGCCGCGCTTTGAAACGGATCCGGATTTGCTCGGCCCGATGGCGATTCCCGTCGCCGATCGGCTCTGGATTGGCGGCCTCAAGAATTTGCTCAGCGGCGTTACGACCGTATGCCATCACAATCCCTGGCATCGTGCGCTGGACAACGGCTTTCCGGTGCGCGTCGTCAAAAACTTTCGCCACAGCCATTCCCTGCTGATCGACGGCGAAAAAGTTGCGGCTGAATATCAACGTACCCCGCGCGATTGGCCCTGGATTATTCATCTCGCCGAAGGCATTGACGAAGCGGCGGCAGCGGAATTGCCGCGTCTGCAACAACTGGGATGCTTGCAGGCCAACACCGTTCTCGTTCACGGCGTTGGTCTCACCGCCGCCGATCAAGCGCGTGTGATCGACAGCGGCGGAGCATTGCTTTGGTGCCCGTCCTCCAATCAATTCCTTTTCGGAACTACGGTGAACGTGACGGCATTCGCCGCCGCGCATCGGGTAGCGCTCGGCAGTGATTCACGCTTGAGCGGCGAGCGTGATCTGCTGGCAGAATTGAAAATCGCGCACGAAACAAAACAAGTGGATGCCAAAACTCTGTTTCGCATGATCACCAGCGACGCCGCAAATATCCTGCGTCTGCCGCAGGCCGGCCGCATTGCCGCCAGGCTGCCCGCGGATTTGACAATTTCTCCCGCGCGCCGAGAAGATCCCTTCAGCGCCATTCTCTCTGCCAATCGTGCAGACATTCGCCTGGTGATGATTGCCGGCCAGCCTCGCCTCGGCGATTTGGACATGGCTCCGGTTTTCGCTGCCGCGAAAGTTGCCACCGCCCGTGTCAGAGTTGACGGCGTTGAAAAACTCATGGCCGCCGGCATTGCGCATCGCTTGCAGCGCGCCGCAGTCAACGAGCCGGGCCTGGAACTATTTTGATCGTAGTAATGCCTTCAGGCATCCAGCGCGCATGAGCTCTGACTGCCCTCAGGTGTTCCTGTGTGGAATTCCTCGTAAATGCGAGTGCTGCATAATTTCCTCGGGCCTTCGGCGCGCATGAACTGCTGATGCCCAAAGGCAATACTACGAACTTCAAGGATTGATTCTCCATGTCCCGCAAGAAAAAAATCGTCTTCTTCTTCCCCTCCTACGGCAGTGATGAAGCCTGCCCGCCGCTGGCCCTCATCGCTATTGCCGGGCCGCTCGTCACCGCCGGCTATCAGGTCAAAATCATCGACGCCGCGCTCGAACCCGATTACGTCAACGCTGTGTTGCGCGAAATGGATGAGGCCCTGTGCCTGGGCATGTCATTCATCACCGGCTCGATGATCGACGGCGCCGTGCAAGTGGGCCGCGCCGTGAAGGAAAAATATGCCGACATTCCCATCGTGCTCGGCGGCTGGCATCCCTCGATTCTGCCGGAGCAAACCCTCGCCGCCTCGTTCGTCGACGTCGTGGCTTTGCGCCAGGGTGAAACGACCATGCTGGAATTGGCGCAACACTTTTCCGAAGGCGCCTCGCTCTCGGACGTCACCGGCATTCTCTGGAAAAATGGCGGCAGCCTGCAATGGAATTCTGCGCGCCAATATCCGCACGTCGCCGAGCTGCCCAGCCGCATTCCGGGCTACGATCTCATGGATTACGATCGCTACGAAGCCTTACACGGCATGCGCTGGATCATGTATTCTTCGAGTCACGGCTGTCCCTACAATTGCAGCTATTGCTCCAACGCCTCGGTTTATGGCCGCAATCTCGACGTGCTGCCGGTCGAGCAAGTGGTCGACGAAGTCACTTATCTCGTGCGCAAATACCGCCTGCGCCTCGTGGGCATCATCGATGACCTTTTCTTCGCCTCGCGGGAGCGCAGCCTGCAAATCGCCGAAGGTTTCGTGCGCGCGGGTTTGCAATTCGAATGGTACATTCAAGATCGCGCGGATTCCTGGGCGCGCCTCACCACCGAGCAGGCCCGCCTCTATCGCCGCGCCGGACTCGTGCGCATTCACTTCGGCGCGGAATCCGGCTCCGACGAGGTGCTGAAGTCCATCGAGAAAAAATCCAACACTGAAAAAACGCTGGCTGCGGTGCAGCGCTGCAAAGAAGCGGATATTCGCGCCAGCTTCGGTTTCATCTTCGGCCTGCCCGCGGAAGCCGAGGAAGATCTCGCCCTCACGCTCGATCTCATTCATCGCATTTATTCCGCCTATGACAAAGCCGATTGCTACACCAACATTTTCACGCCCTATCCCGGCTCGCCGCTGTGGCCGGTGAGCTTGAAGATGGGACTCGCAGCGCCCAAGTCGCTGGAAGAATGGGGCAAATTCTATCCGCGCATCACCTATTTGCCCTGGCTCGGCGAAGCAGGCCATCGCCGCTTGCAGGCCATCCGGCAATACATTCGCTTCGGCTATCATCAAGTCAAAGTCGGCGAAAAGGCGTTTTCGTGGCAGCACACGCTGCTGCTCAATTTGCTCAAACCCACGGCGCGGCTGCGGGTGCAGCATCACAAATTTGATCTGCCCCTGGAAGTGTATGCCTATTGGGGTTTGCAGAAGTTGAAAAAGGGGTTCAGTTTGTATGAGAGATATTGAAGCGGCCGTGGGGTAAAGCCGCCGGCAGCTTGCAAAACACGCAGCAAATGCGTAAGTTTCGCGGCAAGTCCGCGATCGGCCAGAGCAGCATGCGCCAAAGGCCGCGGTGCTCTTGCTGGTACTTTGAATCAGGCTGATGTGGGAAGGCAAGTACGACGAGTACGGCAATCGCCGGCCGGTGAAGTTGCCCACTTCGGCTCTACCGTTGCAGCGCAATGAGACCATAGACGAGCCCGAGAGATAAGCCATTTTTGAGTCAACTATCTCCCGGGACGGCCTGCTTTTCCCAAGAGATTTCAGCTTGATGAAGTGGAGAAAAATGCGTAACCTTTTTTAGTATGATGGTGGAACAGGGTGGTAAGCTTCGAACCAAACCGGAAAAATCGCCATGAATCCGCTGCTGCAACGTATTTCGATTGATCCCAATATCTGTTTTGGCAAGCCCTGCATTCGTGGCACCAGAATTTGGGTCTCTCTTATCCTCGATTTTCTGGCTGCCGGCATGAGACGGAAGAAATTCTCGAGGAATATCCTCAATTGACGGCGCCAGACCTCCTTGCCGCCATTGCCTACGGTGCAGAGATGTCTCGAGAAAGATATGTTGAAATTCCGATTGGCCAAGCGGTATGAAATTCAAACTGGATGAAAACTTCGGCAGGCGCATGCAGCAACTGTTTCGACTGGCTGGCCATGATGTGCAAACCGTACGTGAGGAAGGATTGCAGGGAAGCCCGGATCATGCCCTCTACGCTCATTGTTGCCGCGAACAGCGCTGTTTGGTCACGTTGGATTTGGATTTTGCCGAAGTCACTCGTTTTCCGCCCAATCAAACCGCAGGCATTGCGGTCATCCGTATCCCCAAGAACCCAACCCTACCACTGCTGGAATCTTTGATTCGCCAGTTTTTGTATGCACTCAATACAACGTCTGTGAACAAACAACTGTGGATTATTGAAATTGGCCGGATTCGAGTGCATCAATCCGAGACCGATGCAGAAACCAGCGTGTGACGGTAAAACTATGGATTGGGCCTCTCAGCCGCCTGGTTTTTCGCGCCATGGTCGGCCCAACTCTCGGCATGTAGCCGGCTATTTTCGCCCCCAAACTCGATCCGGTGAAGGCGTTGAGTGAAGAGTAGTTGTCGCGGCCAGGTAACGTTCACGTGTTCATTTTGCTGAAACCAGACACTGCAATTCATGAAGCCCATCCGTTTGACACAACACGCGATTGATCAATGTAAGGAACGCGGCACCAACGAAATTGAGGTGCGTCAGGCGATTGAACAAGGATCTCGGGAGCCGGCGAAGAAAGGCCGTGAACTGTGTCGCTTCAACTTTCCCTTTGGCCGGTCCTGGCAGGGAAATGACTATCCGATCAAACAAGTCGCGCCAGTCATCAAAGAAGAAGTGGACGAGATCATTGTCATTACCGTTTACACATTTTTCTTCTGAGAGGTGATCGCAATGAAAATCAGTTATGATCCAGAGGTGGATGCTCTGTACATACGCTTGCTCGAAGGCGACTATGAATGCCGGACTGTCCGGTTGAACGATGAAGTCGCACTGAATATCGGGCCGGGAGAGCAATTGATCGGCATCGAGATTCTCGACGCCAGAGAAGTCCTGGGAAAAGGCCAGTTGCCGCCGGTTATTCTGGAGAATGTTGCTCTGGCCCAACCCGCCTAGTTGCGAGCATACATTTCGCCGTGATATGCCAGGTGGCGAGTCGCAGGAACGAACCACTAACCACTGTCCTCACCTCACGACCTAGGAACCCCGATGCCCGAAAGCAACAATAAGCCCTCTTGGGGCCCCGACAACCCGCATCCGCTGGCGAAGATGAAGACCGAGCTGGTGTGGGAAGGCAAGTACGATGAGTACGGCAATCGCCGGCCGGTGAAGTTGCCTGCTTCGGATTTGCCGTTGCAGCGCATTGAGACGATTGACGAGCCGCACGACCGTGCGAAGGCGGCGCAGGGCAGTTTGTTCGATCACGCCGAGTTTAGCGCCAAAGCTCACCGCGACGATTTCCGGAACATGCTGATTTGGGGCGACAACAAGCTCGCCATGGCTTCTTTGCTCGAGCGCTTTCGTGGCAAGATCGATCTGATTTATATCGACCCGCCGTTCGACGTTGGCGCGGATTTCACCATGCAAGTGCAGATTGGCGAGGAAGGCGAGGCGCTGCAAAAGGAGCAATCCATCCTCGAAGCCGTGGCCTACCGAGATACCTGGGGCAAAGGTACCGATTCTTATTTGCACATGATGTATGAACGGCTGACGCTGATGCGGGATTTGTTGAGTGAGAGAGGGAGTATTTATGTGCATTGTGATTGGCATGTATCTCATCTATTGCGTAGTTTATTGGATGATGTTTTTTCACCCCAATTATTTCAAAATGAGATTATCTGGAAGAGGACAACTGGGCATAGCGATTCTGCAACTTATGGTCATAACCACGATTGCATTCTGTTTTATGCAAAATCAGAAACGATAATTTGGAACAATCCAAAAACTCAATACGAGGAATGGTACATAGAAAGATACTACCGATATACAGAACCTAATGGACGTCGTTTCATGTCTGATAATCTTTCAGCGTCTGGTTTGAGCGGAGGCGGATATTATTATAAGTGGAAGGGAAAAGATGGTTATTGGCGATGCCCCAAATCCACTATGGAGAAGCTTGATGCGGATGGTCGTATTTTTTATACAAAAAATAACATTCCAAGATATAAGCGCTACCTTGATGAAATGGAAGGTTTGCCAGTACAAACAATCTGGGATGACTTACAGTCTGTTGTTTCGTGGTCTCCAGAGGCAATGGGGTATAACACTCAAAAACCAGAGGGAATTGCGCACCGCATTCTGAGTGCTTCTTCCAACGAAGGCGATCTCGTCGCCGACTTCTTCTGCGGCTCGGGCACAACGCTGGCCGTAGCAGAGAAGCTCGGCCGGCGGTGGATTGGTGTCGATCTCGGCCGCTATGCCATTCACACCACGCGCAAGCGTCTCATTCAGGTGCAACGCGAGCTGCACGAAAAAGGCCAGCCGTATCGCTCGTTCGATGTTTACAATCTCGGCCGCTACGAGCGGCAATGGTGGCAAATGGAACGGCTGGCCGGCGCCGACGAAGAACACCGCCGTATCGTGTTGGATTTTTACAAAGCCGCGCCGCTTGGTTCGACAGGCTCACCAACCAAGGGCTCGACAAGCTCACTATCCCATCCGCTTTTGCACGGCACCAAGCATGGTGCTTTCGTGCATGTCGATCAAATCGATGGTTTGTTCACGTTCGAAGAACTGCGCACGGTTGCCGAGGCGGCGCAAGCAGCGGGCAGCCGCGAGCTGCATTGTTTGGCGTGGGAATTCGAGATGGAATTGCAGCACAAAAAGCAGGCGGTGGAGGCGGAAACCGGCCTCACCATCCGGCTGAAATATATCCCGCGCGAGATCATGGAGCCGAACCGCACCGAGTGCCAATTCTTCGAAGCCGGCGCGTTGGAGGTGAAAGTTCTACATCGAAATAAAAAGATCGACATCGCATTGCAGCACTTCACGCCGGCGCTGGCCGAAGCTCCGGAAATGGAAATGGAGGCCTTGCGCAAACGCGCGGTCAAATCGCCGTTCGATTTCATCGACTTCTGGGCGGTGGATTTCGAGTGGCATGCCAACAAACCCTTCGAGCATCATTGGCAGGATTTCCGCACGCGCAAAGATCGTTCGCTCAAAACCAAAACCGACATCGGCTGGGAATACAAAACCTCCGGCAAAAAGCAAATCTGCGTCAAAGTCATCGACGTGTTTGGGGTGGATACCACGACGGTGGTGGAGGTGGATATCTAAACAAAAAAAGCAAAAGCATTCACGCAAAGACGCAGAGACGCAAAGGATTCGCAAAGAAAAGCTTCATGAGTTATAGGGTGAACTGCATTGCCGATTCAGGGTAAGATAAAATTATAAAGGGAGAATGGCCATGACCGAGAACGAATTGTCTTTCGAGATTATCGGCGCGGCCATCGAAGTCCATCGGATTTTGGGGTCTGAGCTTTTGGAATCTGCTTATGAAGAATGTCTTTGTTATGAACTGAGACAAAAAGGATTCCATATTGATCAACAACTCTGGCTGCCGTTGCATTACAAAGATGTGATTGTCAAAGAAAGCATGTATCGCCTGGACATTTGGGTGGAGAGAAAAGTAATTGTTGATGTAAAATCGGTCGAGCAGATCCCGCCGGTTCATTTCAAACAAGTAAGGTCATATTTGCAGTTGACCGTCAGCAAATTGGGGTTGCTTCTAAATTTCAATGTTCCAGTTCTGAAGGATGGTATTCACCGCATTGTGCTCGGCCTGGAGGAGTAAAATTTGTCATCTTTTTCTTTGCGTCTTAGCGTCTTTGCGTGCGGCTTTTTTCAGTCGAAGTGAGGATAGATGACGTATGCTTGGCAATATCAGAATCAAAAAAGCTGACATCTTTCAGTCGGAAGCGCAGACGTTGGTGAATACCGTCAACTGCGTCGGGGTGATGGGCAAAGGCCTGGCGCTGGAATTCAAGCAGCGATTTCCCGAGATGTTCAAGGACTATGAGGCGCGCTGTGCCCGAGGTGAAGTGCAGCTTGGCAGGCCTTATCTTTATCGAGGCTTGTTCCCGCCGTGGATTCTGAATTTTCCGACCAGGGATCATTGGCGCAGCGTCTCGCGTTTGGAGGATATTGTCAATGGCCTGAATTATCTCAAAGATCATTACCAGGCCTGGGGAATCACTTCCATGGCGGTGCCGGCGCTCGGCTCTTCGCACGGCCAGTTGGACTGGAAGGTGGTCGGCCCGACGATGTACCGGGTTCTCAGCGAGTTCGAGATTCCGATCGAGCTTTGCGTGCCGTTGAACGAGTCGGTCGAGGATTTTGAAAAACTGCTCGCCGGCAAAACGCTGGATAGCCCCGAGAATGACAGCATGCTTCGCATCAAGCCGGCATGGGTGGCCTTGGTTGCCGTGCTGGCGGAATTGGAAAAAGAACCCTATCGCAGTCCGCTCGGGCGCACGATGTTTCAAAAGGTCGCTTATTTCGCCACGATGAGCGGCTTGCCAACCGGATTGAACTACCGGCGCGGCAGTTACGGTCCCTTTGCCGATAAGCTCAAGGCGATCATCACTCAACTGGTCAACAACGGCCTGATCGAAGCACGCGCTTTCAAACAAAAGATGTTCGAGGTGCGCGTCGGTCCGGCATATCGTGACGCCAGCCAAAGATTTGCGAACGACTTGCGCGATGGGAGCGCGATCATCAAGCGCGTGGCCGATCTTTTTGCGCGTGTCAATACCCAGCAAGCCGAAGTGATGGCAACGGTGCATAAGGCAGCACACGACCTTGGCCGGCGCATCGGGCGGAAGCCATCATCCAGCGAGGTGACCGGAGAAGTGCTGGCTTGGAAGCAAAAAAGGAAGCCGCCGCTCAATCAGAAAATGATCGAAAATGCCGTTAGCGCGCTTGCCATGCTGGGATGGATCGAGATTGAAGCTGGGGAAGATTTGGTGATCGAGGAACCGGAGCTGGTATAGCGCCGATCATCAGTGAGACAAGATTTCCGCACGCGCAAAGATCGTTCGCTTAAAACCAAAACCGACATCGGCTGGGAATACAAAATCACCGGCAAAAAACAAATCTGCGTCAAAATCATCGACGTGTTCGGGGTGGATACGACGACGGTGGTGGAGGTGGAAGTTTTAAAGCAAAAGCATTCACGCAAAGACGCAGAGACGCAAAGGGCTTTGAAGGCAAGACTATTACAGCAAAACGATTATAAGCACAACAGAAACATCAATCTGTCACTGCATAACCAACGTCAGCCTTATTTGTGTTTCAGATGAAAAGCGTAAATAACGGGTGTGGTTATTTACGCTTCCGATAACAAGCACGAATTCGAAAAAAATGAACCCTGAATCATTCAAAGACTCAACGGCGGGCCGATGTATCTTGACGCCAACTGGTTTTCACGCTTTTGTGCCCAATCCATTGCCTCCCAAGCTGGAGGTGGACTGGGAGTTGACCAATCTTTTGTCGGAGGCCAACGTCCACCTGGGTGAATTGTCCGGGTCGGGGCGCTTGCTGCCCAATCCGCATCTGCTCATTCAGCCATATCTCCGCCGTGAAGCGGTTTTGAGTTCCCGCATTGAAAACACCGTGGCAGGAATGGATGATCTGTTCTTCTTCGAAGCAGATGAGAGCGAGCCGCCGCACGCCCCCGATGTTCGCGAAGTTGCAAACTACGTGCGCGCCTTGGAGTATGGACTGAAACGCATCAAGGAATTGCCCATCAGCGGCCGCCTGGTTCGGGAGATTCATGAACACTTGATGAAGGACGTCCGGGGAGGAAATATCCCGAATGCGCCGGGGGAGTTTCGCCGTTCGCAAAACTGGATTGGCCCTCCAGGATGTACCCTGATGGAAGCGACCTTTGTGCCTCCGCCTGTCAATGAAATGCAGGAGGCGCTGGCGGCCTGGGAAAAATATCTGAACACTACTCCCAGGGAACCGGTTTTGATTCAGTGTGCGCTGATGCACTATCAATTTGAAGCCATTCATCCTTTCGTCGATGGCAACGGCCGCGTGGGTCGGCTATTAATCACTTTTCTGCTTTGTGAACGCGGTGTGTTGTCTCAGCCGCTGCTTTATCTTTCCGCTTTTTTTGAACGGCATCGGGATGAATACTATCGGCGCCTGTTGGCCATCAGCGAAAAGGGAGATTGGCGCGGCTGGATCGAATTTTTTCTGCGCGGCATCATTGTGCAATCAAAAGAAGCGCTCGAGAACGCCAATGCCATTCTTGATTTGCACGCAAACATGATGGGAAAAATTCAGTCGAAAAAAGCGCCTCATACGGCACGTCGCATTATTGATCATCTCTTCGGCAATCCTATCATTTCCATCCACGGATTATCCCGACTTTGGGGATTGGAGTATTTGACGATTCAAAGAGGCGTTCGATATTTGGAAAACGCCGGCATTCTAAAGGAAATTACCGGACAACGGCGGAATCGTTTGTTTGTCGCCGCTCAGCTTCTTGAATTGCTGACTGGAAACCTCGGCAAGTCAGCTGCAAAAGGACAGAAAGAGAATTGAAATTGACTCAGCGTGAAAAGTTGCAGGAGGAGACGCCAATTGCGATGAGGAGATGCGATCATGGCCTTCGAAATCACCGAGAGAAATGCCTCAGCGCTTGAACCGTTGTTCAAGCCGTGGGAAGAGCCAACACTGCACCGCTTGCCCAATCCGCAAAAAGGCGAGGCGGCGATCATTCAACCGGGCCGGCGGCCGAGCAAATGTCCGTTGGTGCGCTCGATCCGCGCGCAAGTGGATGGCTGGCGGCGCGGCGGTTATGCCGGCGTCAGCGACACTTCGCGCAAGCTGATGAGCTTTTGGTTCAACACCGAGCATCAAGTCGAGGATGAAGACGGCAACGCCATGCCGTTTCGCTATCACTGGGCCCAGCGCGAAGCCATCGAGACCATCATTTATCTTTACGAAATGCGCCGCGTGCGCAACGTGGCGGAGCTGCTGTTCGAGTTTGGGGACGACACGATTGCCGATCTGGCATTGGGCATCAATCCCGAAGAGGATCGCTGGGCCAAATATTGCAGTAAGATCGCCACCGGCGGCGGCAAAACCAAGGTGATGAGCCTCGCCATCGTGTGGAGCTACTTTCACTCCTTGTATGAGCCGGATTCCAGTCTCGCGCAACATTTCGTCATCATCGCGCCGAATTTGACAGTGTACGAACGGCTGAAGGATGATTTTGAAAATTGCAAAATTTTTTACCAAGACCCGCTGCTGCCGGAAGACTGGGCGGCTGATTTCAAAAATCAAATGCAAGTCGTGCTGCAGGACAGTTCCGGCGGCACGAGCACGCGCGGGGCGATTTATCTGACCAACATTCACCGCTTGCATGAGAATCGCGGCAAAAGCGACAACGACGATTCGCCCACCACTTCCATCTTCGGCCCGCCGGTGAAAAAGGCGCAAGCGCTGGATACCGGCGCCACGCTGCGCGACCGCATCACCAGCCATCCGCGGCTGATGGTGCTGAACGACGAAGCGCATCATCTGCACGATGCCGATTTGGCGTGGAATCGCGCCATCGAAGCGCTGCAAAGCCAGAGTCTCAGCAAAGGCAACGCGGGCATCTGCCTGCAACTGGATTACACCGCTACGCCGAAACACAACAACGGCGAGCTGTTCCGCCACATCATCTGCGATTTTCCGCTGGGTGAGGCCGTGGACGCGGGCATCGTCAAAGTGCCGGTGCTCGGCGAATCGGACGAGCTAGTGGTACACGGCGACAAAAAGGCGCCGGCGCATGAACGCTACGCCATGCACTTGAAGCTCGGCTATCAACGCTACAAGAAAACTTTTGAAGAGTACAGCAAAGTCCGCAAGCCGATTCTTTTTGTGATGACCGAGGACGCGGATGCCGCCAACGAGATCGCTGATTATCTCGACAGCAAACAGTTTCCCCTGCTCAAAGGCCGCGTGCTGAACCTCCACACGCGCTTGAAGGGCCGCATCAAAAAGGTCACACGCAACGGCCGGGAGATCAAAGAGTTTGTCGAAAACGAAACCGCGATGAAGCCGGAGGACTTGCGCGAGCTGCGCGAAATGTCCCGCGAGCTGGATGCGAAGGACAGCAAATTCCGCTGCGTGGTTTCGGTGATGATGCTGCGCGAAGGCTGGGACGTGCGCAACGTCACTACGATTGTGCCGCTGCGGCCGTATTCGGCGAAGTCGGGCATTCTGCCGGAGCAAACCTTGGGGCGCGGCTTGCGGCGGATGTTTCCCACTGCCGAAACCCCGGAAATGGTGACGGTGGTGCATCATCCGGCCTTTCGCAAACTGTACGAAGATGAGCTGGCGCAGGAAGGCCTCGACATTGCGGTGCTGCCGATTCGCGAGGCGTTCAAACAGACGGTGACGATCTTCGTCGATCACGAGCACAAGCCGGTCGAAAATCTTGCCATCGAAATTCCGCTCATCTCCGACGCTATCGAAACCACAAATGAGCTGCAAGGCTTGACCTTCGAGGCGGTGCGCGACTATTTTCAACAGCGCTATCAGCCGCTGCCGATTGGCCAGAAAAAAGACGGGCCGGTGGAATACAAGGAACGGCATCTCTTCACGGACGAAATCGTCAGCCGCATGCAGCTCGATGCCGGCTTGTTGACCAACGCCTGGTCGGCCGCCGGTTATTTCGCACAGATGCTGGGCCGCGTCTGCAAGCTCAGCAATCCCCATCAAGTGCTAGCGCCATTGCTTGAGAAGTTCATTTCCAAAGTTCTATTCGAACGCGAAGTGGATTTGTACGCCGGCGAGATCGATCACCGCATGCGCGACACCGATGTGCAGGAACATGTGCGCGCCACGTTGACGCCGTTGATTCTGCAAAAGACCGTCCAGAAGAAAGATCGCAAACGCATTAGCCAGGGCCAGCCACTTTCTGCCTGGCAACCATTTCAAGCCACCAGCAATGACAAACGGCCGGCGGTCACCGCCAAGCGGACGATGTTCAATCTGACGCCGTGCGAGAATGAATTCGAGCAGTCGTTTGTCGATTTTTGCGACTTTGCCAACGACGTGGCGGCCTTTGCGAAAAACGCCGGTCCGCAAAAGTTGATGATCGACTACTTGCGTCCCGACGGCTACCGCGCGCTGTACGTGCCGGATTTTTTCGTGCGCGAAAACTTGGGCGACTATTACTTGGTTGAGTTAAAAGGAAAAACTGACACGCTGGTGCCGGTGAAGGCGCAAGCCGCTGCGGAATGGTGCAAAGTTGCTTCGCGAAAAGGCGTGAAATGGCATTACCTTTACGTGCCGTATTCTCTGTTTCAACAAAGCTCGGCTTCGAGCATCGCGGAACTGGCACGCGCCTGCGAGCCTTCTCTTCGCTCTTTGCTGGACGAAGCGAAGACGCGCCAGATACAATTGCCGCTGGCCGAAGAAACGGCAAAGAAAGACGCGGAGGATTTTTTCACGCAAATCTGCCAAAACGCCGGCGTCAAAGCGCTTCCTGAGGCAATCGACGGCACGATCCGACAGGCGGTGGCGTTGCTGGATCATGCCATCAAAACGCGAATGCCGGACCTGGCGCACGCGTTTCAACCCATGCTGCGGCTGTATGATGATTATGCGATCAAAATTCTCTCGCAAAAACTCTCCCCTCAGATTCCCGCCCGCGAAAGCGAGCGCCGCGATTTCTTCAATCCCTATTTGGGCGCCGTGGATTATCGCATGCGCACACCGCTGGAGAAAAATCAACGCTACCTCCAGCAGAATCTAATTCACGGGCGGCCGATTCAAAAACTGGGTACGCTGCTCTTTTGCCTGGATTATGCGCAGCAAGGCGGCTCGGGCGTGGCCGGCGTGTGGAAGGCGGTGGCGAAGATATTTGCCGATGCCGGCATGAAAGGCCTGTACGATGACTTGAAAAAAGTCAACGAAGTCCGCAACCGGCACGTCGCACACAGCGAGGCGCCGCTTGCTGATCCGGAAACAGCGGTGGAGGCGATGGGCGATTGGGTGCGGTGCCTTGATCGCATGGTAAATCTGGCATCATGATCAGCGCTGGGGCGTGATGAAGCAGAGCATGATGCAACCTAGAAGCTGAATCGTTTTCCGTGTTGCCAAAGTGGTTACCCATCAAACCCAAAGGGAGAGCAAACCATGTTCGCTGGAAAAACCTGGGACGAATGGATCGGGCAGTATGCGCAGAGCCACCAAAATCCCGTCAATCGTGCGTGTCACACCGTCGGTATTCCCCTGATTGCGATTTCCGTGCTGCTGTTCCTTGCCGCGCCCTTCTTTGCGAATCTCTGGCTGCCGGCGCTGGCGCTGTTTGTCATCGGCTGGATTTTTCAATTCATCGGACATGCCTTCGAAGGCAAGCCACCGGAGTTTTTCCGCGACTGGCGCTTTCTATTCGTGGGGCTGCGCTGGTGGTTTGCCAAAGTGCGCGGCCGCGCGTGAGCATGCACGCCATCACATTGACCCCAACTCCGTCATTCTGCGAGAATCCGTTTTTGATCCTTCCAGTCTGACTCCCAAAGCGGTTCATCAGCCGTAATCAACTTACTCACCGCGAGACGCGAGGGACGCAGAGTTCAATAGCCGTTCTGATTTTTGTCTTGGCGCTCTTGGCGTCTTCGCGGTTCAGAAAAATCTCTGCGGTCGCAATCGATTTTCCGGAGTCATGCTCCACGCAGAACCGGATCCTGGCAGAACGGCCATTTTGCATGCCCGCCCTTCTCTCGAAATTGTTCAAGAACTCGGCCTATCTCCTGGTCATGAATCTCGGCATGCTGGCCGCGTTGTTCGTGTTCTCCGTGCTGCTGGCGCGCAGCCTGGGCAAGGAGGCGCTCGGACTCTACACGCTGTTCACCGCCACGCTCATGCCGTTCGCCTATTTTGTCGATCTCGGGCAATCGACTTCCCTGGTGCAGGACATTGGCCGCGCGCCACACGCCAGCACCCGCATCGTGCACACCAGCCTCGCCTTGAAGGCGCTGTTGAGCGCGATCGCGGCTCCGGCGCTGATGCTGTTTTCCTTCCTTTACTTCAAGCAAGCGGAGGAACGCCAGCTCTTTTGGGTGTTGGGATTGCTGTTGCTGCCGCGCAGCCTTGGCGCCACGCTCGAAGCCGCTTTCCGGGCGCACCAGCAAATGGTTCCTCCCACCACGGCCACGCTGGGCAGTAGCGCCTTGTTGCTGGCCGGCGCATGGTGGTTGCTCGCCACGACGCGCGATCTGCAGACCGTCTTGTGGTTTTTGGTGATCGTGGAAATCGCCAAGACGGCCTTGCTGGCGGAACTCTATCGGCGGGCGCATGGCTACGGACTTGCCGCGCACAAACCGTTCTTTGATCGTGCTCTTGGCCGCGAGCTGGTGGTGGCAGCGCTGCCGTTCTTTCTGATGGGCTTGCTCGGCATTCTGCATTATCGCTTGGATATCATGCTGCTCGCGGCCCTGCGCGACAACGCGGAAGCCGGCATTTACAGCGCCGCCGGCAATTTCGTGAAGGTGTTGCGCGTGGCGCCCTCGGTGATCGTGGCCGCGTTCTTTCCGGCGATTGCCGGCATGCGCACGAATTCGGCCGCGGTGCGAGCGCTGGCGCGCAAAACACTGTGGCTGCAACTGGTCTGCAGCAGCGCGCTGGCGCTGGCGATTTTTCTGTTCGCCGAGATTCTGATCGGACAAACCTATCATTTCACCGAAGCGGTGACGGTGTTGCGCGTGCAGGTTTGGTCAATCGTGCCGCTGGCGTTGTATGCCACGCTGGTTTATGTCTTCTTCCAAGCCGACAAGCCGGCCTGGAACATGCGCATCATGGCAGCGGCGGTGGTGTGCAATGTCATGCTGAATTGCCTGCTCATTCCGCGCTGGGGCGCGCTCGCCGCCGCGATCAGCAGCGTGGCCAGCGAATCATTGTGTTGCGTTTTGTATTTCGGCTGCTACTTCGCACTGCAACGGTCCACGCTGCCGGAGTCTGCGGCAGTGGAGCGTGCCGCCGGCAGGGTCAATTCCTCCGCGCCGTGCGACACGGCGTGAGTATGGTGCTCGTGAACCGGCAATTGAAAACAACGAGGCCACTGCCATGAATGATCTCGCTGCCCACGTGTTGCAGGCTGCCGAGCATTTGCGGCCGCACGTGAAAGAGACACCGCTCGAGTATTCGTTGCCGTTGAGTCAGGACACCGGCAGCGAGGTTTATCTGAAGCTGGAGAATTTGCAGCACACCGGTTCTTTCAAAGTCCGCGGCGCCTTGAACAAGATGCTTACGCTCGCGGCGGCGCAACCGGACCGCGGCGTGGTCGCGGCTTCCACCGGCAATCACGGTGCAGCGGTGGCATTCGGCGGCCGCAAGCTGGGTCTCAAACCGCTCATTTTTGTGCCGGACAATGCCTCGCCCGCGAAGATGGCGGCGATTCGCCGGCTGGGCGCGGAGATACGCGTGCACGGCCACGACTCGGTGATCACCGAGATCTTCGCGCGCGAGTATGCCCGCGAAAACGGACTGGTCTACATTTCGCCCTACAACGACGAGCAGGTGATCGCGGGTCAGGGCACGATCGGCGTCGAAATCGCGCGCCAGCACGACCATCTCGAGGCGGTGTTCGTCGCGCTCGGCGGCGGCGGCATGATTGCGGGTATCGCTGCTTATCTCAAGTCGATGCAACCCGGCATCAAGATCATCGGCTGCTCGCCGCGGAACTCCTGCGTGATGATCGAATCCGTGAAAGCCGGCCACATCCTGGAGCTGGAATCGCTGCCTACGCTTTCCGACGGCACGGCCGGCGGTGTCGAAGCCGACGCCCTCACGCTGCCGTTGTGCCGCGACCTGGTGGATGACTATGTGACGGTCACCGAGGAGGAGATCAGCGCGACGCTGCTGTGGTTCATGGAAACGCATCATCAACTCATCGAAGGCGCGGCCGCGGTGGCGATCAGCGCTTTTGTGCAACAAGCCGAATCTTACCGCGGCAAACACGTCGCCGTGGTGATTTGCGGCGGTAACCTCAGTCTCGCGACTCTGCGAAGTCTTTTGTGCGGCGCTACTGCCGGCACAGCAGCGCACAACGAATGAATGCCGCAACATTTTTCCATGCGAAGAGATCACAACAATCCGAGCGTTTCCGGTGAGATCGCGGCCGTGATCATCACCGTGACCTGCGATTGGGACGGTTTGGATTACCCCGTGGCAGGACCGCACAATCCCGGCGCCGATCGGCATTTTCGCTTCCATCGCGGCCTGCAGGCGATTCAGTATTTCAACCGCCATTTTGGCGGCCGTATTCCGCTCACTCATTTCATTTGCCCGGTCTATTTCACCCGCAGTCTCCGTTTGACTGAGTACTATGCGCCGCGCATCTCCGAACTGGTTGCGCACAGCAACTGCGAAGTTGGCCTGCATCTGCACGGGTGGATGAGTTTGGTGCAAGCCTGCGGCCTCTCGCCGGCTGATCCGGTGCAGGATCCGGAACTGCCGGATTGGGGCACGCAGGGCGAGAATCGCCTGGGTTTGAGCGTGCCTTATGTCGATGATGCCGGCCTGGCGCGGCTCGACTACGGTCACGGTGTGCCGCTCGGCGTTTATCCGCAGGATGAAATCGTACAACTGGCGCAGGCCGGCAGAGGCTTGCTGCTCGCCAACCAGATCATCGCCAGTGCGGAGGCATGCCGGAGTTTCCGCTGCGGCGGCTGGCTGGCGAATGACGCGGTGCTGGCGGCGTTGCAGATCACGCAGCCGGCGTTCCAGTATGAAACTTCAGCGGTGGACCCTGCCTTTTTTCCGGCAGGCAGCGGCGTGTTGGCGGATTGGCTGAGGCTGCTCTGGGGCAGCCGCCGGCAATCGGCGCAGACGTTTCTCTCGAATCAACTTTTTCTCGCCGCTTATCCGCAAGGCCTCGCGATTCACACCCACAGCAACGCGGTGACGGAAGCGCAGCCGCGGCTCATCCAAAACTTGCTCGAGATTCCGGACACCGCATTGCTGGCGGATTATGTCGAGGCCGGTTTCATGGTTGATCAAGTCGCGCGTGCGCGGGCAGCAGTGGCGCAGCAGGAAAGCGACGTCTATGTCAGCCTCGGTTTTCATCTCGAATCCGGCGGCGATCCACGTTTTGGCAAAGTCTTTGGTCACCTCGAACGCGTGATCGAGGCGCTGGACGAAATCGAGCGGCGCTACGGCGGCGCGATTCACTATCTCACTATTGCCAAAGCCGGCCGGCGGTGGCACGCAACCCGGGGAAGGAACTTGGGCGCTTATGAGCGCCCTGGCGACAAAAAATTGTCGCCAGCAAAGAAGTAATTTCGTTGCTGCCCGCAGGGCAGCAGATTTCAGCTTGTCTGAAATCTGGCGCAGTTTCTTTGAAGGGAAAGCGTTGGCTTGAAGGCAAGAAATTTCTCCAACGGATTGAGACAGCTCAGCGGACAAAAAATATCCGCTGGGTTGTTTCAATGCGTTGGCAATTCTCATTGAGTTGCGGTTTATCCGCTTTAGGAAAAACCGCCGCTGCACGCTTAGTGTAGAACGGGTGTGTCATCACTCCCGTGATTCATTTGATCTGTCATCCAGAACGGATCCTGTGAAGATGAGGCGCAGCGCCGGGAGTTTCACCGGATAATTTCTGGATGACATTTGTGAAGCAAAACCATCACGCGGCTGATCCGCATCAATACTACTGCTCTCGCATCGTGTCCACTTCTCCATCAAATCGCCGGCTCGCGCTTGCGCTCGCAGGCACGCTTATCGTCTTTGCGCTGCTGATCATCAAGTTCGGCATTCTCCCCAGTCTCAACAACACCCGCGGCGATTTTGCCAATTACTACACCGCCGCCCGCCTGGTGCGCGAGGGCGCGCCGCTGGCACGCGCGTATCAGGATTTTGTCTGGTTTCAAATGGAGATGGATCGCAAGGGCATCGTGCATCAAGTCGGCGGTTTCATTCCGCATCCGCCGCCCACGGCCACGGTATTTTTGCCGCTGACGTTTCTTGATGCGGTTGCGGCGCGCAACGTCTGGACCGCGGTCAACGCCCTCCTCATCGTTGTTTGCATTTGCGGCCTTGCCTGCCTCACGCGGTTGCACTGGCTGGCAACGGCGGTGATCTTGCTCGGCACCGGCTTCGGCTTGATCAACAATTTCCTGTTTGGCCAGATGTATCTGCTGCTCACCGCCACGCTCGTGCTCGGCTTGCTGGCGCAGCAGCGGGGCAAAGACGCGCTCGCCGGAGTTTTGCTCGGCCTGCTGATTCCGATGAAATACGTGGGGATTCTCTTCGTGGCTTATTTCGCCTGGCGGCGGCGCTGGCGGCTGGTGCTCGCGGCAGGCGCCACGGTGGCGGCCGTCGCCGGCTTCACCGCGCTGCTGGCGGGCAGCGAGCCGTTTCGCGTCTTTCTCACTGAAGTCTTTCCGCGCCATTTACGCGGTGAAATTCAGGATCCGTTCGCGATTCTCTTTCAATCATGGGCCAGCCTGTTTCGCCGGCTTTTTGTTCACAATGCCACCCTCAATCCCGCGCCGCCTTTGGATTGTCCGCCGGCTTTCTATTTTCTCAGCGCTGCGGCGTTTTGGGGATTCACCGCGCTCGCTGCGTGGCTGATCGCAGTGGTGCGCTTCGCGGCGCCGCGCCACCAGTTCTTGTTCGAAATCGGATTGCTGCCGTTGTGGTTCCTGCTGGTCTCGCCGAGCGGCACGACGTATCATTTTCTGCTGCTGACCTTGACCACCACCGCCTTTGTCGCTCTTCTGCTCGAGCTGCAACGCCGGCATGCCGCTGCCGGGCTAGCGGCGTTGTTCATCGTGATCAATCTACCGCATTATCTCAAACTCATGCCGCTGGCGCAGGGCTGGCTCACGCCGCTGGGATATTCCCGCTTGTGGCTGTTGTTGCTCTTCGGCGTGCTGGCCTGGCGCTTTTTCCGGCCGCTGATTTCGCTGCGGCCAACGAAAACCAAACTGGGCAGAGCGCTGGCGGTTGCGGTGACTTTGATCGCGAGTCTCTCCGCTTTGGCGGCCAGCCGCGGCCGGCCGGCACCAGCGGATGACGGCGCCACCTGGCTGGCCCTGGAAGACGCCGAATTCCAACGCCATCAAGGTCTGCTGATGAAGCATCCCGATGCCGGCCGCCGGCGTCTGGTCTTCAGCTATTGCGAGTTTTGGAACGAGCAATACACCATTTTCTCGACGGATTCCGGCCGGTGGACGCCGCCAGCGCGCCGCAACTACTATCATCCTGATCTCGCCGAGGATGATGCCAGTTTGCTGGTGCAAACGATCGTGAACGGCCGCGATGAAATCTGGCTGAGCCGGGCGCAGGGTGAGGAGCCGCAATTCTTGCTTGCCGGCAGTCAGCCGAGCTGGCAGGAAGCGGGGAAGAGTTTTGTCTATGTCAACGGCGAGGCGCTGTTCCTGGCGGTGCTGGCAGACGATCAGTTGCAACTGCGGGTGTTGCGCACCGCCGCTGGCGAGCAGATGCGGTTCTATGATCCCGCCTGTTCGCCGCGGGGAAATCTACTGGCGTACTGTGTTGAAGATCGAAATGCCGCAGCGCCGGAGGGCGGCCGCTTTCAGTTGCGGCTCTATGATTTTTCCGATGGCCGCGATGAGCTGGTGTTGGCGGCGGACGATCGTCTGGAGCAGCCGGCCTGGTCACCGGACGCAAGCGTGCTGCTGTTTGCGCAGAAGCAAAACGCAACAATAGCGCTCGCGGCAGTGAAGCTGGCCGACAGAAGCAAGCAAGCCGCAGCAGGCGATCGATACCTTTTGACCACGGCTGCCGGCCACAATACTTCTCCGCTTTGGGATGCCGCGAATGACCGCATTCTCTTCACTTCCGACCGCGGCCGTGGCTTGGAATTCAGCGCGATTTTTGTGCTGCCGGTGCCGCCGGCGCTGCGGTGAAAGAAAAAGCCGGTGAACGGCGGCGGCGCAGCGCGGGTGAAGAGCTTGTCAAACTGCGCCGACTTGACTTCCTGGCAAAAGCTCTCTATCTTGCGCCGGTTTTGCGGGCCGGCGAAAGCGATAGCGCAGCAACGTCAGCAGCGCCTGCAGGCCGTGCCGCCAGGTGATCTTCTTGCCTTGCGCGCGCGAGCGGGGATGATAGTGCACCGGCACTTCGTGAATCACGCACCCGCGGCGGGCGAGCTTGGCCGTCACCTCCGAGCAAAACTCAAAGCCGGCATATTCCAGCGGCAACACCTGCTGCAGTGCCCGGCGGGTGAAGAGTTTGTAGCCGGTGGATTCGTCGGTGAGGCGGCTGCCGAACAGCAGGTTGGTGAGCCAGCTCAACAGCCGGCCGCCCCAATAGAAATGCAGATAAGAATAGTCCCGCGTGCCGAACACGCGTGCGCCGAGAATGCGCGAGCCATAAACCACTTCGGCGCGGCCGGCGAGAATCGGCGCGAGCAGGGCGGCATAGTCGCGGGGATCATATTCCAAATCAGCATCCTGAATCAGAATGAGATCGCCGGTCGCGTGCGCCAGTCCCGCCTGCACCGCCGCGCCCTTGCCGCGATTCCGGCGCTGCTGAACGAGCGTGAACCCCGCGCTCGCCGCAAGCTGCGCGAGAATCTCTCCCGTGCCATCCTGTGAGCCGTCATTGACCACGATGATCTCGCGTTGCACGCCCAGATGGCTCAGCTCGACGCGCTGCACGCGCGCCAGAATTTCACCAATGGTGTGCTCCTCATTGTAAGCCGGCACGATGATTGAAAGTGTTGTCATGGGTCGAAAATGGGGGGGTGAATCCAGCAAGTCAAGCAGAAATTCGACGAGCTTCCGTCCATGTCCATTACCCTCACCTCCGCGCCGCCCGCTTTGGCGGGAAAATGGTTGTGGCTTTTTCCGGCCACTTATCTCGTGCATCTCACCGAGGAGTATTGGGGCGGTGAGGGCTTCTACCGCTGGCTGGCCAAATTCGCCGGCAACGGGCTGACCGCCGGGCAATTTCTCTCCATCAATGCCCTCTTCCTGATCATCATGATCGTCAGCATGCTGGTGATTCTGCGCGGCCCGGCTTGGCATTGGCTGTTGAGCGGATACGGCACGCTGGTGGTGATCAACGGCGTGTTGCACGTGATCGGCACCATGGTCACGGCCTCCTACTCGCCGGGACTGGTGTCGGGCGTGCTGTTGTGGATTCCGCTGGGCATATACACGCTGCGGCGCTGCCGGCGCACGCTGCCGCCCGCCGAGTTCTGGTTCGGCTTTTCCGCGGGCGTCGTGATGCACGCGGCGGTCTCTTTGATCGCCTTGACGATCGGATGAATCGCATGTCCGAGCCGCAGAAAGCCGCCCGCCGCGACTTGCTTCTCATCTTTGTGTTCGGCTTTGCGCTGCGTCTGCTGCTGCTGTGGGCCTTCCCCGCGCCCTACGGCAATGACAGCATCGGCCGGCTTTATTTTCGCGACACGCTTTTTCTCGCGCACTGGCTGCCGCTCACGCAGGCGCTGGTGTACGTGCCGGCTTTGCTGAGCCCCAGCATCATGCCGATTCGCGTGCTCTTTGCCGCGCTCGGCAGCCTCGCGGCCTGCGGCTTCTATCTCTGCTTGCGCCGTTGCACCGCGCCGGCGTTCGCCCGCATGGGCGGCTTGCTGTTCGCGGCCAATGCGCTCTTCGTCATTCTCTCACTGATGCCTTATCAGGACGTGTTGTTTCTCGGACTGTTCTATGCCGCGCTGGCAATGTTGTTTCATCCGCAGAAAATCCTGCGGTCGCGCACCGGCGGCTTGCTTTACGGCCTCGCTTGTCTCACGCGCTATGAAAGTTGGTTCGTGTTGCCCCTTCTCGTTTGGTGGAGAACCAACCGCGAAGCCGCGGGGGCACGTGCCGGCGCCGTGATCAAAAACTCTTTCGCAGCCGCGCTGTTCTTCGGCTGGGCACCCGGGCTTTGGCTTTTGCTCAGCCAATTCCATTGGGGCGAATGGCACAGCTTTCTCTTTCAAACCGCGGATCGCACATTCTATGCCTGGCAACCGCATTTTGATTTGGGCTGGGCGGCACGCTACGCCGGCCGCATGCTTTACTGGTTGGGACTCTTCGGCTCGCCGCTGCTGCTATTTGCCCTGCCGGGAGTCCGGTGGCTGTGGCAGAATCGTAAGTCTTGGCCTCCAGTTTTGAAATTACTATTGGCTTGGGGCGCGCTGGTGCTGATTTTTTTCTTCTTCATCATCGGCAAGGAATTTGAAACGGTGAATCGTTTTGCCGCGATTCCGCTGAGCCTGGCGTTGCTACTCGCCGTGGTCGGCATGGAGGCCATCGCGGCGGGGTTGCAGCAGCGCCGCGGCTGGTGGTCGCGCTGGCTGGCGCCCCGTGCGGCAAATGTTCTGGTGGGATTGCTGCTGGCCGGTTTGGCGGTTTATGCTGCAATTCCGGTGGCGCGGCTGCACGCCAATCCTGAATTCCGCGAGCCGTACGAGATGACTCGATTCCTGGAGCGGGCGCTGCCTTCCGACGAGAAGGCGCTGGTGGTGGCGGAACGTTTTCGCCATCGGCAAGATGCGGCGCCCATGGCGTATCAGCGCATCGCGGCGCAGTCGAAGGATCATCGCGAAAGGATTCTCTGCGCGGGATTGCTCACTTTCGAGCGGCGTGAGGAGTTGCTCGACTACGCGCGCCGCCAGCAGGTGAGATATCTGGTGATCTTCACGAATTTTCAGCCCTGGCTGGCCGCGGATGTGTTCTTCGCGGAATTCGTGCGCGCCGAGCCGTTGCGCTGCCGGCCGGTGTTGCGTCTCGCGCAGGCCACGGTTTATGAAGTCACGCAATGGCCGGAGCAGTGAAGCGGCCGCCGAGTTGCGAAGTTGGCTCATTCGCTTCTTGCTGTTATGCTGAAAGCATCTTCCCCGGCACTGGAGTGGTGCATGGTGCGGAGGGAGGTCCCTGGCGGGACGAGGGCTGTGCTCGCGGTGATGCTGGTGTTTCCCAAGACGACGAGATGGTTGCAATGATCGATGTCTTGCTCGCCCATTCTTTTTTTCTCCGCTTCGATCCCAAACAGTGGCAGACGATGCAGCCCTATCCACCGCTGGGGACGTTGTATGCCGCCGCTTATCTGCGGCAAAAGGGCTGGCGCGTTGCCCTGTTCGACAGCATGCTCGCCGCCGGCCCCGCAGCGCTGCGCCCGGCGCTCGACAATTCTCAACCGCGCGCCGTGGTGTTCTATGAAGACAGCTTCAACTGGCTCAGCAAGATGTGCCTGACGCGCATGCGCGAGGCTTGCTTCGCAATGATCTCACTCGCCAAGACTCGCGGCGTGCCGGTGATCGTGGCCGGCTCGGATGCCACCGACCAGCAACAGCTCTATTTCAACGCCGGGGCGGACTATGTCATTTTGGGAGAAGGTGAAATTTCGCTGGCAGAGCTGGTGGCGGCGATTCTCCAGCGCCCGGCCCAACCGCTGGATCAAATCGCGGGCATCGCTTTCCGGCAGAACGGTAGCATCACAGCAACGGCGGGCCGCGGCTTTCTCAAACAACTCGATCAACTGCCGTTTCCGGCGTGGGACTTGGTCGACATCGACTCGTATCGCAATGCGTGGCGCCGCAAACACGGCTATTTTTCGATGAACATGGTCAGCACGCGCGGCTGCCCGTTTCGTTGCAACTGGTGCGCAAAGCCGATCTATGGCGATCGTTACAATTCCCGTTCGCCAGAGAATGTGGCGCAGGAGATGGCCTGGCTGAAACAGCAGTATCAGCCGGATCACATTTGGTTCAGCGACGACATCTTCGGCCTCAAGCCGGGCTGGGTCGAGCGTTTCGGTGAGGCAGTGCAAGCCGCCGAGGCGACCATCCCGTTCAAGATTCAAGCGCGCGTCGATTTGCTGCACGAAGAGGCCGTCCTCGGTTTGAAGCAAGCCGGCTGCCGGACCGTGTGGGTGGGCGCGGAATCCGGCTCGCAGAGGATTCTCGATGCCATGGACAAGGGCACCACTGTGGCGCAGATTCATGCGGCGGCCGAGCGGCTGCACCGCCACGGCCTGCAAGTGTGCTTCTTTCTGCAATTCGGCTATCCCGGTGAAACCGATGCCGATATCGAAAAGACCATCAAAATGGTGCATGATTGCCGGCCCGACGACCTCGGCATCTCGGTTTCCTATCCGCTGCCCGGCACGCGCTTCTATGAGCGCGTCAAGGCTGAGCTGGGTGAGAAACACAACTGGGAGCACAGCGATGATCTCGACCTGATGTTTCGCGGCCAGTATCAACCGGAATTCTACCGCCAGTTGCATCGCGTCGTGCATCAGGAGTTCCGTTTGCACAAAACTGCGGCTTTGTTCTCGGAGATGTGGCAGAAGCCCTCGCAATTGACGCTGCGCAAGGTGCGGCAGTTGCTTGCGGCTGCCGGCCGTTGGCCGCTGCTGCACGTTGAGCGCGCGCGTTTGCAGCGGCTGAAAAGACCGAACCAGGCGTTCGAGGTTGAAAAGACGAAAGACCGGCCGAGGACGTAACGCAGATCAATCGCAAAGAGGAGGAAATCGCCCGCAGGCAGTATCAACCCAAAGGGTGGACGAGTTTCTTATCAGTTGGCTTGTATCTATCTGCTGGAAACATTCTTTGCTGTTGAGGCAATGATTTCGCCAAGGAACTGCATCAGATTGAAGATTTGAGCACGGTGCCAAGTACCTCACGAGATTCCTTCTGAATGACACGCGGAATCACTCATGCAAATCAAGACAACAAAGCTCTATTCTAGGACACCTCGAATTCACCCAAAGGCATCACCGGCACCGCAGCGTTGCCGAGAACGCAGTGCAGAGCACTCTTGATATGACCGCTCGGCGATCTCCTCTTTTTCGCGATTCAATCGTTTGCTTGGTGGTCAGGAATCTTTCAGACTTTTTTCTGAGTTGGAAAAACTAATCGAGTACCAACCGAAGGAATCGATTCCCTTGTCCCTCCAACGGGTTTGTGTCTATTGCGCCTCCAGCAGCCAGTGCGATGCCTTCTATTTCGAAGAAACCCGGCGTCTTGGCGCTGAGCTGGCGCGTCACGGCCTCACCATTGTTTTCGGCGGCGGCAGCGTCGGCCTGATGGGCGCGCTCGCGGACAGCGCGCTGGCCGCCGGCGGCAAAGTCATCGGCGTCCTGCCGCACTTCATGCAGGAAGTGGAGTGGGGCCACAACGGCCTCACCGAGCTGCATCTCACCGACGATATGCACCAGCGCAAGCGTGTGATGATCGAAAAATCCCAGGGCCTGATTGCGCTGCCCGGCGGCAGCGGCACGCTGGAGGAATTGTTCGAAGCGATCACGTGGAAGCGCCTGGGCTTGCACACCCATCCCATTGTCATCGTGAACCTGCGCGGCTTCTTCGATCCTGCCCTCGAGCTGCTCGAACGCTGCATTCGCGAACGCTTCATGCGGCCGCAGCATCGTTTAATGTGGTCGGTGGTGGATTCCGTCGACGGCGTGATTGGCGCACTGCACAACGCCCCGCCCTGGGATCGCAACGCCATGCCAGAAGCCAGAGTCTGAGCCGGCGCCCAATGAACGGGAGACGGACGCCGGCGTTGCGCGGTTGCCGGCCTTGGAATGCTTGCGGTCGATCCGCGTCGTGCAAACGATCACAAGATCTTGGCCCGGCCAAGGTTGGAACGGATTCCCCCTCAGAAGTTGGTGAGTCTCTGTCCGAAAATGTTCCACCCTCGGCTGAGCCGAGGTTTCCAAACCTTCAAGTGTCGTGGAAACTCAGAGTATTTTGATGCAACGTGCAACGGCCTAGCCGTTGCAGGAACATTTTCTCAGAAGTTCGCGATTTCGGATGGATCGTACTACAACGTTGGGTATGCACTCTCCTCGTTTAGAAGGCCGGGTTGACCCCGACGGGGCCGCATGCAATAGCCCACGGGCAGCGCCTTGGGAACCGATAGGATTTGTCGCATTCAGCCCGAGGGGCGACATTCCAGACGTAGTTCTATGGCGCCCCGCATGGGGCTTGGTGATTTCTCCTGATTACGGTTTTCTTTTCCAGGGCGTTGCCCTTCGCTTTTGCATGGCGCCCCTTTGGAGCTGTTTGTCTGTGCAGTAGAATTCGACTTAGCGTTGTAGTACTAGCGACATTAGGCACGAGGCCTCCCAAGAGAGTTGCATCGCAATTGCGCAATTCTTCGTTGTTCCTGGCCGTTGATAACGCAAAGGAGGAGAGGGCATGTACAGCCGCCGTTCGTTCTTGGGTGCGCTGGGTGGCGCCGCCGGGTCTCTGTTGGCACTGCCCGCCCTGCGCCCGGGGAGTTCAAACGATGTTTTCGCTGCTTTCGCCGACGAAACCCGTCCGCCCATGGAAGTCGCCAGCGATGAAGCGCTTTGGTTTGAAGTGCAGCAGGCCTTTGCCGTCGATCGCAGCCTGATCAATCTCAACAACGGCGGCGTCAGCCCCTCGCCGGCAGTGGTGCAGGCCGCGCTGCAGCGCCATCTCGATTTCTCCAACCAGGCGCCGGCGTACACCATGTGGCAGATTCTCGAGCCGGAACGCGAGGGCGTGCGCCAGCGCCTGGCGCGCATGTTCGGCTGCGAGACGGAGGAAATCGCGCTGACGCGCAATGCTTCCGAAGGCCTGCAGATTTGCCAATTCGGTTTCGATCTCGCCGCCGGCGACGAGGTGCTCACCACCAACCAGGATTATCCCCGCATGATCACCACCTGGCAGCAGCGTGAACGCCGCGACGGGATCAAGCTGCGGCAGTTCTCGCTGCCCGTGCCCTGCGAGGATCCCGATTTGATTGTCTCGCTCTTTGAAAAGAATGTCACGCCGAAAACAAAATTGATTCTCATGTGCCACATGATCAACCTCACCGGCCAGATTTTGCCGGTGAAGCAAATTGTGGCCATGGCACGCCGCCGCAACCTGCCGGTGATCGTGGACGGCGCGCATGCCTTGGCGCATTTCGATTTCACCCACGCGGATTTGGAGTGCGACTACTATGCCGCCAGCCTGCACAAATGGCTGTGCGCGCCGCACGGCACCGGCATGCTCTACGTGCGCCGCGACAAGATCAAAAACCTGTGGCCGATGATGGCCGCGCCCGCGGCGCTGGACGGCGACATCCGCAAGTTCGAGGAGATCGGCACGCATCCGGCGGCCAATTATCTCGCCATTGCCGACGCGCTCACCTTTCATCAAGGCATCGGTGCGCAGCGCAAGGAAGCGCGCCTGATTTTTCTGCGCGACCGCTGGGCTCGGCGGCTGCTGCAGCACGAACGCGTGCGCCTCAACACCAGTCTCCGGCCCGGCTTTGCTTGCGGCTTGGCGAATGTGCAGATCCAAGGCGTCGAATCCAAAGCCCTCGCCCTTCATTTGTGGAATCAACACCGCATCCTCGTGATTGCCATCAAGCACGCCGAGTTTGAAGGCCTCCGCGTCTCCCCCAGCGTCTACACCACGCTCGAGGAAATCGACCGCTTCGCCGAGGCCATTGAACGCGTCATCAAACACGGATTACCGAAAACGTGAGCAGCAATGCGATCAGCGCTTCCTGCACTCGCCGGAATTTCTCCGAACCGCCGACGAGGCGCGCGGACTTTGACCCGAAGCCGGCAGCGCGGCCATGAACAGCCATCAGCGCAGCGGGCCGGCCGCTGGCCGCCGAAATGATCGCGCTGATTTCGGCTTCGGCCTGTTGCTCGTTGCTTTTGCCGCCGCCTTGCGCTTCTGGCAGCTCGACAGCCTCGGCCTCACGCATTTCGACGAAGGCTCGTACGCCATGACCGGCCGCTGGCTCGCCACCTTCGGCAGAGAAGGGTGGATTTTTCAATCCGGCCACGCGCCCGGTTTGTTTCCCACGCTGGTGGGAATGTGCTTCCTGCTCTGCGGTGTGCAGGATTACGCCGCCATCGGCGTGTCCGCTTGCACCGGCAGCTTGACGGTGGCCGTGATTTATGCGATCGGACGCTGCTGGTTCGGCCGCGCCGCCGGATTGCTCGCGGCCCTGTTCCTGGCCACGGCCGAATACCATCTCATCTATTCGCGCCTGGCCCTGACTGACGCAACTTTTACATTGCTGTTTTGGGCGAGTCTGGGATGTCTGTTCATGGGCATCCAGGAGAATCGCCGGAGCTGGCTCATCAGCGGCGGTGTGCTCACCGGGCTGTGCTGGAACACCAAGTACCACGGCTTCTTTCCGCTCTTGATTGCCGGCGCCTGGCTCTGTGTGCAAGCGGTGTATCGTCTCTCGCGCCGACACCAGCCGGTTGCCGCAAAGGAACTCTGGCGCAGTTTCGGTTTGGCCGCGGCGATTGCCGGACTGCTCTATTTGCCGTGGCTGTCGTTCGTGCAGTTTTCGGTGGGCTACGGCGCCATTCTGCAAGGGCAAGTGGCGCATTCCTTTGGACAATCCGCGCTGCTGGTCACCTCGCCGCAGACACTGTACTTCTACCTCAGCCATTGGCTCACCCCGGCCTTGTTGCTGGCGGCTTTGGCCGGCGCAACGGCCGTGCTGCTGCGTCGTGATCGCAGCGGCTTCTTTCTCCTGCTGGTGCTGGTGCTGTTCGCAGCTTCCGCGCTTTTCTATCTCAGCTTCCCGCGCCTGCTGCTGCCGGTGGTGCCGGGCTTGTGTCTGCTGGCCGGCCTTGGCGTCGCAGAGTTGGGCCGGCTTTTTCGCCGGCGGGCCCAATGGCTGAGGGCAGGGCTCGCTGTCGTCATTCTCACGATGAACAGCCGAGCCGCGCAACCGGTGCTGGCGCTGCGCACTGATGCCTATCGCCGCGCAGCAGATTATCTGCAGCAGGCCCGCGTTCCCGTGCTCACGCAAATGAGCAAGAATTTCTATTTCTATGAGAAAGCGAAATCGCTCGAGCTGCGCCGCCACCAACCCGCACAGCTCGATTCATTGCTGCTGCATGCCGGGCAGGCGTTGATTGCGGTGGATCCAATCCTGCAGCGATTTCCGGAGCGGGCGCAGTGGTTTGAAAAGTGGCGCCCGCGTTTGTCCCATGTGCACGAGATTCCCATCGATCTGTATGAGCCGGTTTATTACCAAGGGTTCGATCCCACCCGTCTGGCGCAATTGCCGCCGGTGGTTGCGCCGTTTCGTCCTGGCGAGGCGAAGATCGAGATATATGAATGGAGGAATCCGCGTTGAAATCCCTGCGCCTGCTGCTCGCGTTTGTTATGAGAGAGTGAATCATTGCGTGTGATGTTTCCGTAGAAAAGCCGCCGTTGCGTCCAATTCCACCGGCTACCGGCCGGGCATCTCACTTTGCTTGGAGGGTTACATGGTACGCAATTTCCACTCGTCACGAGGCAGAATCGTGATGGCGGCCGCTTTGTGTGTCGCTTGCTTCGGCAAGGCAGAGGCGCAGTGGCAGTGGGAGAAAAAGACTTCGCTGCATGGCAATATTGCCCAAATTGCCCAGGTGGCGGTGGCGATCAATCCCCGCAATCCGAACACGATTTATGCCGCGGGTGATTCCTTTGCGATCAGCCGCGACCGGGGCGAGCACTGGCAGCACCTGCCGCTGCCTCCCGGCGTGCTGGCGATCAGCACGATCACGGTGCATCCGGCGGACACCAACCTCATTCTCATCGGCGGCTATGCCACCGGCGTGCATCGCACCACGGATTCGGGCTTGAGTTGGCAGGAAGTGCTGCCGCGTGTCGATTTCAATGGCCGCTCGATTGTCGTGGATCCGATTCATCCCGATACCTTGCATCTCGGCAGTCTCGGACAGGGGTTCTATTCGAGCCATGATCGCGGGCAAACCTGGTTTCTCGCGTCGAGCGAGATTGGCTCGTTTTGCTGTCTGGCCCTCCGGCCGGACCGCTCCAATGTTCTGCTGGGCGGAACCTACACCAATGCCACCATCAGCAAATCGGACGATCACGGTAAGACCTGGCGCGCCGTGACCAAGCGTGATGCCGCCGAGATTCCCGTCATCGTGTTCGATCACAACGCGCCCGGCAATGTCTATGCTTCGGTGTGGGGCACACGCAGCGATCACGGGGTCGTGCACAGCACCGATGGCGGAGAGAATTGGTCGCCGCTCGGTTTTGCCGGCACCGAGATCTGGGCGTTGGAGGTCAGTCCGGCTGACCCCAATCTTTTGGTTGCCGGAGGCTTTGGCCTTTCGATGGGGCGGACTTATCTCAGCCATGATCGCGGCCGTTCATGGTGTGCCATTGAACGCGGCTTGCCGCGCGATATGCTCGTCTGGATGATCGCGATTTCGGCGGCCAATGAAGTCTATCTCGCCGGCACCCCGCAAGCCACCAATCAGGGCGGCGTGTACAAGCTGGCGCCGGGTGATTTCCCGCCCGACCCGCCGCAGGCGCTGGCAGCGCGCGAAACCGGTTCCGGCACCACCGCGCTGCTTTCCTGGCAGCCGCCCGCCACCTGCAGCGCGCCGATTGTCAACTATCACGTGCGTTATGGCCGCAGCAGCGGCACTGTCACCGATTCCGTGGAGGCCGGCAGCGCCACGCAGATTTTGCTGACCGATCTGCAGGAAGGCGTGACTCACTTCATTCAAGTCCTGGCGATTGACAATGCCGGCCGCCGCAGTTTGCCTTCGGCCGAAATTCGTTTCACACCCAGTCGCATACCGGCGGCGCCGCAGGGCCTCGCCGCGCGCCACGGCTTGTTTCAGGCAAAACTCGCCTGGCAGCGCAACACCGATCTCGATCTGGCCGGCTACAATCTCTATCGCAGCCGGCAGCCGCATGCCGGTTTCACCAAACTCAACACGGCGCTTATTGGCGATACGGCTTATGTCGACGCGGATTTGCCGGCCGGCCGTTTCTACTATGCCCTCACGGCCGTGGATACGACCGGTTTCGAAAGCGCATTTACCGCGCCGCTGGCCTATCGTCCGCTCACGCTCGCGCGCGGCCTGTTGCTCATCGATGAAACCCGTGACGGCACCGGCATCCCGGCCTCGCCCTCCGATGCCCAGGTCGATGATTTCTATCGCCGGCTGCTGGCGCGTTTCGAGTTTGCCGAATACGACGTGCGCAGCGCCGGCCTGCCGGATGACACGCTCGGCGCCTACCGCATGCTGCTCTGGCACCACGATGACACCACGCCCACCAACCTTCCCGGCCTGCAGAAGCTTCTGGCGGACTACCTCGAGGCCGGCGGCCGGCTGCTCTTTTCCGGATGGAATCTCATGGCCAGTTTTACCGGCAACACTTCTCCCAAAGGCTTTGCCGCCGGCGATTTTGCCTTTGATTATCTCCAGATCGACACGACCTGGAAGGCGACCGAGGTGCAATTCACCGGTGTGCGCGGTGCGGCCGCCGGCTATCAGGCGGTGGGCGTCGATGCCCAGCGTGTGCCGGTGCCCTCCTGGAACGGCTTGTTGCGCGACGTCTACGTCTTTCGTCCGCGGCCAGGGGCGAAAACGCTGTTTCGCTACCTGGCGAATGACACAGCCTATGCCTTCCACGACTATCCGGCCGGCATGGTCTCGACCCAGCATCATGTCGCCGTGCTCGGCTTTCCAATGTACTTCATGGTGGAATCCGAAGCCGGCGCGGCAATGCACACGCTGCTGACCCAGGAATTCGGCTTGACACCAACCGGCGTCGAAAGCGGTCTTGCAAACGACGGCTTCCCGCAATCGTATGCGCTCTCGCCCAACTATCCGAATCCATTTGCGGCTTTCACGCGGCTGCAGTTCTTTTTGCCGCAAGCGGCAACCGTGGAAATCGAGATCTTCAATGTGCTGGGAGAAAGCGTTGTCCGCCTGGCAAACGGCGACTTCGAGGCGGGCCGGCATGAGCTGGCGGTGACCCAGGCGCTCGGGCGCAACGGCGTTTATTTCTGCCGGATGACAGTGAAACAGCGTGAGGCCGTGGTGCATCGCCAAACCCGGAAGCTGGTGGTGATCAATTGACTTGCCAGCGCACTGTTACCTTGAAAAGCCTATCTGCCTCCCTTGTCATCCTGAAAGGATCCTGGGAAAATGAAGGTGCAATGCCAGGCATTTCACGGGATTCTCCTGCATGACATGCCGCATAGACGAATGTCTGTCCGGAAACGGGAAGACCGCCCAGGCGGTTGACCAGGGTCCGTCCGCAATCGCAGCCTGTTGCGAAAGGTGTTCCTGCCACGGCTTGGCCGTTGCATTGAAAACCACAAAGTTTCCACGGTGCTCGAAGTCCTGGAAACCCCGGCATTGCCGAAGTTGGAGCATCTTCGGACGGACACTCACGCAGGTCCAGTAGTCGTCGGGATCGTTCGATGCAACCCGGCCGGGTGGCGATGTTTTCGAACGGACACGAGACTACCGATACGAATTGAAGCAACTGCGCGCCGGCGCAACAGAATACCGCTTTGAATTCCCGGCGGCCTCTGCAGCATGGCGCCGAATCCGGCTGGTTCAGGATACGTACCGGCCACCACCATTGGCAACGTGAACTATGGACCTTCTTCTCACCCACGGCTATTTTCTGCAGGACGATGCCAAAGAGCGGGAAATCATGAAGCCCTACCCGCCGCTTGGGTTGCTTTACCTTTCTGCGTATCTCAAGCAAAAAGATTTTGCCGTGGCAATCTTCGACAGCACGTTCGCGGGCCAGCAGGACTTTGCGCAATTGCTGTCGGCGAAGAAGCCGGCTGCCGTCGGCCTCTACGCCAATCTCATGACGAAATTCAACGTCCTGGCGATGATCTCGATTGCGAAGCAGCACAATTGCACGGTGATCGTTGGCGGGCCGGATCCGCCCTACTACGCCGAGGAATATCTCGACTGCGGCGCGGATATTGTAGTCATCGGCGAGGGCGAGCAGACTCTGGAAGAATTGCTACCGATTTTGCAATCCGGCCGGCACGAACGCCTGCTGCAGGTGGCCGGCATCGTTTTCAAAGATCAACACGGCCGGGCGCAGCGCACGCCCGCGCGGCCGCTGCTGGCTGATCTCGATCGGCTGCCGCTGCCCGACCGCGGCGCTATTGATTTGCCGCGCTACGTTGCCGCGTGGCGCACGCATCATGGCACGGGCGCGGTGTCGTTGATCACCAGCCGCGGTTGCCCTTATTCCTGCACCTGGTGCAGCCATTCGGTGTACGGCAAATCCCTGCGCAAACGCAGCCCGCAACTTTGCGCGGAGGAAGTCGAGCTGATTCGCGCGGCGTATCAGCCCGATATGCTGTGGTATGCCGACGACGTGTTCAACATCAATCACAAATGGCTGTTCGAATATGCCGCCGCGCTGCAACAGCGCAAGATCAAGATTCCCTTCGAATGCATCTGCCGCGCCGACCGGCTGAATGAAGAAATCGTGGCGGTGCTGGCGGAAATGGGCTGCCTGCGCGTGTGGCTGGGCTCGGAGAGCGGCTCGCAGCGCCTGCTGGATCAAATGAAGCGCGGGGTGAAGGCCGGGCAGGTGCAGGCCATGACGCGGCTGGCCAAACGCTACGGTCTCGAAACCGGCATGTTCCTGATGTGGGGTTTCGAGGACGAAAACGAAGATGACATTGCCGCTACGATCGACCATGTGAAAAAAGCCAATCCCGATCTCGTGCTGACCACGGTGAGCTATCCCATCAAGGGCACGGAATACTACCAGCGCATGGCTGAGCAGAACCTGATTGCTGCAAACGGCAAGTGGCAGGCAAGCAACGACCGCGATTTTCGCATCCGCGGCCGGCACTCGCGGCGCTACTACGATTACGTCAATCGCCGGCTGCACGGCGAGCTGGCGCGGCAGCGGCTGCAAGAGAACGGAACCGGCTCCTGGCTGCGCCGCGCACAAGCGGCCGCGCAGGCGCAGCTCGGCAGGCTGGGTATGGCGCTGACCGCGCATGAGCGGGAGGCATGACCCACCGGGCGACGAGCAGCAAAGAAACCCTTGTTGACTTTCTGGCTTTTTCTGTGGAGATTGAACTGCCTGGTGCGGCACGACTGGCCTTGTGTAAGCCGGCGGTGATCGGCAGCAGCTCTCCCCGGTGAGCCTTGTCTTGTTGCGCGATGGAGTTGACGAGTGCTTTGAGAAGCTCTGGCGTGGCACGTTGCCACGGAGGAAAGGCGGGCACAATGGGTAAATCTGAAGCAGAACGCCATTATGCAGAACGGATTGGATGGTTGCGCGCAGCAGTTCTGGGTGCGAACGACGGCATTGTCTCGACCGCAAGTCTGGTGGTGGGCGTTGCCGCCGCGCAGGCGACCCGCAGTAACGTGCTGATCGCGGGAGTCGCCGGTCTGGTCGCCGGTGCCATGTCGATGGCAGCGGGGGAATATGTTTCGGTCAGCTCGCAGGCAGATACCGAGAAAGCCGACTTGCAACGGGAACGCGACGAGCTGGCGACGAATGTGGAATTCGAGCGCGACGAGCTGGCGTCCATCTATGTCAAGCGCGGACTCGAACCGACCCTGGCGCAACAAGTCGCCGATCAATTGATGGCGCACGACGCCCTGTCGGCTCATGCCCGCGACGAGCTTGGGCTTTCTGAAACGCACACAGCGCGCCCGATTCAAGCCGCGCTGGCCTCTGCCGCCACCTTCGCAGTGGGCGCAACTTTGCCGCTGTTGATCGTCTTGATCAGCCCACCTTCGAACATGATTCCTCTTGTCGCCGGCAGTTCTCTCGTGTTTCTGGCGCTGATGGGTGGACTGGCCGCGCGCGTCGGCGGCGCCCGGGTGGTCACCGGCGCGGTGCGCGTGACGTTTTGGGGAGCCTTGGCCATGGCCGCCACGGCGGCAGTGGGCGCCATGTTTGGAACCGTCGCGTGAGCGGCTGAAGAGAGATCGCCGACGAAGCTGGCCTTTACGGTTTCACTGCGCCTGTTGGAACAGCAGAGGCGTTATTTGCGGGACTCGAACTCTGTGCTCTGCCAGGTCCCGGCGATTTTAAGCGGCGCTGTTTCGTACGATTCACACAAGAGAGAAGGCGCCCGGCATGATTCAATTCCTCGGCAGCATCGGCTTTGGCTTGGTGTGGGGCTGGCTGCTCGCCTGGCTGACGGCGCGCCGGCCCGCGGCCCATCCCTTCCTGAAATTTCTCGCGCTGGCCGCCGCCACCATTCTCGCTGCTTTCATTCCACTGCTGTTCGTCAACCTGCGGGCGGTTATCGCCTTCGGGCTGGCAATGGCGCTGGCCTTTCTAGTTCACACCGTGTGGCGCGCGGATCTGCACAAGCGCGCGTCTTCATCATCTTCACTTTCCTGAGGAGGGCTTATGAACGAATCCGCTTCGTTGATTCAACTGCTCGGCGCCGGCGGCTTGGGCGCGGTTATCGGCTGGTATGTCTACTATATCAACCGTTATCGCCAGGGCGACGTGCAGCTCAGCGATATCGTCACGCTGGTGGGCGCGATCGGCGGCAGCGCGGTGCTCGCCATCTTCCCGCAGCGCAGCGATCTCTTCGGCGCGTACGGCATCGGTTTGTTTAGCGGCTTTTTCGGGTACTTCTTCATCCTGATCGTCATGGTGCTGATCTCGAGAAACTTCAACCGCGACTGGTTTCTCGACGGCCGCCGCAAGAAGCTCGGCGCGGATGAGTTCATTCCGGAAGGCGCGCGCATGGAAGGCAGCACGCCCATGGCCATGCCGGATCAGGAAGGCAAGAAATCGCCGCTCGGCTGAGCGCAGCCGCCGGTTCACGGTTTTGATTTCACCGGATTGATTTGCTGCAGAGACAAAGCGTAGCGCAGGCTGCCCGCCTGCCAGCGAGGGCAAGCTGGAAATCTGCGCATCAAGCTTATTGTGATCGTTCTGCGAGAGTGAGACGATATGCCCGAGAATCCGCAAGCAACGCTGCGCGCATTGCTGCTGGGTGAGCCGCCGCACGAGCGGCCGGGCGCGCCCGAGCCGGAGCTGCTGGCTGAGCTGGCGCCGGTGCTGCCGGCCGCGGTGCTCGCCAACGCCATCAACACCATCACCGGCATCGGCTTCATGCCGGAAGCCGAGCGGCTGGCGGCATTGGCCGCCTTGTTGCAGCGCGCCTACGAGTTGGGCGATCATGCGCTGCTGGCCACCGAACTGGTGCGCTTTCCCCGCGTCGTGCCTGCTCTCTCCTCTTCTCTGCTGGAGCCGGCCTTTGCGGCCGTGCGCGAAGCTGACCTCACCAGCCTTTATCGCGGTGAAGCGGATCGTGCTCTTGCCCTCGCGTTGCTGGCCGACCGCCTGCCAGGGACACCCTTCTTGCGATCTCTCACGCAAGCAGCTTTGATGCTGGCAAAACAGCCCAATCTCGACAGCGACCAGCAGGAAGCGCTGGTGATTTTGCTCAGCCGCTTGCCGGCGCCTCTGCCGCCGGACGAAGCCAATGCTCTGCTGGCGGCGGCGCGCGCGATGAGCGAGGAACGCTGGCGCAGCCTGGCGCTGGCCGGTTTGATGCCACATTTCTCCGAGGCGGAAGAGCGCAGTCTGGCCGTTGAGTGCATGCTGGCCGCGCGCGCGATCAACTGGACCACAGCGCGGCTGGAAGCTCTGCTCGAACTGAGCCTGCGCGTGTCCGGCGCGTTGCCGCAGGAAATCGCGGCGGAGGCGCGCAGCCAGGGCTCGGCGGAAGAACACGCGTCCGCGCTGTCCCTGATTGCAGAGCGCGCCGGCCCCGGCTTGCAGGCCGCCTTGCGCCAGCAGGTGGAGGCTGCCGGTTTGCCGAATGAAGGCACGCTGCGCAATTTCCTGCCGCTGATGCCGTTCTGGTCGGATCAACAAGTCGCCGCGGCAATTGGATTGTTGGAAGATTTGTGGGAATCGGAACAGGAAATGACCCTGAGCCGGCTGTTGCCCCATCTTGACGAATTGCAATTGGGGCAAGCGCTGGCTTTCGTACGGCAATGGCAGGCGTCCGAGATTACGCGCGCGCGGCTTTTGTTGCGAATGGCGCCCCGGCTTTCGCCGGCGCTGGCGCAACAGGTGCAGACCATCGCAGAGAGTTTTGAAATCAAATGGTGGCAGCGCCGGGTGCTGGCCGCCTTGCGGCCGTATTTGCCGGCGGCAGCGCAAGCGGCTCTGCCCGCGGAAGTGAAAACGGTTTCTGGCGAGTATTGGCGTGCGCTGTTTATGCAGATGCCGGAGGAGCAACGCCGCCAGCTCGTGCTCGACATGATCGCCGCGATTTGGGATCACTACGGCGGTGCCGCCGCACCAGCGCCGCAAGCGAAGAACGGCGGCTCGACGGATCAAACGCGGACGGATGAGCCACTGCCTGCACCACCGCCGGCATCTCCGAGCCGAACCGAACGCGGCACTGGCGGCGCGTATGATAAGGATTATTCCCCTCTGCCGGGTCCCGTCCCGGAACCGCCGCGTAGCTCCAAACGCTCATGGCCGTGGCCGGGTAAGCGCAAGGCTGAGCGCGAAAGTGACTCGGGCACACGCTCTCGCGGTGTGCCGCGCAATGGCGGCTCCCGCACGCGCTCGCGCGGAGCACGCGGTCGCGGCGTCGGCAGCGGCGATGATTTCGAGGGCGCGCCGCCCATCGAGCCGGACGATACGCTCTACTTTGAGCCGGGCGCTGAGCCAGCGCCGCCACGCCAGCCCACGGTGAACACCGGCTTTGCGAGTCTCGAGAACGCCGGCCTGCCCCTGCCTCCGGCTCAGCCCTTGGTGCAGCAGCAGCGCTGCTATTTTTGGTTTGAAGTGAGCCGCGAGCGCATCGCGGGCGCAATGGATCTACAGCCCACGGCCCTGCCGGTGGAACATCTGCCCAAAGAGGCGCGCCTCAAAGTCGCGTTGTTCGCCTATGACGGCGAAATCGAGTTGACCACCGGCGAGGACATTGGTGAGATTCAACTGCAGCAGGATGGGCTGGCGGAGGTTACCCGGCCGGCTGCGCAACCTGCCGGCCTCTCTGTGGAATTGCTGCAGCGGCGGCTGTTCTTTGCGGTGAAGATGCCCCCGCGCGCCGGTCGCTTTCACCTGCGCTGCAATATTTACTGCGAACAGGTGCTGGTGCAATCGCATCTCGTGGAAGTGGAGGTGGCGTCACGGCTGCAACGCCTGCTGCGCGGCAGCCGCACAAGCCCGGCACTACAAACCCGCGCCGATTTCACCCTCAGCAAGAATCTCGATGTTGCGCGGTTGGAGCACTTGCAGCCTCATCGCCTGAGCTTGATGCTCAACGACAACGGCAACGGCACACACGGCTTTCGCTTCTTCGGCGCTGAGGGTGCATCCGAGTTCAAAGAAGACGCGAGTATTCCTGGCCAGGAATTGCAGAATCTCATCACCAAAGCACGCGAAGCGTTGCGCCTGGCAGCCTGGGGTGACAGCGAGCCGTGGCAGTCCGGCAAGAAGTTCAAGTACGACGGCAGCGGCGAACTTGAACAGCTCAAAGCCGACCTGATCAAATTCGCCAAGCGCGGCTACCGCTTCTATGACGTGGTGATCACTCGCCTGGCCGGCGGCAAGGAGAAAGCGCGGGCCCTGCAGGAACTCATGCGCAAGCCCGGTCTGGTGCAAATCGCCAACAAAGACTCGATTCGCCATCTCCTGCCGGTTGCCATGCTGTATGACTATGATTTCGACACCACTGCGCCGGCGGACGGCTACACGCTCTGTCCATCTTTCCTGCAGGCCCTGCAGCAGCCTGGTCAGCTTTCTGAGAATGAATGCTTCCAGGGTGCATGCCCCAGCCGCGGCCAGCCGCTGGTGATTTGTCCCAGCGGTTTTTGGGGCTACCGCCACAACCTCGGCATGCCGCCTTCGCTCACCAACGCGCCGGTGGAAGCCGCCACGGAGATCCGCTACCAACAAGCGCCGGCGCTGGTGGTCGCGGTTTCGACCGATGTCAACTTTAAGCTGCGACCGCAGCACGAAGCCCGGCTGCAGGCGTTGCGTCCGGGTGTGGGATGGCATCATGCCCTCACCCGCGACGACACCATGACGCAGATGAAAGAAGTTGATTCGCAGGTGGTGTATTTTTATTGCCACGGCGGCTTCGATAGCGAGGAAGATGTTCCCTATCTGCAAGTCGGTGATCCCGCGGTGCAGCAATACATCACCCGGGATTATTTGCGCAGCAAGCTCCGCGACCTGCCGGCGGCCAAGCCGCAGCCGCTGGTTTTTCTCAACGGCTGCCACACCACCGCGCTCGAGCCTGAAGTGGCATTGGATTTGGTCAGCGGCTTTGTGGAGAATGCCCATGCCGCGGGCGTGATCGGCACCGAGATCACGATCAATGAAGCGCTGGCGTGCATCTTCGCGGAAGAATGCCTGCGCCACTTTCTCGACGGTGTTGCCATTGGCGAGGCGGTGCGCCGCGGCCGGCTGAAGCTGCTGCAGCAGGGCAATCCCCTGGGCCTGGTTTACATTCCATACGTGGTCGCCAGCTTGACGCTGGTCAAGGCAGGGTGAATGCAACGCGGCGCCGCAACAAGAATGCATGAACAAATCTATCACTGGCTCGCGGTGTTGCGTTGTCCCGCCTGTCGCGGCCCGCTGGCGTTGACTGTGGCCGGCTCGGTGCGTGCTCTGGGTTGCCCGGCGTGCGACACGAGCTTTGCCATTCTCGACCAAATTCCCCGCCTGCTTGCGCGCGAGCGCGTCGCCGCGCTGGCCTCCTATTGCGCACAATACGATGATTTGCGGCTGCGCGAGGGTTGGGCCAGCACGGTGCCCGGCTATTACCAGCATTTGCCGTTTCGTGATCTCACCGCAACCCATGTGGCCGAATGGCGGCTGCGCGCGCAATCCTTTCAATTCCTGCAAAAATGGTTGCAGCAAAACCACGGCAAGAGCAGCCTGCGCATTTTGGATCTCGGCGCCGGCAGCGGCTGGCTGAGCCGCCGGCTTGCAGAGCAACACGCCGTGCTCGCTCTGGATGTGAACGCGGGGCCGCATGGCCTGGCTGCGTTGCCGGCAAACCAGCGGCGCTTTCTGGCCGTGCAAGCCGAACTCGAGCGGCCGCCGCTCGCCGCTGCCAGTTTCGAGATAGTGATCGCGAATGCGAGTCTGCATTATGCCCGCGACCCGGCGCAATGCTGCGCGGAAGCCGCGCGCGTGCTGCGGCCCGGCGGGCAATTCATCGTGATGGATTCGCCCGTCTATCCCACACCGGCAGCAGCGCAAGCAGCGGCCCGCCGCAGCGCAGCCTATTATGCCGAATACGGCGTGCCCGGGCTGGCACAAAACTACGGCGGCTTGACCGATGAACTCTTCACCGCGCAGAAGCACTTTCGCTTCATTCGTCTGCGCCGTGACTTTGTCACTCGCGAGTTGATGGTGAAATGGCTGCGTGAAAAAACCGGAAGTGCCGTGGCGGCCCGCTTTCCGATTTGGATCGGCGAGCGGTTGCCGCAACCGGCAGAAAACTGGAAGCCGGGACGGCCGCGCGCCGGCGCCGTGCTGGTGCACGACCGGCACTTGCTTACCTATCATTGTCTGGTCGAAGGCCTTGATGTGTGGCGCATTCCCGGCGGCGGCATCGAACCCAGTGAAACGCCGGAGCAGGCGGTGCAGCGTGAATTGCACGAGGAACTCGGCCTCACCATTACGCCGCAACGCAAATTCGGACCTTATCATCAGCCGCGCAAGACGGATTGGTATTTCCTCGCGACCGCGGACGGTGCTGCGTTGCCCACCAATCACGTCCAGCCGCCCGAAGACGGCTGCCTGGTACAGTGGCTGCCGCTGGCCAACCTCGCGGATTTCGACATTCGCCCGCCGGCGCTGAAGTGGGAGCTGGTGGAATATTTCAATCATCATGATGCTTGAGTCTACCACCACCAAAAAGAGGGCGACGTCTCGGACGGTGCTTCGTCATTTCTGGCGTCCGACTCAAGCATGCAGGAGATTCTTGCAGAATGACAAGAGTTGGATCGAATGCAAGTCATTGGGCGCTTCAGCAGAACCTCAGAACTTCGGCAGCTCCGTGGTCCAACACGCAGGCAGCGGCTTCGCCAAAATTGCTGTATTCTTGTTGATCAGTTGCGGTCAACAAAACTTCCCTCCGGGCCATCTCTTCCGCGCCACTGCCGCAGAAACCGTCTCCTCGCCTGCTGTTTATGATTTCGATCACGACGGCCGCCTGGAGATTGTCATCGGCTCCTTCGATGGGTTTTGCTATTTGCTCGATGACTCCCTGCGCGATCTGCCCAACTGGCCGCAACGCATCGCCGGTGGCGCGTTTTCTTCTCCGGCGTTGTGGGACGTTGACGGCGATGAACAGCCCGAGATTTTCATCGGCGGGAATGACGGCCGGTTGCACGGCTGGCATTTCACCGGCGCGAAGGTCGCCGGCTTTCCGATTGATCTCGGCTATCGCGTCTGGTCTTCGCCGGTGATCATTGCGGATTCCCTGCTCGCGATTGGCGGCCATGAGCAGATGTTCGTGTGCAATCGGCGTGGCCAACCCGCAACCGGCTGGCCGCAGCGCATGCAAGGTTGGGCCATGGCAACTCCGGCTTGGCACGAGGATTTGCTGGTGATCACGACTCTGACGCCCGGTGAAGCGAGTCGCGGTTACGTTTATGCCTGGCGTCTTTCCGGAGAGGCTTCTCCCGGTTTCCCCATTCGCCTGCCCATGGATGCGCCGGCTTCGCCGAGCCTGGCGGATTTGAATGGCGACGGCCGCGTGGAAATCATTGCCGGCGACGAAAGCGGCTTTCTGCATGTGTTGCAACTGGAGGGCAGCGAGCTGCCGCCGTTTCCGCGCCTGGTCGGCAAAGGCATTCATGCAAATCCGGTGATCGCTGATCTCGATGAAGACGGCAAACTCGATCTCATTTTCGCCACCACCGACGGCGCGGTGCACGCGTGGAGCGCCACCGGCGATTGTCTGCTGGGCTGGCCGGTGCGCCTCGGCTACGAGATGAACAGCTCCGCGGCAGTGGTCGCGCTGGCCGGCGGCGGACTCGGTGTGATCATCGGCGGCGGCGATCATTTGCTGCACGGCTTTGCCGCCGGCGGCAGGCCGCTCGCCGGCTTTCCGGTGGCGTGCGGCGCGGAAATGCATGCCTCGCCGCTGGTGGCTGATTTGGACGGCAATGGCCGGCGCGAGATCGTTGCCGGTGCGCACAATGGGATTCATCTGTTGCAGGATTGGTTGCCGGCCGGCAGCGCGGTGTTGCAATCGCAAGAGTGGCCGATGTTCCGGCGCAATGCGCAGCGCAGCGGCTTGGGGCGGGAATGAGCCGCGGCTTGACAGGACGGCGAAGCCGGCAGGTACAGAGCTGTATTCCCTCAGCGGCGGTAATGGTGGGCAGCAGAAACGAATGGACAACATAAGGTTCGCCGGCGTGCGGGCAGCAACCTGGCGAGCGAATCTAGCAGTGGCGGACGGTCATCTTCTTCGAAGCCCGTCAGGACGCGAATCATGAGGGCTCGGGCTTTCTCATTTGCTTGATTTCAGCCACGATGTTGTCGAGTGACAATTCGCCGAACAATTGCCGGCGCTCTTCTGTGTAATTCCCGTGGCCGGTGGAGAATTGGTTGATGAAGCGGATGGTATTCACAACGCCAATCTCTTTGCACAAGACTTGAATCGCTGTGTGAGTGATCTCCGTAAGCGGTTTCAATTGCAGGGTCATGAGGAAACCTCCTCGATCAAGTGAATTGGTGAAACCACCTTTATTTTCAATTTCTTCAATTTTCTCGCTTCCTTCAGAAGCTTGTCATCAGTCGTGCAAAAACAATCGGCTTGAATCGCCTCTGCCGAGGCGAGATGCAAAGCGTCGAGCACATTTATTTTCTGCAGAGTGAATTCATGGCCGCGGGCGACGTCCGGATTTTTCAGTGTTTCAAACAACAAAACTTCCGAGGAAACCAGCTCCAGTTTTCCTGACTCACAGAGCGCCAGAAGAGACAGAACCGCCTCCGCTTCCACCATCACGCGGACTTGCTTTTTCTCATCCAGCGGACGCTGCAGGCTGCAGTTGTCGAAGTAGACTTTCATGTTTCACAATATAAATTTTCCTTGTCAACTATCATTTGACATTTTTGCAGCGCAGCGGCCGTGGGCGGGAATGAGCCGCGGCTTGACTTTTCTCCAAGACCCGAGTAGCTTTCTGCAACCATTTGAAGCAAATCATGAAGGATGTTCCAGAAACTTTGCTGCGCGAGATTACGCGGCGGCTGGTGGCTGAGCTGCAGCCCGAGAAGATCATCCAATTCGGCTCGCATGTCTGGGGGGAACCAGACACCGACAGCGATCTCGACCTGTTGGTGATCGTGGCTGATAGCAACGAGCGGCCGGTGCAACGCAGCAGGCGGGCGCATCGCTGTCTGAGGGGTCTCGGCGTTCCGAAGGATATCATCGTCAAGACGAAAGCCGAAGCCGAGCGCAGCCGCCGTATTCCGACCTCACTCACAAACAAAGTGATTACTCAAGGGCGGGTACTCTATGGATGAAGCCAAGTCCGAGGCGATTCAAAAATGGCTCACCATCGCGCAGCACGATCTGGCCTCAGCGCACAACCTCGCGCAGGAACCAGAGCCGTTGCTTGATACGGCCATCTATCACTCACTGTCAGCAGGCCGCCGAAAAAGCTTGGAAAGCCCTGTTGGTTTTTCATGACCTTCCTTCTCTGCCAAGTGTTAAGAGCAATTGCTGAAACCGGCACGGTCAATCTCAGCCTGACGCTGCGGCGCTACCGGGCTTTCGGCGAGGATGCCGCCAACTGGTACGATGGCAAAGTTTTCAGAAAAGTCTTTGCCTGCGCCGCGCGCTTGCATATGCTGGAAATTTTTGCCGAGGGAAATGAAGTCCGCTATCGGGTGGTTCCTGCAACGCGCGCGCGGCGCGTCCAGGCGGAAGCCGATCGGCTTGCCCGCCACATTCTCGGCCTGCAATTTCCGCTCGACGCATTCTATGCGTTCGCCGAACACGATCCGGTTCTGCGCCGGCTCACGCGGCAATTCCGCGGGTTCCGGCCGACGCTGACCGCCGATCTGTTCGAGATGATGGTTACTTCCATCAGCGCGCAGCAGATCAATTTGCCGTTTGCCTTTGCCGTGCGCAGCCGGCTGGTGCGGCGTTACGGTGAGCGCCTCTCGCTCGGCGGCGGGAGGTATTTTGCCTTCCCCACGCCGGAAAAATTGGCGCGCGTGCGTGTCGCCTCCCTGCGCCGGCTGCAATTCACGGAGAGAAAATCCGAGTATATCATCGGCTTGGCGGCAGCGATTCGCGACGGCCGTCTGGATTTGCAGCAATTGCCCCAACTCCCGGACGAAGAAATCGCCGCGCGCTTGCTCCCTGTGCGCGGTGTGGGCCGGTGGACGGTCGACTGGCTACTGGCGCGCGGACTCGGCCGCGGCCACGCCATTGCCGCCGGCGATCTCGGTGTGCGCAAGGCGATTCAACATTTCTATTGCAATGATGAGCCGCAGACGGAAGACACCATCCGCGCCTTCGCGCAGCGCTGGGGAAATTTCACCAATCTGGCCGTGCATTATTTGCTGACGGGCTTGGCGCTGGGCGCCTAGCGCACGGCTGCTCCAGTTTCCATGCCATCAGGCGCTCAAAGCCTGAATAGGATTCTGAAGGATTCTTGACCACAATGCAACCACTTGCACCGCGGAGCCGCGGAGAGCGCAGCGTTTCAAAATCAAGAGAGTCATTCTTCGCGTGTTCGCGCTGAGCCTTTGAGGTGAATGACACGGGCGTGTGCCTCAATCTTCACAGGATCCATACTGGATGACAGTTGGATGACGGTGATGGTGGCCGGGCTTTTCAAGGCAACGCCACCTGCGTTCAGACTGGCAATACGCCAGGCCCGCCCGCGCGCTCGGGGAGAAGAATCGCTTGCGAATGAAACATCTTTTGCTAGATTTTCTGCCGGCCATTGAATTCCAGCGGGAAGAGACAGCGCAACCTCAGAGGGAATGGATGCCGTTCGGCCGCGCTTGCCGTGCGCGCCGCAAGCATGACATCTGTCATTGACACCCTTCCGCATCGACCATCCGGAGCAATCATGTCCGCCCTTCTCGATCAAGATCTTCAGTCTCTGCAGGAAGTACGCAGCCTGATGCAGCGCGCGAAAGCGGCCCAGCTCGCCTTCAAAACGTTCTCCCAGGAGCAGGTCGATCGCGTGGTCGCGGCTATGGCCGAGGCCGGCTTCAAGGCCAGTGAGCGGCTGGCGCGGCAGGCGGTGGAGGAAACCAAGTACGGCAAGGTCGCCGACAAGATCATCAAGAATCAATTCGCCACGCGCGATCTCTACGAAAGTCTGAAAGCGCTCAAGACGGTCGGCATCATTCGTGAAGACGCGAAGAAGAAGATTATCGAGATTGCCGAACCGATGGGCGTGGTTGCCGCCATCGTGCCCACCACCAATCCCACCTCGACCGCGATGTTCAAGTGTCTCATCAGCGTGAAGGCGCGCAATGCGGTGGTGGTTTCTCCGCATCCGCGCGCCAAAGAATGCACGCTGGCCGCCGTGCATGTGATGCGCACAGCCGCGGAAAGCGCGGGCGCGCCGCCGGATTTGTGTCTCTGTTTATCGCTGCCCTCGCAAGAAGGCACGAACGAGCTGATGCGCCATCGTGATACTGCGGTGATTCTCGCCACCGGCGGAACGGGACTCGTGCGCGCGGCCTATTCCGCCGGCAAGCCGGCCTATGGCGTGGGGCCCGGCAACGTGCCGGTTTACATCGACCGCAGCGCGGACATTCCCAAAGCCGTGGCCGATGCGGTCGCCGGCAAGACTTTCGACTGGGGCACGCTGTGCTCCTCGGAGCAGGCGCTGGTGGTCGATGCGCCGGTGGCTGATCGCGTGCTCGAGGAGCTGCACAAGCAGAAAGCATATTTTTTGAATGACAGCGAGGCGGACAAAGTCGCCAAGGCCCTGGTCACGCCGGATTTTCGCATCAACGCCGAGATGGTGGGGCAGTCACCGCAGCGCATTGCCGCGGCTGCGGGCTTCAGCGTGCCGGATGACACGCGCGTGCTGGTGGCGCGCCTCGCCGGCGTGGGCAAGCCATACCCGCTTTCGATGGAGAAGCTTGCGCCGGTGCTCGCGCTCTACGTGGAAGACGGCTGGCAGAAGGGCTGCGACCGCTGCATCGAGCTGCTCAACTTCGGTGGCCGCGGCCACACGCTGGCGATTCACTGCCAGGAGCGCGACCTCATTCTGCAATTCGGCCTGCAGAAGCCCGCGTTTCGCATCATCGTGAATTCGCCGGCGGCCATCGGCGCGGTGGGCTACACCACCGACCTCGATCCCAGCATGACGCTGGGCTGCGGCTCGTATGGCGGCAACATCACCAGCGACAACATCGGGCCGGTGCATTTGATGAACATCAAGCGGGTGGCGTGGGAAACCAAGCCGCTGGCAAAACCGCGCGACACCGGCGCCTGGCGGCCTGCGGTTGCCGTGGAGGCGCGCGGCAGAAATGAGTTCCCCTATCAAAAAGCGCTGTCCTCCGACGTCTCCCGCAAAGGGCCGGCATTGTCGAGCACACCGCCCGTTGCTGCCGGGAATCCGGTGGCGCCTGCCCGCGCCGAGGTGGCGACGATGCCGCCGCCGGCTGCGATCAAGCCCATGGCGGCGGCACCGGCTGCTGCCGATCAGAAATTCGGCACCAGCGGTTTGAGTGCGGAGGAGGTGGATAGGATTGTCGCTGAGTTTTCCAAACGCAAATGAAGGATTGTCCGACATACCTCGCGCAATGTCTTCAGGCCAGATAAACTTCCTGGCAATAAAAAAGCCCGTTTTCAGAAACGCTTCCGGGCAAGTCAGGAAAGGCTATCAAATGGCCACCACTATCTTCCGCGGGCAACGGGCTGACCTCAAACGGATAGTTCCTCGGGTTTTCCGTTCAGCCTCCTCTGTCTCCGTCAACGAGACGGATACTTCTTGATGTAAACCGGCTTGATTGGCTGCTGTGCCGGAACCGTCAGCTTCGCGCCATTCGGAGGGCGGAACGTCGCGTGACTTGTTCCGGGCGGTCACGATCAGACGGCTGGCCCGCGTGAAAATTTCTCTTTGAGAAAGTGTTTGTACAGACAAACGGTGTTTGCATTGCTTCGAAATTTGTCTTATTTGTGGAGTCGGTAAGCAAACGGTTGATAGTGAGCGTCATAGAACTATCGTCAGGAACAAATAATGGCGACAAAGATACAGCAAACACAAGCGGACTTGGTGAAGGCCATTACGGACATTGCTGAGGCGGTGCCGCTGGCGCGAGCGGTGCAGCTCCATCAGTTTGCGCTCTTTTTCAAGACTCATCCGCTGCCCACCGAAGAAACATTTGAAGAAATCGCCACCGATGAGGCCTTGTGGGATGAACAATTTGCAGGGACCGACAATGCCAAGTTAGCTGGACTGGTGGCGGCAGTCGAGGCTGAAACCAACGAAGGCAAAGTGCTGCCGATGTTCGATGAACGCGGCGAATTCATCGAGCACCAATGCAGTCGCAAACGACCAAATCGTTCTGGAAACATTATTGGGCCTTGCCTTCAGAAATCCGCCAACGCGCACGGCACGCCTACAAGTTGTGGAGAGATAAACCAGCGCACCCCAGCCTTTTCTTAAAGCCGGTGAAAGACGGACAGCCTATCTGTTCGGTCGTATTGGTTTAGGATACAGAGCGCTCGGATTGCTCAAGGCAGATACGGTTACCTGGTTTTGGATTGGCACACACGATGAGTATGACCACCTTCTCAAGTGAGCGAAGCGAATTCGTCGCCAAGTCGCTGCCCGACACACGCTTGTCCCTGACGCTGCTCCGCTGCGCTTCGCGGCAGAGGTGATGTTGTGCAACTACTTTCAGTCTCTCAATCCGCCACTCGCGCAGATTGCTCCGCAACTTTTCCAGGATCTTAGTCCGAACATTTCTCAGACAGGCCCTAGTCTTGCCTCCACGGCCAGCCGGCCTCCACCCCCACCTGCAACCCCAAATCCGGTGAGCTGTTGAAATAGGCGTAGTTCTCCGTCACCGCAATGCTCCAGCGCAAGCCGTGGCTGGCGTCGAGCTTCACGCCGGCGGTGATTTCATGCGCCATGCGGCGGATGCCTTCACTCGTCACGCCGGCCAGGGGACTGGTGGTGTGGCGATCTTGCATCAAAAGAGAAAGGCGCTTGCCGAACGAATGCTCGTAGCTCAAGATGATGGTATAAATCGGAGACAAATCGAGTTCCGGCAAAATCTCCCAGCGTCCGGGTTTGGTCACCGCGAGGTTCAAGTCCAGCCAGTTGCGTTGCCAGGCCCATGAAGCACACAGCGCCACGCCGAAATCAACGGAACCGTTGCCGCGCAGTTTTTTCTCGTTGCCGGTCGGCAGCTCGAGAGCCGCAGTAACGGCCAGCGCCGGACGCAGCTTTCCGCTGGTCGCAAATTCTCTTTTCACCAGCAGCGACAAATCCCCCACGCCGATTCCCGCCAGGCTGGCTTTACCCCCAAAGAAAAGCTGTTGATCGAAGTACAAAAACACATTGGCATCGTGGCGCAGGAAATCCGGCCGGTCACCGTCCGGCATGCTGAAGAGACGGTGAAAGCGCTCGATCACCGGGTCCATGAACTGTCCGCCGAAGCGCAGCACCGGGAGCTCGGCAGCGAACGAGAGTTGCGCCAGCGGCGCATAGTCGAGGCGCAGCCGCCAGCGGCTCACCTCGCAATCGAGCAGAAAGGCATCCACCGCCGGATTGCTGCGCACAATGCGCTGCACGGTTTCATCGGTGAAGGGATTGCGGCGGCCGGGCAACTCGAGCTGCGCCACGATGCCGCCGGACTTGACAAAGGTGTTGGCACGCTCGTACGAAAGTTCGAGGCGGAGCTGAGACGGCGGCAGAGTCGCTGCCGGTTCCGCGGTGAACACAAAAAAGGGCAGCGCCACCGGGAATTGGTTGCGTGCGTGCAATGGACCACGGCGGGTGACGGTTTGAATCGTGTCGCCTGCGGCAGCGCGGGCGGTTTCTGAAGAGTCGTTTGCCTCGCTTTCTTTCATGCCGAATGAATCTTCGGACGCGATGGTCCACGGCTCAGTCTTCACAGGTTCCCCGCGGAACGAGCCTTGTGCCGCGAGCTGGCTGTGCGCCAGCAGCGCGAGGGAGAGGAGGGCAGCTTTCAGGGCGGTGACCGGCTTTCTTGTTCTATCATACTCGCAGGAATTTTTTCTCGCGTTCAGGACGAGCCTCGCTTGCGCCGCGCTCCCAATGAGGGGAAAAATGACCGCGCGCGGGGCAGAAATGCCAATGCGAGCTGCGCGACTGAGCAACGAAGCAAGCGGGTGAGTGTGGGACACGTGATTCTTCCTTTTTTGTGCGAATGCAAAATACAGTCATTCCAGCCGGAAAACAAGCATCAAGTCAAAGGGCTTGCTGATTTCGGCAAATCTTGCTACCATCTCGCGTGCAAGATCATGCTGCAGCCCGGCCATCGCCGGGCCAGTGACCGGCTTCGAATTTCCACGGCCAAAATTTTTGAGGAGGAGAATCTGAATACACGCAGGGAGGAGTACGACGTGATCGTGGTGGGCGGCGGCCCGGCGGGCGCGACCGCCACGCTTTATTGCGCCCGCCACGGCTTGAAAACCTTGCTGCTCGACAAAAGCAAATTCCCGCGCGACAAAATCTGCGGCGATGCCATCTCCGGCAAAGGCCTGCGCTTTCTGCGCGAACTGGGCCTGGAGCAGGATCTCCAGCTCGTGCCCAAAATGAAGGCGCGCGGCATCATCTTCTCGGCGCCCAACGGCAAAGCCGCGAGCATCTCCTTCACGCCGCCGCAGTCCAAACGGCTGGTGCATGGGTATGTGTGCCGGCGGCTGGTGTTCGACAATGTGCTGTTCCGCGCCGCCAGGCAGGCCGCTGCCGCCTGCGTTGAAGATTTCATCGTCGAACAGCTTCGCACAGAAGGCGAGACGGTGGTGGGCGTGGCCGGCCGCGAGCGCGGCAGCGGCATGCAGCGCGAGTTCAGCGCGAAGATCGTCCTGGGCGCGGACGGCTTCGATTCCGTGGTGGCGCGCGGCATGGGCCTCTATGAGCATGACAGCCGGCACTGGTGCGTGGCCACGCGCTGCTACTATCGCGGGGTGAGCGAGCTGACCGACTACATCGAAATTCATTTCGTGGAAGACGTGCTGCCGGGCTACTTCTGGATTTTTCCCCTGGAAGACGGACTGGCCAACGTCGGCATCGGCATACTGCATTCCGAGATTCGCAAGCGCAAGATCAATCTGCGCGCGGCGCATCTGGCCGCCACGCAATCTCCCCATTTCAAAAAACGATTCGCGCAGGCGCAGCCGCTGGAGGACATTCGCGGCTGGAATTTGCCGCTGGGCAGCAAGCGCCGGCCAATTCACGGCCACGGCTTCATGCTGCTGGGTGATGCCGCCGGCTTGATCGATCCCTTCTCCGGCGAGGGCATCAGCAATGCCATCTATTCCGGGCATCTCGCGGCGCAGGTGGCAGCGCACGCCTGCACGGCCGGCGATTATTCCGCGGCCGGACTACAGGAGTATGCCGATTCGCTGTGGCAGGCCATCGGTCCCGAGCTGCAAACCAGTTTCATGCTGCAGCGCATTGGCCGCATCCGGCCTTTGCTCAATCTGGTGATCGGCAAAGCGGCGAAGAGCATCGAAGTGGCGCAATGGATTTCGAGCATGATGGCCAACGAAGCGCCGAAAGAGGCGCTGGCCTCACCGCTGACGTATTTGCGGCTGCTGTTCACGTAGTGAGACAAGGAGTCAAGGAGGCACGGAGACAAGGAGTCAAGGGGACAAGGGAGAGGGCGTTTGTATTCGTTACGAGTGTTCGAACAAATCCGCCTGCGCCGAGGGCCGGCGAAAATGAGTGGTGGCAAGCGGCGAGTCGTTCTGGTTGAGTCCGTACTTCTGGCAGCAGACTTCGAACAGCCTGGCGATCATGCCGGCGCGCTCGCCGGCGCCGGTCATGCGCGAGCCGAAGCAAGAATCATTGAGTTTGCCCTGGCGCATCTCGGTCAGCGCATTCAGCACCTTGGCGGCGCGCTCGGGGTAATGCACGGCCAGCCAGTTCGTGAACAGCTCTTTGACCGCATGGGGCAGCCGCAGCATGATATAGCCCGCGCTGGTGGCGCCGCGTTCCGCTGCCGCGGCCAGCACCGCCGCCATTTCATGATCGTTGAGTCCCGGAATTACCGGCGCGAAGTTGACGCCCACGGGAATGCCCGCAGCCGCAAGCCGGCCAATCGCCGTCAGCCGTTTTTCCGGCGCCGAGGTGCGCGGCTCCATTTTGCGGCAAAGCTGATTGTCCAGCGTGGTGATCGAAATCGTGACCGCGACCAGATTGCAGCGCGCCAACTCCCGCAGCAGATCGAGATCGCGCAGGAGGAGGGCATTCTTGGTGATGATGCCGGTGGGATTGCGAAAGCGCAGCAACACCTCCAGGCAGCCGCGCGTCAGGCGCAGCCGCCGTTCCGCGATTTGATAACAGTCGGTGTTGCCGGAGAGCGCGATGACTTGCGGCCGCCAGCCGGGCTTGCGCAGCTCCTGCTCCAGCAGCGCCGGCGCCCGTGGCTTCACCAAAATTTTGGTTTCGAAATCCAGGCCGGCGGACCAGCCGAAATATTCATGGGAGGGCCGCGCATAGCAATAGATGCAGCCGTGCTCGCAGCCGCGATAGGGATTGAGGCCGTAGGTGAAAGGAACATCCGGGCTGTCGTTTTTCGAAAGAATCGAGTTGCTGTTGTCGACGAAGTAGGTCGTGGGCGCGGCCGGCAAGCCCTCCTGCGCCAGCCACTCCGGGTCGATCTCAACCCTGAGCTTTTCGAAACGATTGCCCGGGTTGAGCGTGGTTCCGCGGCCTTTGATGAGATATTCTGGCGTCATATTAGTTCTTTTTGTTCACCAAAATAATCTCCTGACAGGCAACCTGCAAGCACAATATTGGTATTTTTGTTCACATAAATCGACAATGTCACATTCTGAGCATCAACACTGGGTCGCGGAGTTCGCAGGCAAAATTGCCTGAATTCTCTGCGAACTCGGTGGGTCAGCACGCAGCCTGACATAGTCAAAATAAGTGAGTGGGTGTTCTCCATCATACCCAGGCAGGCTTACCGAAAACGGTGACACTAACCGCCGTTGACTTGCCCCATCAAGCAGGAGGGGGATTGCGCCTTCAAATCAATGCGCGGATTATCAGCCGGCAGTCAGCCGGCCTCTGCTGCGTCTTCATCATGGAAAAGTCCATTGCGATTGCGAACCTGAAATATTAAGTTCAGCGCCAATCGCGTCACCACGACGAATAGAGAGATGCCAAGTATCCTCTTCAAAAACGCATTGCTCGTGACCATGAATCCGGCCCGCGAGGTTTTTCACGGCGATTTGCTGGTGGAAGACGATCGCATCGCGCGCCTGGTGCAGGCAGATGAGCCGGACAACATTGCCTTGCCGGCTGCGCCGGAGGCGCGCGTGATCGATGCCAGCGGCTGCGCGCTGCTACCGGGTTTCGTGCAGAGCCACATTCATCTGTGCCAGACTTTGTTTCGCAATCATGCCGAAGATTTGCGTTTACTCGACTGGCTGCAGCAGAAAATTTGGCCGTTCGAGGCCGCGCACCATGCCGCTTCGATGCGCCTGTCCGCGCGGCTGGGCATCGTGGAATTGCTGGCCGGCGGCACGACCACGATTTTGGACATGGGCAGCGTGCATCATTATGATGAAGTCTTTGCCGAAGCCGAGCGTTGGGGTTTGCGCTTGGTGGGCGGCAAGTGCATGATGGATTTCGGCGACCAAACGCCGGCGGGCTTGCGCGAAAGCACCGCCGATTCCCTGCGGGAAAGTGAGCGCCTGCGGCAACACTGGCACGGCGCTGCCGCCGGCCGGCTGCGCTATGCCTATGCCCCGCGCTTTGCGCTTTCCTGTTCTGAAGGCTTGTTGCGCGCGGTGGCGGAAGCGGCGGCCGCACAAGGCTGCATGGTGCACACGCATGCGGCTGAGACTGCGGAGGAAGAGGCCATCCTGCAGGCGCAAAAACAGCGCAGCAGCGTGGCCTTTTTTCATGATGTGGGCATTGCCGGCCGGCATTGCTGCTTTGCGCACGCGGTGCAGGCGAAGCCGGAGGACATTCAGATGCTGGCGCGGGACGGCACCGCGGTCGCGCATTGTCCCGGATCGAATTTGAAGCTGGCCAGCGGCCTCGCGCCCGTGGTCGAACTGCGGCGGGCGGGCGTCACCGTTGGTTTGGGCGCTGACGGCGCGCCCTGCAACAACCGCCTCGACATTTTCAGGGAGATGCAATTGGCGGGTTTGATTCAGAAGATTCGCCACGGCCCGCAAGCGCTCTCCGCTGAGGCCGTCGTGGCAATGGCCACGATCGAGGGCGCCGCTGGTCTGGGATTGCGCCGCGAAATCGGCAGCCTGGAGGTGGGCAAAAAGGCGGACTTGACCTTGCTGCGCCTCGAGAGTGTGCATCAAACGCCGCCCAATTTGAGTGAGGTCTATTCACAAATCGTTTATGCCGCCGGCGCCGGCGATGTCCGGCTCACCATGGTCGATGGCCGGGTGTGTTATGCGGGTGGGGAAATTCCGCAGCTCGACCTCGCGCAAACCATCGCCCAGGCGCGGGCCGAATGGCGGCAATTACTGCTGCGAGTGGCTTTATGAACGACGGGGAATTGCGGGTGGCGATCGGATCGCTGCGGCCGCCGAAACTGGAAGCCGTGCGCGAAGTGATGAGCCAGGTCGCGCCGCTGCTCGGCTACCGGCCGGGTCGGATCAACTACATTGCGCGCGAGGTGGAAAGCGGTGTGTCGGAAGTGCCGCTCTCGATTCATGAGATTCGCCGCGGGGCGCGCAATCGCGCCGAAGCGGTGCGCAAACTGGTCGAGAGTGAATTCGGTCCGGTGGATTTTGCCATCGGCCTGGAGGGCGGGCTGTTCATCCTCAGTACCGCGCGCATCGAGCGCGTGCATTTGCAGAGTTGGGCCTTCGCCGAGCGCGGCGGCCTCGGCCACTACGGCAGCTCGATGAGCATGCCGGTGCCGCCGGCGGTCACGCGCGCGGTGATCGAGAAAAAAGAGGAGCTCAGCGCGGTCATCGACCGCTATGCCGGCCGTAGCGGCGTGCGCAATCAGGACGGCGCTTTTGGCGTGCTCAGCCGCGGCTTTCTCAATCGCCAGCAGGCTTTCGAGCTGGCGCTGTTCGCAGCGCTGGCGCCCTTCTATCACGAAAAACTGTACAACCTGCCATGAGTCTGTGGCGCATCAAGGCGCCGATCTACTCCCGCCTTCGCCGCCTGCCGCCGCTGCACTTCATTCTGCAACAGGAAGGCCGGCAGCTCGCCGCGCTGCTGCAGCAGATTGAACTTCCCATTCACCGGCATTTGGATGTGGGCAGCGGCACCGGCGATGCGCTGGCGCTGTTTCCGGCTGCCCGCTGGCGCGTGTGCGTGGACGCTTCGCCGGCGATGCTGAGGCAATTGCACGCTTCGCCGAAGCTGGCGGCGCACGCCGAGCATTTGCCCTTTCGCGGCCAGTCTTTTGATTTCATCACTGCCATCGGAGTGAGCGAGTACGTTGCGGATGTCGCGGCATTTTTCCGCGAGAGCCGGCGCGTGCTCACGCCGGAGGGTTTTTTCCTGTTCACGACGGCGCCGCCCAAGCCCGGCAATTGTGCGCGGCAGATTTTGGGTGAGCCGCTTCATTTTTTGCGCAGTGCCGAAGTGGCGGCGCACCTCACGCGCAGCGGCTGGCGCCTGCTGGCGCAACGGCGAAGCTGGCTGCAGGAGCAATGGCTGGTGCAGCCGTCTGTGTGACGGCGCAGCGCGTTTTGCCAGCGCTTTTCCTGCGTTTGACATAAATGGTGTCCGTCCAGAAATGAAGAAACCGCCCGGGCGCTTGGCCTCGAGGCGTACACAGGCCGAATAAGACGTGTACTTGTTTATGGCGAAGCGCCCGGGCGGTGGCGTTTTCGGACGGCTAACTATTCCTGCAATGGCCTGGCCGTTGCAGGAATACTTCGCGGTTTCCCTGCCTTTTGAAGCTTTGGAAACCCCGGCTCGGTCGCGATTGGAACCTCATCGGAGGGACACTACCTCACCACCGCCAGCTTGCGCGTCGCGCTGAAGCCTTCGCTTTCCAAACGATAGAAATAAATCCCGGAAGCCAGGCCGCGGGCATCGAACTCGACGCGGTGGCTGCCGGCAGGCCGCTCGCCCTCGATCAACACGCGCACCAACTCACCGCGCAGATTGTAGACCGCAAGGTTGACTCTCCCGGTGTGCGGCAGCTCGAAGCGAATGGTCGTTGCCGGATTGAAGGGATTGGGATAATTTTGTGAGAGGGAAAATTGGGTTGGGGAAGTTGCAGCAATGGGATCGGCAACTGAAGTCGTATTGCTGCGACCGGTGGCAAAGGTGGCGATGCCGCCCAAATCGGCGACGTAGAGAAAACGGCCATCGGGTGAAAGCGTCAAGTCTGCCGGGTCAAACATGCCATAAACGCCGTTGCGCCAGCTTTGGAAACTCTCCTGTTGCGTGAGCTCGCCGCTAACACTGTCGCGCTCGAAAAAGGCGAGCAAGCTCGCGCTATAGCCGATGCCGCTGACGAGCGCATAGACTTCAAGGCCGTCGGAAGAGATCTCCAAATCGCGAATTTCTGTCCAGCCGCTGATCAGCATGCTCCGCAACAGAGACAGTTCGCCTGAAATTGAATTCCGCTTGAAGATCGCAATGGCAGGCTCACCATCGAAATCGGCGTCGAAATCGGCGGTGGAGGCATAGACGTGTCTGCCATCCGGAGAAACTTTGATGGCCATGCCGGCATAGCCGGAAACGTTATTTGTTGTCACTTTGCTTTGAAAGGAAAGTTCACCGGTTTGGGCATTGCGCTCGAAGGTGGCAATCTTTTGCAACAGATCGTTGCCGACGTGGTTGCAATAGAAGTTCCTGCCATCGGGTGAAAGCGTCATGGAGACGATCTCGAACAAGCCATAGGGCCGGCAATCGAGCTTTTGCACGAGGGAGATTTCGCCGCTTTGATGATTTCGGTGGTAAACCCGCAGGAACATTTTGTCATTGAGATAGAGATGCGAGCTTTCCGGGGCAAAGACCATGGCGCCACCCCATTCCAGATACGTTGGCAAGACGAGAGAGTCTTGCCGGGTTTGAACAAGCTGCAAGTCACCACTGGCGGGATCGATTGCGAAAGCCGTGAGGGTGCCCTTCTCGAAGCTTGAGACGTAAAGATGCCTGCCGTCGGGCGCCATGACCATCGCGTTGAGGCTCGCAAGGGCATCACTTCCCACGAGCGAAAGAATGCCATCTTCTTGCTGGCGGGAGAAGGTGCTGATGCCTGCATCTTCGAAGCGCGCCGCCACATAGAGAAAGCGACCATCGGGGGAGACTTCGACGGAGCGCGAGCCGCGCAACCGGTCGGTGCCGCCAATATTATTTTTGAATTGTTGGGCCAGCGACAGTGCTCCTGTGGAGACATCTCTTTTAAATATCGAATGCCGGCTGCGGCCATCAATCATATATATGGCATCTCCATTGGGCGACATGCAAATGCGCGAGGGTTGATCGGAGGTGTAGTAGTCGATCTTGAGCAGATGATCATTCACGGCCGTAAGCAGACCAGTGCTGTCATCTCTTTGGTACAAGGCGAAATAACTGGCATTGTCGTAATGAAGAAAATATAAATGCATGCCATCCGAAGAAACCACCAGGTTATCGGGGCTGTTTTGAGTTATCTTCTGCAAAAGCATCAATCGCTCATTCTTTGAATCATAGCTCAAAACAAGCAGTGCATCTGTCGCTGCGTTGGTTATATAAACTTGCCGTCCATCCGGAGACTCTGTTACCGTTCCATACTCCCAACGTCCATCGGGTGTCGGACCTATGTCATAGAGATCTTGGTAATCGATTTTCCCGGAAACCGAGTTGCGGCCAATGATTGTCATTCTAGTGCCATTCTTTCCACCGCCGTAAAAACGCTTTCCATCGGGCGAGATCGCAATCCACGCTGGAACATTGAGGCCACCCAACTCGGGCGCACCGTTTCTCAAAACCTGAACTTTCTCGATCTCGCCGCTCTCAATATTACGAGCAAAGGTTGCTACCAGACCGATGCCACTGTAAAACCAATAAAGGTGCCGGCCATCAGGTGAAATCAAAAGCTTGTGATTGCGTTCCACAAAGGGCACGGTGCCACGTCGCCGGCCAAAGACACTGTCCTGTATGACTTGCTTCAGAACAATCTTGCCATTGGTTGTATCCCTGGTGAAGAGCAGCAAGGTTTGCTGGTTCTGACAGACGCCGTAGAGATAGCGACCATCGGGTGAGAGGGCGAGATCCGACACATTGTGAACGTCGTGCACACCCTCATGATCATTGTTGAGAACCTGAATAACCGCGATTGTGTCAATACCGTCACGGCGCTGAAAAACGGCAATGGTGTAACTGCCGCTGGCGTAGACGTTTTTGCCGTCCGGAGAGCAGATAATGGCATGATCCAAGTGAGTGTCGGCAATGAACGATACAAAGTCGGCTTGCTGAGCGTAAAGGGAGGAAAACAGAAGAAACAAAGCCATGCCAAAGGTTCGAATACGAACAGCCTGTCTGCGGAATGGCAGGGGACTTGGTTGGCATTTGAATTCATCCTGACACATGAGCATAGTCCTATTCAGGCAAATTGAGTATCAAAACGCTGTAAGGGGGGATACTTGACATTATACTCTCACTCAGCTCATTCTGAAGAAAGACCAAGCGAGCTCCCGAGCCGTTCACGTAAACTCGACGGACCGCCTCATTCTTGTTCTCGACTGAAACGCATGGAAGGAAAAGGGAGAACGCGGCTTTCTTCCGCCTTCTCCCTTTGTGTAGAGCGAGATTCCATACAACCATGCCTGCAGTGCTGGCGACTCTGTGCTCTCAATCAAGCAGCGCCGGAAAAAGAGCGCCGCAACGCGATATCATTTTACAACTGCCAGCTTGCGAACCTTATCGAACTCGGTGGTATGTAGCCGGTAGAAATAAACTCCCGAAGCTACAGAAACACCCTGGTGATTGCGACCATCCCAGATCTTGGCATGATAGCCGGCTTTCATTGGCTCATCTATGAGTGTCCGGACACGACGGCCCAACACGTCGTAGATAATCAATGTCACGTGAGTTGCTTTGGGAAGATCGAACTTCATCACGGTCACCGGATTAAAGGGGTTGGGATAATTGGGATGCAAGGCAAAGCGCTTGGGCAACCCATCATCGGCTCGAGTGGAATCCGGCTGGGCGACGATCTTCGGCGCGCCATCCGGTCTTGTTCCGATCCAAATACCGTTGCCGTGCGTGGGCATAATAAGCGTGTCGTTCATGCCAGGCACGAACGCCAAAGTCACTGCATCGGGCCATTTGTGCTGGGTTACGCTGTTGGGCAGGGCAGAGAACGTCTCGCCGCCATCGGTGCTTTGCCAGAGATTCATGAGCTTGTAGTTGTCCTCGCCTCGATACTTGCCGCTGGAGATCAGTCGATCTGCCCGCAGTCCAAAGCGATAGGTCACTGCCAGGATGGTATTGGGATTGGCTGGATCTTGAGCCAAGCCGCCAATGGCTATATTGAAACCTGGCCTTCCCAGACTGTCGGGGCCGCCAATTTTCCAAAAGCTTCTCCCTGCTACATCGTTCTTCTCCCATCGTACCAAGCCGCCGGCATAATTTAGACTATCCTGGTCAGCCTGATGTCCACCAGTCACACCGGCAAAGACGTGCGTCGGGGTGATCAAGAGATTGATCACCTCTGCGGTCTTGGAAGTATCGACACCAGTTTCAGCGGCTGCGCCGTTGAATCGCCCCTTGATCACCTCCTCCACCTGCACGATACAATTTGCCGGATCAAGATTGGTTCTGTTGCTCACCAACTTAATCCTGAACACCCCGCCCGCGGGCCAGTGCCGGGAAACGTACAAATGATCGGCGCTGTCGGGGTCGAACATCAGGCGCGAATAATAATGATGACCACCAGTGGAACTCGTCGGAATCACAGCATCAAGATCAGCGTCCGTGATCTTGGCAAATTGACCATTGTTGTAACTGCCATCGAGCGTGCCATCAGCATTGAGCCGCGCGTAATATAGGCCATGATTACGCACGCCGGCAAACACGCCTCTGCGGTCATCCTTGACGTCAAAGACAAACGCATGAATCATCGCATCTGGCAGGCCGGCAAAGGTGCCACCACCGGCAACGCTCGGTCCGCCGGCAATGATCGCCCAATCTTCCGGCCCGCCGGCGCCGGCGAGATTGTTTTGGAGTAATCCGCCCCGGCCAGCGTCGTTCGGCCGCAAATTGCGCGTGCCGGCTGAGACGAGCACGGTGTTGCTGTTCAACGGATGAAACGCGAGATGATAAATGAATTGGTTCAAAGTATTGCCGTTCGAAGTGTACCACTGCGACGTCGCCAGCCTGCGCTGCGACCATCTCACTGGTCTTTCATGAATATCGGCGGTGCGCAGCAAGCCGTTATCCCCGCAGCCCAGCAACACCACCTTGGGATCAACAGGTTTGAAAGCCGGTATTTGACCATTGAAGAACACTTCGTCCATGCCCCGGCTGATGTATGCCTCATCGCCACTCGCATCCGTGCCGGCTTTGGTGGTGAAAATTTGCCGGAAGGAACGCGGTGAATCGAAGCGGGGAAGGGGGAAGGTGTTGTCAATGACCTCGCCGGTTTCATTGCCGGGCGGCGGCGCCTTGAGCGGACCATACCCCCAACAACCGTAAACGATGGGATGGTTGTTCGGATCTTCGGGATTCAAGGTGAGGCTGCCGAAGCGAAGCTGGGTGTTGCCATCGCTGTCCAGCTCGCGATAGCCCCAATCGCTTGTCCCCCACTCTGGCGAGACGATGCGCTGAAACACATTCATGCCGCCTGCCAGCGCATGACTGGTGACCGCCAGATAAATTTCCTCGCCCAGCTCTTTGCCCAGGAACAATTGGAAATTGGAGCGTGTGGCGCCGGTTTTGGCAGCCAACCGCCCCAGTCGCTTGTCAACCTGTTTGCTCTTCCAGTCCGGCTGATTGATCGAGGTGGCCTGATGCGACAGCGGCTCCGCAGCGAGGGCAATCAACGAATCCAGCGTGGTGACGGCACGATAAACACCGCCGCCCTCACCGTCATTCTGAGCATAGCGAGTCGCCCACAGATGCAGGGGTGAGTCAGCGCCGACGGGCGTGGGCAGAGGGCTGTTGCACAACGGCACCAGACTGACCACATTCGTCACCAGCTTGTTGTTACTGGCGGGCAGGCTGGTAATCTTGACGAATGTGATGCTGTCAGGATCTGGATGAAACAGCGTGTTACTGTAGTAGAGGGCGCCTTTGTAAGCATAGCCCTGGCCGTTCTGAAGAGTATGACCGGTGGCAATGAAAACGTGCAGACTGTCACTGTTACTGGAACTGGTGACATAGTCGATGTCATAGACGATTTCGTCTGTTTCAGCGCCGTCGAGGCTGACCAGCTCCCAGTTCTGTCCGCCGTCGATAGAGCGCAACAGCGCGCCCAGGCCATGCTGCGTATCGGGCTTTTCACGCAGATCACCGATGCCGGCAAGCATGAAATCCGTGTTCAATGGGTATTCCCGGATGATCCCAATCCACGGAAAGCGCCCATCTTCTGCACGCATTACCGGAACGCCGGGATCATTGCGCGCCGGCATCACTGCGGCGCGCCAGTCGCCGCCGGCCGCCGGGCCATAATAGATGCCCTCGGCACTGCCGGCGATGAGCCGGGCGTTGGTTCGGTTGAAAGCCACGGTGGTGAGGTAGGCATCGGGAACATCGCTTTCACTGGTGGGGTCGGGATCCCAAACCGGCTGCCACGAATTGCCGAGATCAGTGGAGCGATAAAGCCCGGAAACATCCGTTGCCAAATAGAGCGTGGGTGGGCTTCCTGCTGGCCGGTAAATGTCGTAGGGATCAAAGCGAATCTCAAGGCAAAATCCCCCGCCGCCGATCGAGTGATTGGTCCATGAGAAACCATTCTGCCCGAGGCTCTGGCCACACAGACTGGAAAGAGTCAAAGCCAGCGCCACAACTTGCAATTTGCTCGACATAAAACCTCCCTGCTGAAAAGGTGAACTGCCGCCTTTCCTGCCGCGTCAAAGCTGCCGTGCCGAGAGGATTGGTTGGGACGGAAAGTGATGGAATTGGATGATGGGGTGGTTGCTGTGCCGGGAGGAAATCCCCTTCCCCGTGGCGGAAATTCGCTTTTGACGACGAGAAGGTCAAGGAGGATTTCGGGCGAGGGGGCAAGGCCGCAGTGATTGTCGGCGATGATCTCGCCACGGCTGTGCCGTGGCGGGCGGTCACGACGCCCGGCTCCAGGCGCCAAGAGCAACGGTGCCACCGTTGCTGAGCAATATGACACCGCCGGAAACTGAGGCATTGCCGCAGCGGCGGCTTCCCGCTTGACAATCAAGACTTTTTCGTTTATATTCGCGCCATTCAAAAATCGAATCTGGCTGGTACGGAACCACATCAGAGGAGAGGGCATGCAAGCAGTCATCAACAAGATGCGGGAGAGCCTGCTCAAGTCTCAAGTCTGGAAGTCGATGTTCCGTCATGATTACGAGGATTCCCAGCGTAATCGCCTGCTGCAAGTGCTCGACAATTTCTGGATGCACTTGCATCCCACCAAGCTTCCCCGCCACGGCACGTACATCCGTTTCACCTGGTGCATGGGCGGCATCACCTTTCTGCTCTTTCTCGTCACCGCCGTCACCGGCGTCTTGTTGATGTTCTACTATCGCCCCACCGCCGAATACGCCTTCGCGGACATGAAATATTTGCAGTTCGACGTGCCCTTCGGCATGTTCCTGCGCAACATGCACCGCTGGGCGGCGCACGGCATGGTGATCGCCGTGTGGCTGCACATGTTTCGCGTTTTTCTCACCGGCTCCTACAAGCCCCCCCGGGAATTCAACTGGGTGGTCGGCGTCATTCTGCTCACCACCACGCTTCTGCTCTCCTTTACCGGATATCTGTTGCCGTGGGATCAGCTTTCCATCTGGGCGGTGACGGTCGGCACCAATATGGCGCGCGCCACACCCTTGCTCGGCCATGAGGGCCCGTTCGGCCCCGAGCTGGGCATGAAGCCCGACAACGACGTGCGCTTCATGCTGCTCGGCGGCACGCAAGTCGGCCCGCCCACGCTGCTGCGTTTCTACGTGTTGCACTGCATCTTCCTGCCGTTGTTTGCGGCGGTTTTCATGGGCGTGCACTTTTGGCGCGTCCGCAAAGACGGCGGCATTTCCGGCCCGCTGTAGTGGGGCCGTGCCGCCCGCGGGCGGCCTTGCAACACAACACCCCCGCTCTCTTGACAATTGGGCACGCCTCTGCTGATCGGCGGTTGCGGTGCGCCGGTCAGGCGCAGCTTCACACGCACAGAAGGTTGGGTATTCATGGAAAATCTCATCAATATTCTGAAGAACCCCGACAACATTCCGATCGTGGGTCTGCTGTTCATCATTCCTTTTTATGTGGGATTGTGGTGGCGCGAGGCCAGCCGCAACGACCGCCGCCTCACCAACGGCGAGTTCGAAAAGATGAAGGAGGAGGGGCAGGATCGCATTCACACCTGGCCTTACCTCACCCGCAACGAGTTTCTCGCCGCCCTCATCGTGATGATCATCCTCACCGTCTGGTCCGTGGTGCTGGATGCGCCGCTGGAAGAACCTGCCAATCCCTCCCGCACGCCGAATCCTTCCAAAGCGCCGTGGTACTTCCTGGGCCTGCAGGAAATGCTGGTCTACTTCGATCCCTGGATTGCCGGCGTGGTGCTGCCAACACTGATCATCGTCGGGCTGATGGCGATCCCCTACATCGACCCCAACAAAAAGGGCAACGGCTATTACACCTTCAAAGAGCGGCCGTTCGCCATTTCGGTTTTTCTTTTCGGTTTTCTCGTGTTGTGGCTGTGGCTGATCATTCTCGGCACCTTTTTGCGCGGCCCGGGCTGGAATTTTTTCGCACCCTGGGAATTGTGGGACCCGCACAAGGTGGTGGCGATGGTGAATGTCGATCTGCACGAAGTGGTCGGCATTCGCTCCAAACTGGGCGCCGGGCTGTTTGGCCTGGTGTTGGTCGGGGGGTATTTCGCATTGATTCCGATCTATTGGTTCTGGAAACGAGACAAGTCCGATATCCTGAAAACGCTGGGGCCACTGCGTTACAGCGTCAATGCCTTTCTGCTGCTGTCCATGATGGGCTTGGTCATCAAGATGTTCTTGCGGATCGCGTTCAACATCAAGTACATCTGGGTAACGCCGTGGTTCAATGTCTAAGGAGGCGGACTTGGCGAAACGTTCCGATATTCCGATCGAAGAACGGGACTATAGTCGCATCTATTTTGTCTGCAGCGCATTGCTCGCGCTCACGACCTTCTGGGCGGTGATCGACATGATCTGGGTGCGCTCGCCCTGGCAGCGTACCCAGCGCGAATTCAACCGCCTCGAGCGCGACAGCCTGCAAACCCAGCTCGCCGCGGAAAACGCCAAACTGCATGACGGCGAGTTGAAAGAGCAATACCAGGATCTGCTGGCGCAACTGGCACAGGCACAGGCGGCGCTGCGCAGCCCGGAATACCAACAGGCGCTGGCGGATTCGGCGCAAGTTGCGGCCACCATTGCCAGGGCGGTGCAGCAATACCGCTTCGCCAAAAGCGAGGCCGATGCCGAGTATTACCTCTACAAGGAGGCGCAATACCATCACGATCAAGCGGCGCACGAGCGGCACGGCCGCCGGCTGGAAGAACTCAACCGGCTGGCCGCGGAGTGGAAGCAGAAGTGGGATGAAGCTGAGGCCCAGAAGCACGCGGTGCAGGAACGGCTGCGCCGGCAGCGCGCACAGCTTCACGAAGTCGAAGGCCAGTTGACGCAACTCACGAAGGGCCGCGAGGAGTTGCAGTTTCGCCTCGACCGCATCGACGAGCGCAAGATCAAGATTCAGCAAGTCGTGCTGCCGGAATTTGCCAAGGGCAACTTCGGCAATTTCATCAACAACGTCGATCGCTGCCATACTTGCCATGTGGCCTACAACCGCAAGGGCTTCGAGGCGATGACCGAGCCGTTCCGCACCCACGCCTCGCTGGATACGCTCTTGCGCATTCATCCGGTCGAGCGCTTCGGCTGCACACCGTGTCACGAAGGCCAGGGCCCGGCGTTGCAAACCGTGGACATGGCGCATGGCTTCGCCAAACATTGGGAACATCCGCTGCTCACCGGCGCGTTTGTGCAAACCGGCTGCAACAAGTGTCACGCGCAAGAACTGCGGCTGGCGCATGCCGAGCAGCTCAACCGCGCCAAGCGCATGGTCTTCGATCTGGGCTGCTACGGTTGTCATGAAATTCGCGGCTATGAGACGCTCGATCGCATCGGGCCGGATTTGAGCCGCGTGGCGCACAAGCTTTCGCCGGGCTTTGTTTACGGCTGGCTGCGCAACAATCGCGAGCTGCGGCCGCATTCGCGCATGCCCAATCCCATGTACACCCATGAAGAGGCGGTGGCGGCAACCGCCTATCTGTTCGAGGCCGGCAAGCAGCCGGGCTGGACGCCCGTCGCGATGCCGGCCAACGGCAATGCAGCACGCGGCGAGACGCTGGTGGAAACCGTGGGCTGCAAGGGTTGCCACGTCGTGGCAGCGGAAGATCGCGAGCTGCGGCCCAACCCGCTGCCCTATGACATGGCGCCTGATTTGAGCGTGGTGGCGGCCAAGGCCACGCCGCAGTGGTTGTATGATTGGATCAAGAATCCCAAGCATTTTTCGCCGGCGACGCGCATGCCCAATCTGCGCTTGAGCGATCAGGAAGCGGCGGACATTACGGCTTATCTGCTGACCTATAAAGGCAGCACCACCTTGCCCGGCAATTACAGCGCGCCCCTGCCGGAGCTCAGCAATCCTGCATTGATCAGCCAGGGTAAAGCGGTGCTGCGCAACTTCGGTTGTCACGGCTGCCATGTCATTCCCGGCCTGGAGAATGAAGGCCGCGTGTCGGTTTCGCTGAATGAGTTCGGCGCGAAGACCACCGAAGAGTTGTTCTACGGCGATGCGCTGGCCAACCAGCAGGTGGAGAAAACCTGGACGGGCTGGACCATCGGCAAGCTGAAGAACTCGCGCCTGTATGCCACCGAAGCGGTGATTCAGCGCATGCCGAATTATCAATTGGCGGAGGAAGATGCCACTGCATTGGCCGTACTATTGCGGTCATGGGACGGCCGCGTGATCGGTGAGCGCTACGTCAAGCCCTGGCATGGCCGCGATGAAGCCGTGCAGGCCGGTCGCCAATTGGTGCGCAAGTACAACTGCACCGGCTGCCATGTGATCGAAGGTGAAGGCTGGGATATCAAGCCCGCGCTCATCCAGGCGCTGGGTAAGGAAGGCCTCGACGAGTTCACCGCCTCGGCTTATGCGCCGCCGGACTTGATCGGAGAGGGCCGGAAGGTGCAGAGCGAATGGCTCTTCAATTTTCTCAAGCAGCCGCGCACCGGCGAGATCCGGCCGTGGCTGCGCACGCGTATGCCGACATTCGGCTTCACCGACAAGGAAGCCAACGCCCTGGTCGAGTATTTCAAATCGTTGGAAGGAGAAGCGCCCGGGTTTTCTTATTTGCCGGAATACGAGATCACCGCAGATCAACGCGTGGGCGCACAGAAGCTGGTTTCACGCGATTATTTTGATTGCTTTTCGTGTCATCAACGCGGCGCGCAAAAGCCGCAAGGCCCGCCGGATGGTTGGGCGCCGGACCTGGCAATGGCCAGCCAACGCTTGAATCCGGAATGGATTGCGGCCTGGATTCGCGACCCTCAGACCTTGCAGCCGGGCACGAAAATGCCCTCGTTCTATCCGGATTCCTATCCGCCGGATGTCTTGGATGGCGATCCCGACAAGCAGATTATCGCTTTGCGCAATTACTTGCTGGGCTTGGGAAACGGCAAACCCTGATGGCCGGGCAAGCCGCCACCCTGCGCTGCTGAGACTGAAATGTTTGGATTCTCATGTGCAGGCACGCAGTCGATTGTGATCCATGCGCACTCAGATTCCTTTCCTGGCAGAAGCACGCATCGAATCCGAGTTAGAGGAGGTTGCCCGTGTCCGAAGAAAAAAAAGAAGCTGCGGGGCCGGCTGGTGAAATGAAGAAAGCGGCTGCCCCGGCGGTCGGCGCCGAGAAGAAAACTTCACCCGCCGCGGCGGAAGTGACCAAAGCCAAGCCGGGATCCCGCTCGACACTGACCGAGCCGCTGGCGCCCGGCACGCTGTGGATGTCACGCCGCAATTTTCTCTCGCGCGCCGGCTGGGTGGCGTTTTTCAGCTTTCTCGGCACGATGTTGCTCGGCTCGTTGCGTTACATGTTTCCGCGCGTGCTGTTCGAGCCGTCCACTCTGTTCAAGGCCGGCTTGCCCGACGATTATCCCGTGGGCGCGGTCAGCACCAAGTGGGTGAAGGACTACCGCACCTGGATCGTGCGCAACGACAAGGGGTTCTACGCCATCTTCGCGCAGTGCACACATCTCGGCTGCACGCCGCGCTGGCTCGAAGCCGAAGCCAAGTTCAAATGTCCGTGCCACGGCAGCGGCTTCACGATGGATGGCCTCAACTTCGAAGGCCCGGCGCCGCGGCCGCTGGAACGCGTGAAGATCGATATTTCCGAAGACGGCCAATTGCTGGTGGATACCAGCATCCGTTACCGTGAAGAGCAGGGGCAGTGGAACAATCCTGGTGCCTTTCTCCCGCTGGGCGTATCGTGACGCCTCAGGCAAACGACAAGGGGCAAACGGCGAGAGGCACGGATGCACGAGTCCCCCTGGCCGTTTGCCCCTTCTTATTTGAATGGAGGCGTTTCTGCGCAAGGCGCTCTGGTATTTCGCCAAGGCTTTTCAGATGCTCGGCCTGGCGCTCACGTTGTGGGGCATCATCACCGGACTCTCGGATCCGCTGGGCGATGCGGCTTTCAAAGCCGAGGCCAGGCTGGCGATAACCGGTGTGCTGGTGTTCGGCGTGGGCTGGTTCATGGAAAGAGCATTCCGCAAGTGAACGGTGGCAGGCAGGTTGGCATTTCCCCGCGCAGCAGCGTGCTGCGCCCGGGCTTGATCATAAATACTCTTGGGTGTAGGCTATGCGAAAAATATTGGCAATGATACTGGCCGGCGGCCGCGGGGATGAGCTTTCGGTGTTGACGCAAATGCGCCCCAAAGCCGCGGTGCCCTTCGGCGGGTTGTATCGCGTGATCGATTTTCCCATGAGCAATCTGATGCGCTCGGGAATCGAGAATGTCGGCATTCTCTCGCAATACCGCTCTTATTCCCTGATCAATCACATCGGCAACGGCGCCTCCTGGGAAATGGTGGGCCGGGAGCGCAGCGTCACCGTGCTGCCGCCGTTTACGAAGCAGAGGTATTCGGATTGGTACCGCGGCAGCGCCGACGCGGTTTTTCAAAACCTCGGCTTCATTCGCGTGCATAATCCCGATCTCGTGCTCGTGCTCTCCGGCGATCACGTCTATGCGATGAATTATGGCCCGCTCATCGATTTTCATCTCGAACACGACGCAGACTTGACCATCGCCTTCACCCCCACCGACCGCTCGCAAGCCTCGCGTTTCGGCTTGGGCCGTCTGGAGCTGGCGGCCGGCCGGCGCGGCGGCCGGCTGGTGGAATATCTCGAAAAGCCCGAGACCATTCCCGCTTGGCCGGAGCAGCGCTATTGGGCTTCGCTGACGATTTACCTGTTCTCCGCCAAAGTGCTGGCCGAGGTGCTCCGCCAGTACATGACCGGCGAGCCCAAGGGCTATGAATTCGGCCGCCACCTCATCCCGGAGATGGTGAAGAAGCATCGCGTGTTTGGCTATTGGGATGACGGCTACTGGGGCTACACCCGCACCATCGACGAGTATTGGCAGACGAACATGGATATGCTCGGCGAGCATCCCAGGATCGATCCCGAACAATGGCAGGTGCGCACCAATCTCGCGCACGATCTGGTGCGCGACCGGCCGCCGGCCCACGTCGACTCCGGCGCCCAGATCGAGAACTCCCTGCTCTACAGCGGTTGCCGCATCAAAGGCGCAGTGAAGAACAGCATTCTCTTCCCCGGCGTGGAGATCGGCGAGAACGTGCAGGTGGAAGATTCGATCTTGATGTTCGATGCCAAAGTCGCGGCCGGCTGTCGCCTGCACAAAGTCATCACTGATGCCGAGGTGCACATTGCGCCGGAGTGTGAGATCGGCAACGGCGACCCCGCGGTTCCCAATGAAGAATATCCCCAGCTTCTACGCAGCGGTATCACCCTGATCGGGCGCGGCGCCCATCTCCCCGAGCGCCGCAAGATCGGTTCGAACTGCATCGTGCATCCCAATCTGACGCCGGCCCAGTTTCGCGAGCGGGAGTATGAATCGGGAGTGTCGATCTCATGAAAAAGACCCTGGCCATGCTGCTCGCCGGCGGTGTCGGCAGCCGGTTGAACATTCTGGCGCATGCGCGCGCCAAGCCGGCAGTGCCCTTCGGCGGCCTGTATCGCATCATCGACTTCACGCTGAGCAACGCCCGCAATTCCGGCATCATCAACGTCGGCGTGCTCACGCAATACAAACCGCTCTCCCTGATGGAACACATTGGCAGCGGTGAGCCGTGGGACTTTGTCGGCCGCATGCGCGGCGCCAAAATTTTGCCGCCGCGCACCGGTGAAAAAGACTCCGATTGGTACAAAGGCACCGCCGACGCCATCCGCCAGAATATCGACTACATCCGTAATTTCGATGCCGATCAAGTGCTGGTCCTGTCCGGCGATCATATCTACTACATGGACTACAGCGAGATGGTCGACTTTCACAAGAGCCGCGGCGCGGATCTCACCATCGCCATGATGCGCGTGCCGTGGGAGGAGACCCGCCATTTCGGCATTGCCACCATCGATGAGCACGATCGCATCATGACCTGGGAGGAAAAGCCCAAGCAGACCAAGAGCAATCTCGCTTCCATGGGCGTTTATGTCTTCAACACCGATTTTCTCTATCACTGCCTGCGCACCATTCCGGAGCATGATTTCGGCAAGCACGTGATCACCGAAGTCATCAAAACCCACACGATTTGCGCCTATCCCTTCACCGGTTACTGGCGGGACGTGGGCACGCTCTTCGCCTATTGGGACGCCAACATGGATTTGCTGCGGCCCGGCTCCGGCCTCGACCTGCCGCGCTGGAAGGTCTACACCAACCTCGAAGAGGAAGGCCGCTCCGGCGACCGGCCGCCCACGCGCATTCTCGACGGCGCCAACGTCGTCAACAGCATCGTCGCGCAAGGCTGCGTCATCGAAGGTGAAGTGCGGAACAGTGTGCTCTCGCCGGGCGTTCGCGTTGGCAAGGGCGCGGTGGTGAGTGATTCGGTGGTCATGCACGACAGCGTCATTGAGCAGGACGCCGCGCTTTCCTTCGTCATCGCCGACAAGCTGACCCGTTTCCGGCCGGGCTGCCGCGTCGGCTTCGGCGACCGATCCCGGCCCAACCGCCGCTTCACTGATCATCTGAGCGAAGGGCTGACCATCGTGGGCAAGCTGGTGACGGTGCCCACCAAGGTGACGATCGGTTGCAACTGCATTATTCATCCGCAAAGCACGGAAATCAGTTATCATTCAGATTTCGTAAAGGACGGCGAGACAATCGGTTTCAATTAAACCAGCCCGTTGGAATTGATCAGGAGCCCGAACCGTTTTCCACGCTCGGAACCGAGTATGATTCCCCTGTGCATCATGGTTTTGCCGGATTGCCTCTTTGCCATTGGATTTCTCACACGCACGACAACGAACTTCTGTGAAAGCCATTCTACTTGCCGGTGGCATGGGGACGCGCTTGCACCCCCTCACCCTCACCCGCCCAAAGCCGCTGTTGCCCATTGGTAATCTTCCCATCATTGCGCGCATCATTCTTGCCTTGCGCCGGCAGAACATCCGCGAATTCCTTTTTCTGCTGCATTACCAGCCGGAGGCGTTCCTCGCCCAGCTCGGCAACGGCGAGGCTTTTGATGCCGCCTTCGAGTATTACATTCTCGAAAAAGATCTCAGCACCGCCGGCAGCGTGCGCTTCATTCGCGAGCAGATCCACGAAACGTGTTTGATTCACGCTGCAGATATTCTTACCGAAGCGCCCGTGGCGGCCATGCTCGAGTTTCATCGCAGCAAACGCAGCCTGGCAACCATAGCCCTGTGTCCGCAGCCTGCGCCTTTGTCATTCGGCATCGTGCGGCGCCAGCCGGAAGGCCGCATTCTGCAGTTTCTCGAAAAACCCACCTGGCCGGAAGTCTTCAGCGATTGGGTGAATGCCGGCGTCTATATCATCGAACCGGAATTGCTCGACCACATTCCGGAGTCCGGCGAGCAAGTCTATTTCGAAAAACATGTCTTTCCCCAACTCGCCGCCAAGGCCGCGCCGCTGTACGGCTTTCCCATTCAAGGCTACTGGCGCGACGTGGGCACGCCCGAAGACCTGCGCGTGGCGAATTTGGAATTTCTCGACGGCAAGCTGACGGCGGCATTTTTGACCCGCGAAGAAGCAGCGCGCCATCGCCAGGAGCGCAGCTATCTGGCGTACGGCGAGGGAAATCGCATCGCCAGCACCGCCCTGCTCTCGGAATCCGTCATCCGCAGCGGCTGCCAAATCGCGCCGCATACCCGCATTACTCGCAGCGTGCTGCTGGACGAGGTGAGCGTACTCGAGGGCGCGACCATCGACTCGGCGATCGTGATGGATCGCGTGCAAATCGGGCCGGCTGCGCGGCTGCTGCCGCACAGTCTGGTGGGCGAAGGCGCGCAGATCGAGGCACAATCCGTCATTCAAGCCAATGGCATCGTGCACCCCCGGCAGCGCGTGGCCTCGGGGCAGATCGTGGCCACACAGCGCGCGCTGCCGGTCGGCTATTTGCGGCGCTTGGTTGATTGCGGCGATCTGGTGGCAACAGACTTCAGTGCGGACTTTTTGAATTGGCTGGGCAGGTCTTTTGGCGTTCATCAAACCGCGCAGCGCCCTGCTTTGTTGGAATCCGGTGTTGCGCACACCGGCGGTGAGGCGGCCAGCATTCTGCTGGCTGCCGCGCACACGGCAGGTTCGGCGGAGGAAATTGCGCCGCTGCTGGCAGGGCTGCTTGCCGCTGGCTGTGAGGTCGCGTTGCTCCAGCCTGCCAGTGTGCCGCTGGCTCGCCAAGCTTTGCTCTCCCGGCGATACGCCGGCGGCATTTATCTGGGCAATGCCGGCGATGCCAATCTCTTGCGGGTGATTTTGCTCGATCACCATGGCCACGATTTTTCCACCGCTGCCACCTGCGCGCTCGAGTTCGAAGAATTGTCCCACCACCGCGGCATGGGCCGGTTCGAGAACCTGGATGCCGAGCAAGTCCGCCGCGAATATGTGAGCGCCCTGGCTGACTTTTTGGCCCCGCCCGCGGCGGGGATTCCCGCTTGTCATGTGCACGTGAGCGAAGCCGGACTTGGGCAGCTCGTCGCGCACTTCGCCAAAGCGCTTTCTATGCCGTTGGCAGTCGTGGTGGATGAACCGGCTGCGCGGCCTCACACGATTTGCGGCAGGCGGGAGAGTTGGTGTTTTTCTCTTGCGAGCAACGGTGAGCGGCTGCGCTTGCATCATGCGGACACCGGCCGCGCGGTCAGCGATTTGCTGTTCAGCCGCCTCCTGCAGCAGGAGGAATCCGCCACGCAGATCTTCAATTGGCTGATGGACGCGCTCGCGGGCACCGGCGGCCGCACCGGCAGGCGCGTTTTGTCGATTGCGGGCGTGCGGCCGCGCTTTGCGGAATTCGGCCGCACGGCGGGCCTGGAGTCCTGGTTTGGTTTTGACGGCCGCGGCGGAATCATTCATTCCGCCTGGCAGGCACATCCGGACGCGCTGGTGGCGCTCGCCTGTGTGCTGCCGCGCCTCGCTTCCGTGCCGGCATTAGAGTGGCAGGCCGATCCGCTGGGCCATCAGTTCTTTTCCTGCCCTGCCGAACTCAAGGCGGAGTTGATGCGCCGGCTGCTCGAACGATTTGCGGCCGAGGTGACGGGCATCAGCGACGGTGTGCGTTTCGGTGGGGAATTGGATTGGGTGATCGTGCGTCCGTGCGCCAGCGCAGCAGCCTTGGAGCTGTACTATTGGGAGAACGCCGGCCGCAGCGCTGATTCGTTCATCGCGCGGGTGTTGCACAGCCTGCAGGAGTGGAAGCAGGAAGCAGAGGGCCGGACGCCAAATGGCCGGTGGGAGTAGAAGACGTCGCGCCGGCACGCTGAGGTTCCTGCAACGCGTAGATGCAGTTTGGCGTTGTCGTGTCTGGCATGGTAGAAGGCGTTGCGCCGGCGCCAAGGTTCTGCAACGGCTTGGCCGTTGCATTCAAAACCTCAGAAGTTTCGGGTCGCTCGAAGTTTTGGAACCCCCCGGTTCAGCTTGGATTGGAACATTTTTGAGCGGCCACTACCTCGACAATGGCAAGGCAGAAAACTCACCCCGTAATGCGAACCAACTGCATCTCAAAGAAAATCTCCGATTGATAGAAATAACCGAGTCGATGGAGAAGACTGGCATCCATTGGGTTGTTTCTATCAGTTGGAAATATGGCTTTGCTTCTGAAACGACAATTTCACTTGGCAGGAGCCCGATTCCCCTCTCCTTTCAAGCGAGGGGAGTTACAGGCATTCTTTTGATTCGCTTTCCTCTTTCTCGTTCGAGCGCCACGGCTGGGGGAAATGCGCTGTTGGGCAGCAACAAATCTGGCTTGACATTGCCGAGCTACATTTCCTCGTAGAACGTAATCTCCACGATTTCGACCTTCTTGGTGCGGCGCGGCAGTTTGATTTCGACGAGATCTCCCACCTTGTGCTTCATTAATGCCTGGGCAATCGGCGATTGATAGCTGATGATGTTCTTCTCCAGATCAGTTTCACCGTCGCCGAGGATGATGTACTTTTCCGCTTCCTGGGTGGCAGTGTCGACGATGGTGACCATCTTGCCCAGCGTGACGATGCCTTCCGGCAAATCGCCCCTGCGGATGATGCGGGCGTTCTGAAAGCGTTCCTGCAGCATGCCGAGCTTGGCCATGTAGTTGGCCTGCTTGTTTTTGGCGGATTCATATTCGGCATTCTCGCGCAGATCGCCGTGCTCGCGCGCCGTCGCAATTTCTTTGGCGATGTCGGTCTTTAAATATTTCTCGATGCGCTCGATTTCCTTGCGCAGTTTCTCGTAGCCGGCTTCGGTGAAATAGTACTGCTTCATGACTGAGAGCTCCTTGAACAGAGTGATGCGGCGCCGCTTGCATGTCGGGATTGCCTCCCCCGCAGGATAAAGCAAAGCCATTCCGCAGGGCTGGAATGGCTGAAGGGTCAACGCATGATTTTGGAAGCGCGAAAATATACAAAATTCACCTGCCGGTATCAACCTCTTTTCTCCGGAAATTTCTTCGCAGCACCCGCCGCCGAGGTCACGGCCAAATTTCAAGTTGCGAATATCACTGTCCGGCCTTACATTCGCCCACAAAAAAAACGATGCCACGCACGATTCCCGATAATCAAGTCTACCTCGATCGCATTTCCTCCGCCCGGCGCAGGGCGTTGCAGCTAAAGCTGCTGCAGTGGTATGCCATTGCACGGCGCGACGTGCCCTGGCGCCGGCAGCGTGACCCGTACGCCATTTGGGTTTCGGAGGTGATGCTGCAGCAAACGCAAACCGCCAAAGTGCTGGATTACTACGAGCCTTTTCTCCGGCGCTTCCCCACGCTCACCGCGCTGGCGCAGGCCCCGCTCGATGACGTGCTCAAGGCGTGGGAGGGCATGGGCTACTATGCACGCGCCCGCCACTTGCACCAAGCCGCGCAATACGTCAGCGCATCCTTGCAGGGCGACCTGCCACGCGACTACCACAAGCTGCTGGAAATTCCGGGCATCGGGCCTTACACCGCAGCCGCAATTGCCAGCATCGCCTTCAATCGCGATCATGCCGTGGTGGATGGCAACGTCGAACGCGTGCTGTGCCGGCTCTTCCGCGTGACGGTGCCGCCGGCAGAACCGCGCGGCAAGCAGCTCTTGCGCGCGCTGGCGCAGGCGTTGCTCAAAGCCGGGCAGGCCCGCGATTGGAATCAAGCGGTAATGGAATTGGGCGCGCTGGTGTGCACGCCGCGCCGCCCCAGTTGCGGGCAGTGTCCTGCAAAGAAATACTGTTGTGCCCACAATCACCTGCGCGACCCGTCGCGGTTGCCGGCGCGCCGCCGCAAGCCGCCGGTGCCGCATCATCACCTGGTCGTGGGGCTGGTATGGAAAGAAGGCCGGCTGCTGATCGATCAGCGCCCCGCGCGCGGCCTGCTCGGCGGATTGTGGGAATTCCCCGGCGGGGCGCTGGCGCAAGGTGAGCGGCATGGCACCGCGCTGCGGCGCGCCCTGCGCCGGGAGCTGGCCGTCGAAACCAAAGTCGGCAAAAGCTTGATGACGGTCGAACACGGCTATACTCATTTTCGCGTGACGCTGCACGTATACCATTGCCGTTATCTCCGCGGCGAGCCGCAAACCGTGCGCTGCCAGCGCTGGAAATGGGTGCGGCCGGCGGAATTACAGAATTACGCCTTCTCCACCGCAAACCGGCACATCATTGCCGCGCTGACCAAAGATCTCGGAGTCGTATGAGCAGTATCGCTGTCACAAATCCGCGGCCGGAATTCCATTGGCGCCTCTGGCTGGGGCTTACGACGCCCGATGCCGACGAAGAAACCGTGGTCGATGATGATATCGGTTCCCGCCTCGGCGAACCCTGGAAGGTCATCCTCTACAACGACGACATTCACACCTTCGACGAAGTCATTGTGCAACTGCAAAAGGCGCTGGGCTGCGGTCAGCAGCGTGCCGGGAAAATCGCCTATGAAGCGCACACGCGCGGCAAGGCCATTGCCTATCACGGCGAATTCGCGGAGTGCTTTCGTGTCGCCGGCGTGTTGCGCGAAATCCAACTACTGGTAGAAATTGAAGGCTGAAGCGGCCCGCTGGCCGCCGGCTGCTCATCGTTTTGCTCTCGCCCTCGTCATGGAAGACCGCCACTATCTCCTCTTCAACGAGATTCAAGCCTCGCACTGGTGGTTTCAGGCGCGCAATCAAATCATGCGCGCGCTGCTCGACGAACACCTGCACAACCGGCCGGCTGTGACCAGCACCGCCGGTCTTGCTTTGTTGGACGTGGGCTGCGGCACCGGCGCCATGCTGCCGATGCTGCGCGAATTCGGTGCGGTTACCGGCGTCGATGCTTCACCGCACGCCGTTGCCTTTTGCCGGCAACATGACCGCAACCGCGTTTTTCTCGACAGCGATCCAGCCTGGCAGTACGCCCGCTATGATGTGCTGACCTTCTTCGATGTCATTGAACACGTCGATGATGATGCCGCCCTGCTGGCGCACTATCTGCGCTGGCTGAAGCCGCACGGCCTGGTCGTGATCACCGTGCCCGCGTTCATGTGTTTGTGGAGCGAGCATGATGAGATCAACCACCATCGCCGGCGGTACAGCAAATCCCGCCTGCTGCGGCTGCTGCAAGCCACCGGGCTTCAGCCGCTGCGTCTTTCCTACTATAACAGCCTGCTCTTTCTCCCCATCGCCGGCTGGCGGCTGCTGCAAAAGACTTGGCCCTCGCGGCCGCATCCGCCGCGCTCCGATTTCGAAACCTTGCCTCCGACGAATCGCTGGCTGCAGGCCATCTTCGCCGCCGAGCGGTTTTGGCTGCGGCGCGGTTCTTTTCCGGTGGGATTGTCTTTGGTTTGTCTGGCGAGGTTGAAGGCGTGAGGCCGCGGCACAACCGCTGGTGGGGGACAACCAACCCCAGGAAGCCAAATTCAGCACTGCGCTGTAACGCACGCCGGGAATTCCGGCAGTGTTTTCACGTGAGCGCGCCCGCCACCTGCAACATGCGCTGCTTGGCTCGAAATTCCTGTGCGGTGTCGACTTCAGCCAGTCCCCGCTTGAGCAGGTGCATGTTGATGAAGGTTTTGTTCTTCAAATAGAGATATGCCCAACGCCGGTTGTTCTCGTCGCATTCCTGTCGATCGAACTTCAAGAATACTTTCTGGCCATCAACCAGCTCCTGCATGAAGCTGATCGCCGCGGTTTCTCTCTCCGCAACCGGCTTGATGCCGAGCAGACGGATCTTGAGGCCCCCGCTCAGCTCGAGCAAGTGTGGGGCTTCGACGCGCGTCACCGCGTAGTACTTTGTCTTGTCTTTTTCCCGGCCGCTGATTTTTGAGCCGAAATGCTGCTGGCGCGGATCGACTTTCTTGTCGAACTTCACCTGGTCGCGAAAAACGTAGGGTTGTCTTGCAATCGCGGCATCGAAATCTATCGCCGCAGGCGGCTGTTCGATGATCTCCGCCTGGCAGGAGCTGTCTGCGCCGAACAGACTGTTTTCTTCGATACCCAGACGGCTCTTGATGACGGGCAGAAACTCGCGATTGATTTCATACCCGACCGAATTTCGCCCCAGCTCCTGCGCCGCCACGGCGGTAGTACCGCTGCCCAGAAACGGATCGAGCACGGTCTCGCCGGTGAAGGAGAACATGCGAATCAAGCGCCGCGGCAGCTCCACGGGAAATGCGGCGAGATGCTGATTCTGTTTTTCGCCGGGAAAGTTCCAGTGGCCGTGAAAATACTCGTTCCATTCCGCCGTTGTCATCGTCGAGCTTTCCTTTTGCGCCGGCGTCGGCTTGGGCGATTTGCCGAGCTTTTTGAACAGCAGGATGAATTCGTAATCGAGCTTGACGATGCCGTTGCGCGGGTGGGGAAAGGAGCCCATGATGGTCGCGCCGCCGCTGGTGTTGGTGGTGGTCACCTTCTGCCAGATGATCGCGCCCATGTAATCGCAGCCGATGGATTCGCAAAATTTGATGATTTCGGTGCGAATCGGAATGATCTTGTAGCGGCCGTAGTAAGCCGCGCGCGCGAACTGATCGCCGATGTTGATGCACAGCCGGCAGCCCGGATGCAACACGCGATAGCATTCCTGCCAGACGAGATTAAGATGGTTGATGTACTCTTCGTAGCTGTCGTTGAAGCCGATCTGCCCGGCATGGCCATAGTCTTTGAGCTGCCAGTAGGGCGGTGAGGTGATGATGAGATGGACGGAAGAATCCGCCAGTTCCGTCATCGCGCGGGCGTCACCGAGAATGATCTTGTGTTGTGTGGAGGCGATCGTCATTTTGTTTCCTCTTGAGATTCAATCCGGCTGCTTGTTCTCTTCCGCCCGCCGGCGGGCGCGCAATGCCCGCGCCTGTGCGAGTTCGATTTCCTCACGATGGCGGTTGGCTTCCTCGAGACTGCGAAATTTGAAGAGGCCCGCGGGATAGGAAATCGGATTCAATCGGTTGGCAAAGCGCCACAGCGCGGCCACTCTTTTGTAATAGGCGGCGTCGGGAGAGAAAGTCCACAAAGCTGCTTCGGCGTCTTCATGGGATTTGAATTTGTAAACCGGCATGGCAGGTTCGAGTGAATCAAAGAAGTTGCTGACCGGAGGAACGTGACTCAATCAGTTTGCGCAGAAAGTGGGCATCGGCTTTGTCCTTGTCGCGCAGGGTGTCATGTTTGAGCCGATACAAGGTTTCGGGCGAGGCCACCCTGATCTTGATGCCTTCTTGTTCCATGACTTCATACTGCAAATCTTCATAAACCACGGCTTCGCCCAGTCGCGCCATGAGGTCAACATAAAAGTGGCCGGGCGCACCGAAGCGAATAACCGCGTAGCGCTGCAACTCCGGCAGTGAGATTTCATCGATTGCCGGATCGTTGAAAACCGTCTTTAGAGCCGCACGCAGCTTGGCGATATTTTCGAGAGTAGGTCTCACGAAAATATCGATGTCACGGGTCAAGCGCTCCAGGCCGTGCAGAATGACGGCCACGCCGCCGATGAGAATGTATTCGACTTCCTGCCGGTCGAGGGCCTCGAACACGGTCAGGAAGCCGGCAAATTGATCCTTCATGTCAACCCACCAACGATTTGACGCCGGTCTCAGGCTGCTCCCGCGGTCAACGGCAAGGCTGCCGGCTGGCACTTTTCAACAAACTCGCGGAAGCGCTGAATCGCGGCGTGTTCGCGCTCGCCCAGGCGGTAGACAAAGCCGTCGAAATAGGCCTGTACTTCGGCGCTGGTCAAGCCTAGGCGCTTGCCGTGCATGCGGCCCCATTCGGGCTGGCGCTGCTCGGCGCTGTTGGCGGCGCGCTCGAGTTCCGCCACCAGTTGGTCGCGATCTTGCCGGCTCATGTCACGACGAATCGCCCAGACCGCGAAGACGAACGGGAGGCCGGTCCACGCATGCCACTCATGGCCGAGATCATAAACGTATTGAAAGCCCGCCAGGCCGGCCTGCAAGCGGCGCAGGGCCTCATCGCCAATCACCAGCGCGGCCTCGAAGCGGCCGGCCTCTTGCGATTGAAACACGGCGTGCATGCGCTCGAGCTGGGCGCGCACACCGTATTTGTGCTGCAAAATGACCTGCAAGAGTTCCATCGAGGTCGAAGTGTCGGCGGTGACGCCGATGCGCTTGCCTGCCAGCTCATGCCACTTGTGATTGGAATAGAGCCGCACGCTGTGCGCCAGGTCTTTCACCGCAATGCCGTAATCCAGCAGGTCATAATTGTGCTCGACGCGGAAGTAGTCCATCAACGAGAGCGGGCCGCCGTCGATTTGATTGCGCTCGGCGAGCCGCCCCATTTGCTGCGGTGACATCGGCACCTGATTGACGCGCGCCGGCTCGAACTCGCGGTAGAACGGCACACAATTGAGATAGGGAATCTTGCCGAGCGCGCGCGGCGCGTGCACCGCCAGCGGATTGTAGAGAATGTCGCGCTCAACCGGAATCTTGCCGCCGCTGCGAATCAGGCCGATGATGTGGTCCTTCGCCAGCGTCACCGGGCTGGTGGCGTGCGCCGCATGCGCGATGCGCTCCTCACCGACCGTGCCGTCCATGTCATCCGCGCCGAAATGCAACGCCACCGGCGCGACCTCCGCGGTGAGCATGATCCAGTAGGCCTTGATGTGCGGGAAGTTGTCGAGCATCAGCCGGGAGACGGCGATGGTTTTCAAATCATCCACCGCGGAGGTGTAGCGGTCGACCACGCCGTTGTCGCCGGGCTGATAGGCCAGCGGAATGAAGGTCAGAAAGCCGCGCGATTCCTCCTGCTGCTCGCGCAGCTTGATCAAATGCTCCACGCGTTCCTCCAGCGTTTCAATGTGGCCGTAGAGCATGGTGGCGTTGGTGGGAATGCCCAGCTCGTGCGCAGCGCGATGCACTTCGCGCCAGCGCTTTTCTCCGATCTTCTGATTGAACAGCCGCCGCCGCACGCGCTCGGAAAAAACCTCGGCGCCGCCGCCCGGCATGGTGCTCAGCCCGGCTGCCTTGAGCTGGCGCAAGACTTCTTGAATCGGCAGCTTGAATTTCTTGGAGAAGAAGTCGATTTCCACCGCGGTCCAGGCTTTGATATCGATTTTGGGAAAGTTGGCTTTGATTTGCCGCATCATGTCGAGATAGAATTCCCACGGCCACTCCGGATGCAAGCCGCCGACGATGTGCACCTCCTGCAGCTCGTGATTGAGCTTGCCGAGGATTTGCGTCATGGTCATGGCGTAGGCGCGCTCGTCATTGGCTTTTACCGCGAAGTCACAGAATTTGCAGGACAGCACGCAGATGTTGGTGGGATTGACCTGGCGATTGACGACGAAGTAAACCGCGTCGCCGCTTTTTTCCCGCTGCACCGCGTGCGCCATTTTGCCGAGGCTGAGCAGGTCCTCAGTTTGCAGCATGGTCACGCCGTCTTGCAGATCGAGCCGTTCGCCCGCCTGGATTTTTTCCCAAATGGGGAGGAGTTTGTGGTCGTGGAATTGGATTGCAGACATGAATGCCATGATTGATTCTTCCTTCGTTATCTGGATGCAGTATTCTTCTGTTTGCAGTAAAACCGACCAATCGTCATCGCCAATACTCCTCCCATCTCTTTTCCACACGCGCGCGAATCTCCTCCGTCATCACCAGCGGCCCGGGATAGCCCGGCTTCCAGGTGGCGTCGATGCCCATCACCCCCCGGTAGATCGGGCTAATGCCGAGGAGCGACTGCTCGCTGAAAATCACATCGCGCTCGGCATCGAAGCGCGTGAAAACGCCCCAAATGTAGCTTTCCCGGGAATGCAAATCAACATCCGCGCTCACCGCGGCAATTATTTTCAATGCGCGCAATTCCGGCAGCTTGACCAGCCGCGCGATGATTTCCCGGCCCTCGCCCGCGGTTTTCACCAGGAGCAGCGTTTCATCATGCAGGCAGGCTTCCTGCACGCCGGGAAATTCCTGCGGCAAGCGCGCCAGAACATTTTCCATCCTCTCCCTCTCTCCCTCGCTCCCGATCTCCCCCTCACCCTGTCTCCCCCTCGCCCCGTCCTTCACCGTGGCATCCAAGATCATTTTGCTGCCGAGATTCATTTTGAAAGAAGTGAAGTCCAGCGTGTCGAGCGGCACTTTGGGAATCATTACGAAATCGTAGTGCGGATCGAAATTCGCCTTGATCGCGGCGAGCACGGATTTCCAGTCGCGCACATTCACATGATCGGACACCAGCACGATGCACTTGGTGAGCGAAAGCTGATCCGTGCCCATCAAGCCGAGCGCGGACTTCATCGCTTCTTTCTGATAGCGCTGCTCCACCGCAACCACGAGCAGATTGTGAAACCCGGCTTCATAGTAGGCCCACAGACTTTTGATTTCCTTGTGAATCAGGCGGGCAAGCGGCCTGAGAATTTGCTGCGTGGCGTCGCCGAGAAATTTGTCTTCCATCGGCGGCTTGCCGACCACGGTGCAGGGATAGATCGCGCCACGGCGATGCGTGATCTGGTTGAGGTGAAACACGGGAAAATCGGCGGCGTGTGAGTAGTGGCCGAAGTGGTCGCCGAACGGACCTTCGCGCCGGCTTTCGTCGAGCGGCACCCGGCCCTCGAGAATGAATTCCGCCTCGGCGGGCACCGGCATGGCGATGGACTTGCCCTGGGCCATGGGCACGGGCGCGCCGCGCAAAAAGCCCGCGAACATTACCTCATCGATGCCCTCCGGCAGCGCTGCAATCGTCGCCAGCAGCGTCGCCGGATCTGTGCCCAGCGCCACCGCGATTTCAAATTCCCGCCCGAGCTTCTGCGCTTGATAGTAATGAAACCCGCCGCCCTTTTGAATTTGCCAGTGCATGCCGGTGCTGCGATCGTCATAGACTTGCATGCGGTACATGCCGACGTTGCGCTTGCCGTCGCGCGGATCGTGCGTGAAGACCTGGCCCAGCGTGATGAAGCGGCCACCGTCTTCCGGCCAGCATTTTTGAATCGGCAGGTGGGAGAGTTGCGGCGCGCTGATGATTTGTTGCGAGAGGGCGTTGCGGCTGCGTTTGGGCCGTGCCGCGAGCAGGCGCTTCACCACCGGCCAGTGATCGACGACCAGCCGGGGCCTGGGTGGCATGGCGGCTTCGACGAAATGGATCAGCTCTTCGCCCAGTTGATCGGGATGCCTGCCGAGCGCCAGCTCGAGGCGGCGCTCGCTGGCGAGCAGATTGATGGCGAGCGGAAAGCGCGCGCCTTTGACTTTTTCGAACAGCAGCGCCGGTCGCTGTTCCCGCAGGGCGCGCACCGCGATCTCAGTGATCTCCAATTCGGGATCGACTTCGACTTTGACGCGATGCAATTCACCGAGGGATTCGAGGTGGCGGGCAAAATCGCCGAGGGCTGGAAAGGGAAAGGGCATGTCGAATTGACCTGTAAAGCAAGGAGTCTATGAGTCCGTTGAGTGGTTTCCATCGGTTGGAAGAGCCTGTGCTGTTTTCGCAGCGACGCCAGCTTGAAAGGACTGGACGTTACTTCGCAATTGCAGCAGCGTCTCGCGCAACCCTTCCTCCAGCGGCCGTACGGTGTAACCCAGTTCGCGCCGCGCTTTCGCATTATCTCCAAGATAAGTCACTCCGGCGGAAACGCGCAGAGTCTCTGCCGCATACGTCACCGGCAACGGCAGGAAGGTACCGAAGAAGCCACTGAGCGTCGCCATGAAGCGCAGCAACCCCGGCTTGCCGCGCAACCGCGGCGCTTTGATGCCGGTGATTCGTTCCGCGATTTCAAATGCCTCGATCAAAGTGTATGGCGGCCCGGCGATGATGTAGCTTTCGCCGGGCCGGCCTTTTTCCATCGCCAGGAGATGGCCGCGCACCACGTCATCGACATGCGCCCAACAAAAGGCGGTGCGCTCGGGCAGCAGCGGCAGCCGGCGCTGCAGGTATTGTTTGAACGTCACGGCGATTGCACTGGTGTCGCCCGGGCCGTAGACCAGGCCCGGTTGCACGATTACCAACGGCAGTCCGGCGGCGGCCAGGGGCACGGCGACTTGGTAGTGCGCCAGCCATTTCGTGCGATCATACTCACTCAAATGCGGCCCGTCGTAGCGATAATTCTCCTCCACTTTCCGGCCGTGCGTGTCGGAAAAAACCGCGAGCGTGCTGGTGTACACGCCCTTGGGAATGCCAAGCTCCCGCATCAATTCCAGCACGTGGCGCGTGCCCGTCACGTTGATTCTTTCCGCCATTGTACTATCTTTGGCGCCGATCTTGTACCATGCCGCGAGGTGAAAGACGCCGTCGGCGCCGGCCATGGCCGGCCGCATGCTTGCTTTGTCGGTAATGTCGCCGGTTGCGAGTGTGATGCCCGCCTCTGCGAGTGGCGCGGCTTGGCCGGCATTGCGCACCAGCGCCACGACTTCATGGCCGTTGGCGACCAAAGCTGTGGCCAGCCGGCCGCCGATGAAACCGGTCGCGCCGGTGAGAAAATATCTCATCGCGGCTCCGGCAGTGCGCACGCCCGTTCCGTCGCACGGAGCGAAAAGGGACAGAAGGATTCGAATACGGTCATCAGGCGGTTTGCCGAGGTTGTGATCACATCATGTTTTGGATTTTCTCTCTGACGCTCAAAGGGTCGGCCACATCTTCGAAAATCACCTCGATGCCCGCCGTGCCCGAGCTGCTGAATTCGACGTTGCCGATGCCGAGCAACCGCTGCATGAACGTTTGCGTTACGTTGATGTTGCGGACGTCTTCCACGCGCACCGATTTGATCTCGCGCGCGATGTATCCGCGCCGGCTTTCGATGGTGCCGCGTTCGACCGTGAAGCGCCAGGCGTAATGGCGGAACATCATGATCAAAGCGAGCAGCAGAAGCGGCACGGCAAAGAGGGAGAGCGAGGCGACCAGATTGCGGCTGTCCTGCGAGGCATACGCCTCGTACAGCGCCGCGAGAATGCCGGCCACGAAAAAGAGGGCTAAAAACATGATGCCCCATTGCCGCCGCCAAGCCGGACGAGTGCGATAAGTCATTTTGCCGTCACCCTCTCACATTTTCCCCGGCAAGATGCGAAAAAGCCGGGCAACCTGCAAGTTGGAATTCTAACCGGCAAGGAGAAGAAACATGTGGCACTTGAGCGCAGAGAGTCTGTTGGTGGCCGTGTTGCTGGCGATGCTTGGGGAATGGGCCGCAGCGGCGGAGTCCGGCCCGGGCCGGCCGCGCACCCGCCAGGCCGGCGTCGAAGTCGGCATTTTGCCCACCGGTCCGTTGAATGCGATCACCGACGTCAACGGTGTCAAAGTCGGACATTGTACGTTGTGGCGCGGCGATTCGATTCGCACCGGCGTGACCGTGATCCTGCCGCACGCCGGCAACCTCTTTCAGGAGAAGGTGCCGGCCGCGGTTTACTGCGGTAATGCGTTCGGCAAGCTGGCGGGTTCCACGCAGGTCGTGGAGTTGGGCACGCTGGAAACCCCGATCGCCTTGACCAACACGCTGAGCGTGCCGGTGGCCATGCAAGCGCTGGTGAAGTACACGCTGCAGCAAGCCGGCAACGAAGAGGTGGCCTCGGTGAATGCGGTGGTGGGTGAGACCAACGACGGCTGGTTGAATGACATTCGCGGGATGCACGTGCAGGAAGAGCACGTGTGGCAAGCGCTGGCCGCAGCCAAAACCGGTGAAGTGGAAGAAGGCAGCGTGGGCGCGGGCACCGGCACGCAATGCCTGGGCTTCAAGGGCGGGATTGGCACTTCCTCGCGGCGGCTGCCGCAGGAGTTGGGCGGATACACCGTCGGGGTGCTGGTGCAAACGAACTTCGGCGGCATTCTCACCATCAACGGCGCGCCGGCGGGACGGGAGCTGGGCAAGTTCTATTTGAGCGAGCAGGTGGCGAAAGCGCAGGACGGCGGATCGTGCATGATCGTGGTCGCAACGGATGCGCCGCTCTCCCCGCGCAACCTCGAGCGCCTCGCCAGGCGCGCACTGTTCGGATTGGCGCGCGCCGGCGGGTTCATGGCCAACGGCAGCGGCGAATACGTCATCGCATTTTCCACGGCGTATCGCATTCCGCATCAACTACCGGCGGCCCGCCTGCATATCGCGAACGAGCTGGCGAACGAGGCCATGACCCCGCTTTTTCTCGCCGTGGTGGAAGCCGGCGAAGAGGCCGTTTACAATTCTCTGTTCAAAGCGACAACTGTTGTGGGAAGAAGCGGACGCAAGCTGGAGGCGCTGCCGTTGGCAGAGACGATCGCGCTGTTGCAGCGCTATCAGGTGCTGCATTTGCAGAAGCGTCTGCCCGGACTGCCGCAAGGCGGGAAGGACTAAACCGCGAACTCCCACGCCGGCCTGGCATGGGAGCATCGCAGCCATACATGAGGTGGAGGTTGTTTGCGATCACGCTGACGGAGGAAGATTGCCGTTGGATTCAATGCGCAGCCAGTCGATTTCCCACAATTGCAGGTTGCCGCGCGCATGCGGTGTCCCATTGTCGTAAAGACGCAGTGCACGCGGATGCTTGGGTGTGCCGATCAACCGGCAACCGTCGCGAAATTCGATTTCGAACTTGTTGGCCCAGAGATTCCGCCGCAGGGTCACGACGTGCGAGATGTTTTTCAGGTAGGCGACATTGCGCAGTGCAATCTTGGTGTTGCCCATGGCCGTCGCGAATGTCAGCAGCCTGTTTTCCGCCTGCACCGTGATTTCGGAACCATCGTACAGTCCCGCATGGATGGTCAACAACGGCACCACTTCATGGTTGCGATGTGAGGGGACTAGGAACATATTGTTCTCCTTGGGCGATTGGTTTCCATGCTGAGCCGGCGCGGCTCAGTGCGCCGTTTGCACGGCGCTGCTGCGGGCTTTCTCAACCGATTTGACTTCCACGGTGAAGAAGTCTTGGCTGAAGAGAAACCAGACGAGCAGGAAGAGGAACACAAAGAATTTTACCAGTCGCCACATCCCCTTGAGTGGACTGCGTCTGCCAACGGTGTCAAGGGAGGGCGACTCACTTCCATCGAGAAGTGAGAGCAGCAACACCAGGTCCGATGCCCGCATTTTGCACCTCCTTGGCGAATATGAATGCACAACACGAGTATGAATTGACGAAGCAGTCTGGAGAATTGCCGGACCGCTTTTGCTGACCATTGCGACAATGGTGTTGCCGGCAATTCCTGAAAGCTTTGGCCGTTTTTCGCGGCTGGCGCGGCGGCCCGCAACCGCAACCTCAGGACAAGTGCACCTTGTCCGGCTTTGCAACAAAGGAAGAACAGGTGTTTTCGCGCTGACAGGGATTCTGACTATTCAATGACCATTGCCGGCCATGAGTTCTTTTTGGTGGGGAAAGAATAATACCGCGTGGTCACAAGGCGGGCTCGTTGTCACAACATAAGCGAGGGAATGAGGGCCAGAAAATCCAGGAAACTCCCGGCAGTCACGTCATCATGAAGTGGCGTTTCGAGTGCCGGCGCGGCGCACATGATTTGCGATTGGTCGCCTCCGAGGAACGCCGGCACGAAGAGGAATCTGCTTTTGCCCTCCGCTTGCGCCGGCAACGGCACGCTGTGCATGAATCTGAGATTCTCCAGCTTGCCGTTGACGCTGGAGAATTTCTCCGTTGGCCGCGTGCCGGATGTGGGGATTTGTTTACTCTCCCAGTAACGATAAAACTGCCCCAACTCAACCGTGGGAAACGAGTAGAAGCATAGCACAACGGAAAGCAGGTTTCTGAGTTTGGGCAGCAAGTCTTGCGCTTGCATGTATGCCGCTTCGCCTTTTTCCAAGCGGTGCAAGTGTTCGGTCAGCGTTTTTTCTGCCGGGAGAAATTCCGCGCTGGTCATCACGCCGGGCCAGTCCAGCGCGGTCAGCGGCGCGGCTCTGAGCAGGTGGTTGGCAAGACGCCGGATGTGCAATTCCTTGAGCACGCGTATCGCCAGAATCAGCATGCGACGGGCTTGCAGAACCGGCACCAGGCGGGCCGGCCATTGGTGCCGGGCATCCAACTGGCCGAAAGTCTCCTGCCAAAACGCCGGCCAGTCAAACGCGTCGGCATAGGGAGTCTGCGCTCGATAAAAGGCGGGCGCAGGCTGCAGGGTACGGGCCAGGCGTTCGGCATCGTGTGCCGGCGGAAAGAGTTCAGGATGATCGTAGGTGGCATGCACCAGGGCCGCCGCCAGCAGTTCCGGCGTGGAATGAAAATAGACCTGCTGGCCGTCGTGCTTGTGCCGCACCGTCCAACTGCTGTGCATGAAGAAACATTTCGGAAACCAGCGCCGGCAAGCTAGTTCGAAGAGAATCCACCGGCCTTCATCGAAGGTCAAGGTCACGCGCTGGCGCGTGCCTTCGGGCGCCTGCAGTTCCAGCGTGAAGGATTCGTGCGAAACGGCACTCTTGAAGAAGCCCGGTGGCACCGTGAGCCACAGATTTTGCATCATGCGCGGCTGGCGTTCTTGCAGGCAATCCTGCATGTCCTCCAATGTCTGGCGGCGCAGTTCCGCCAGGAATTCCGCTTCGACGTTGCTTGCCTTTTCAAAGGCGCTGGTCAGCTCCGGAAAAAAAGCCTGGTGGCTGAAGGCGAAGCCGGCGTCACGTTCATCGATGAGCAGTTCTGCGGCGGCGTGGATGTTGTGCATTCGGGCCGCGACCGGGCTGATGTCGCTACTGATGGCAAAAGTATTCGCCCCGCGCCGCCGGCTGCGGAGGAAGAAGTACGGCCGCCGGCATTGGCGGAAGAGGCGGGCGAGATATTCCACCATGAGACGGTCACGCTGGCTGCCCTTGAAATCATGCTGGCCGACGATCACGTTTTCCGCCGGCCAGATGGCGGCAGCCTCCAGCAATTCGGCGCGGCGGCCGGGATAAGCGGTGTTGACCAGAAAGAGCGGATAGCCCTCCGGCGCCAGGCGTTTCAACTCCGCCAGCAGCGGATTGGCCTGGCTGTAGGCTTCATAGCCCCGGGCCCCCAGCGCGACGTGGCTGTAGAACTGCTCCGCCCAGGCGTGAAACAGAGTCCAACTTTGATCGCTCTTGGCATTGCGGCTCGGTACCAGTTCGCCGCGCGCCGCCTCCTGCCACTCTTCCATGCCTTTGCCATTCATTTCGAATTCCTTTTGGGCAGAGCTGCCCACCCATTGCTGCAGCTTGTGGAAGATGAAAGTGAGGGCATTGTGCACGTAGATGTTTTCCTCGCTGGCGCTGGTTGCGCCGTCGTGCGCTGCGGTGAGATAGAGCGCCATCAAGTCGAGCAGCGCGCTGAAGCTCGCCTGGGCCGCGGGCAGGCAATAGGGCAGGAACCTCTGCAGCACCGCGAGCTTTTCGCGGTCGCTGTAGTGCTCACTTTCCTTGTGCGGCGGCGTAATGGGCGCCTGCAAGAGGCCGATCAGTGCCGGCCAGCGCAGCTCAGTCACGGCATGCTGCTCCAAGAACGCGGCGGTGTCAATGATTTGAGAGAAGGATTTGGCCGCAATGATCTCGCCGTGATCGTCGTCGTAGGAAAAATAATCCAGATAAAGATCGACCCAAAAGAGGTCGTAAGGATTGCCCCGCAGCATTTGGCCTTTGACTTTGGCGATGGCCTGGCAGATGCTGGCGGCAAAATCCACATGCACGGCGTTGCCCAACAGCATGCCGAAGTTCCCGCGCAGCAGTTCGCGCAGGTTGGCGTTGTCTTCAAGCACGAGAATTGACCAGCAACTCTTCACGGCAGTCACGGCGTTCCCTCCCGAGATAGATGTGCCACAGGTAGTCTTCCAGCCGGATTTTGAAATCCGGTGTTCCCGCTCCTTCCGTCAAATGGATAAGGTATCGCAGAATCTGCAGACCATGAATTTCGTAGCCGTAGCGTAACAGCGCCCGGACATCCTCTACAAAAAGCTCCTTGGTGTCGGCACTGTTGCGGAAGTCATAGCTGAAATAGATGCCGTTTTCCCGCGGTTCTGCCGCAACGTGCATCACGCATTCCTGGCAGCCGGTGAGCGGCGAGGGCGTGATGTGGTTGAAGAAGTTGCACAGCAGGTTGTAGAGAATCGCTTCCGTGTCGAGCAAGGCCTCTTCACTCATCAGCAACGGCGGTGCCTGCACGTCGATGCGCGCCGCACCGGCGAGATTGCTGAAGCTATCGCGCAAAATGTTGAGACAAGCGCCCGCGGGCCGGTCTGGGCAGGCTTGCCGGTGGGCCTGCAGAAAACCATGTACCTCGGTGCGGCGGGAATCGGCATCGAGCCCAAACGCAGGATGGCGATTGCGGCGAAAGCTGGCGCGGAAGCGCCGGCTCTTGAGCCAGCCGCGCCAGGTCGAACAGAAGACATCGGTGAATACACCGGCGAGGTCCACGGGTTTCCGGTTCAGGCTGAGCTCCTGCTCCTGCCGGTCGCCGCGGCGCCGCAGCAAATAGTGGCGCATCACTCGTTCCTTGTGGCTCTGCTCGATCAACTGCTGCGCGGCCAGATCCGATTCCATGCCCTCCATCATGTCCGCAATCAACACCTCCCGCACCGTCTTGCTGTCATGCATCAACATATCGAGCATGCGCGCGCGTTCTTCATCGACTTTGTGTTGCGCCTGTTCATTCAGCGTCTCCAGTACGATTACTGCCTGGCCGAGATGGCTTTCGAGAATCGGCAGGCATTTCTCCCGGCCGGGCAACTGAGACCAATCGAAGATGAAGAGCAGGCGGTGCGCGAGAACAGTTTTGGGCACGGCATGCAGCTTGTCGAGACACAGGCGGGAATCGAGAGCGGTCAAACGGCCGATGAATTCGGGAGCTGCCGGCGCGAGTCCCGCCGGCCAGCGATGCTCTTCCAGACGCTTGCTGATTTCTCCCGGCTCCAGCTTGAAGGCGTACATCGTGCCGGTATCGCAGTCATAACAATAGTGGAAGGGCAGCTTGCTGTTGATGAGCTGCAGCAGATCGGCCACTGATTCGACGTGGTCGCGCGTGAACCGGCTGATGAGACGGCTGTTGTAGGCGTCAAAAATCATCGCCGGAAAGTAGTGATTGACGTAAGTCCAGCCCTTGGTCAATACGCGGCTGAGCTTCTCAGCAACGTTGCGGGTGCGATGGAAGTAGTCGGCAGGCAAAGCGAAATAGGCGATGCCGTAGTAGATGCCGTGGAATACGATGGGAAAGACGCAGTTGTAGAATTCGAAAACTTGAGTGCGGGCGTTGAGGTAACTGATGACGGGCGCGGGATTCGAAGTGCCCCAGTTCAGCAAATCATAAAGCTGGCCATAGAGTTCGTAGAGATCGCGGTCTCCGGGCTGCAAATCGAAGTATTCATCATTGCGCTTGAACGGCTTTTGATGCAGCACGGCGAACCTGTCCCGCAGGCGGTAAAAATCAATGGCATTGCTGGGAATGTCGATCTCGCGGCACAACACTTCCTCGGGCCGGCGATGGGCTTCGTCGTAGCGATAGTGATTCAGATAGATTTTTGAAAAACTGCTCTCATCTTCGCAGGCGCGGCGATAAAGCTGGCCGCAAATGTCCCAATAATGTTTGGTCGGCAGAAAGCTCACCAGGCGGGCGAGATGATTGGAAGTCAGGTGTGGGACGGAGCAGACCGGCTTGTTGTCCAGGACGATTTCAAAAAGTGCGCGAACTTCTTCTTCCGGAGCGTTCCGCAAATCATCCCACAGGTACCGCTTCAGCTTGGTGAAGGCGGGATTTTGCTGGCGCTGTTCATTGACATACCTCTGCGCGTGGCTCAAAAGCTGGCGCAGTTCGTGTTCCGGCAGCGGCGGTTTGAGGCCGTAGTTGTGAAAAACTTCGTCTCTGAAGTCGAGCAGGGAAAAATTGAAGCTCAGGCCCTCTTCGAGGCGAAACTTTTCGATGCATTCGTCGATGATGTCCGCGTAGAAGCGTTGCATGGCTTCCGTCCAATCAGCATGAGACGATTGGCTGCCGGTGCGGAGCTGTCGGGCACGAGGGGAACGGTTTTTATCGCTTCCAAGCCGGCTTGCGCCAGTTCGGCCGCCAGCGCTGCGGCGGTGAAGAAATACATGCGATGGCGGGCGCTTCGGCTGCCGGCGCTCAATGTCCGGTCGATCACGAATTCATCGGTTGCGGGCGATCCTGCCGGCGTGCGGGAACTGGCCTCTTGCGCCGCCGGAAAGGATTGGTGCAGCTTGAACGCCGCCTCGCAATGCGAGGTTTCTTGCCCGTGGCCGGCGGCCTCGCGCAACTCGAGATAGCGCTGCACCGTGGCAAAATCTGCCAGAAAAACGCCGTTGGGCCTGAGCACCCGCCGGATTTCAGCGAGCAGGCGGCGGCGGCCGGCGGCGCCATAGAGATTGAGCAGGCTGAAGACACCGAGTACCGCGTCAAAGCTTTCCTCTTGAAAACCGAGAGCCAGAAGATTGCCTTGCGCCAGCCCCGGCCGCGGATTAACAAAGGATTTTTTTGCGCAAATGTCAAGCATCGGCCGGCTCAAGTCAACGCCCACACAGGTTTGCCGCGGCACCGTGGCGATTTCCGCCAGCATGGCGCCGGTGCCGCAGCCCGCCTCCAAAATGCGGCGCGGCGGCGGCAGCAGCTCATCGAGCGCGCGCTGAATCAAACCGGCCCACGCCGGATAGTCGATCAGATCATAGAAATCGTTGTAGAACGGCGCAAAGGCGTCATAGAACTCGCGGAGGTACTGGGCTTCGGTGATGGGGGAATCGGGCATCATCATGGAGAATCGAAAACCGGCCGGCGCGGCGGGGAGAGGGGCAGAGCAGTGGCACCGGCCAATGGGACGTCGTTATCCTGTAAAACTCGTCTTATCCCCTGGTGTCATCCAGTGGGGATCTTGTGAAGTTGCTGGTGCATCTCGTATTGCTCACAAGCTTCGTCTGAATGACAAAACCGGGAGCTGTTTGCCGCAGGCCGCTAGAACGAGGCGAGAGGATCACCGTTTTGTATGCGGCGATCGTCCTTCCGGCAATGGCCGCGGCCAGCTCAGGCAGCATGCGGCACCGTCGCCCATTGGCTGCCGTAGCGCCGGTGCACCATGTCGACAATGCGCCTGCTGAAGCAACCCAGGCAGTATTGCTGCTCACGGAGGGTGTGGCCGCAGGGCTGCCGGTGCAGTTCCGCGATCATTTGATGGAACAGCGAATCCCGGCTGAGCGAGCGTTGCATGAGCTGCGGCAGGTCGGGCGTTTCGGCGAAGCTGCCGCTCGCCAGCTCGCGATAGTCGGGCGCCTGCAACAGATCGCACGTGCCGAGCCAGTAGCCGTCGTAGCTCAAGCGCGCGCTGCGCCAAAAGTACTCCGGCACCATGCGCAGAATGAAATCGATTTCGGCTTTGCCGAAGCGCTGGCGAATGTAGAGCGAATGCAGTTCGTCTTCTTCGATTTGCTCCGGCTCCAGAATGCCGGCATAGAACAGAGGCAGGGTCTGATCGCCGTTGAGCAGGATCGAAAAGCGCATCTGCCGGTCAGCGAGATTTTCCGCCAGCAGGCGCAGCCGGGTGACGAAGGCCAGAAGATTGCTCGCCGCCAGCGAGGGCACGTGCTTGTCAACCGCAGCGATGACCGGCTCGAAGTAGAAATAACTCGAGAATGCCGAGAGATGCTTGATCATCTCGAGCACATCAAAAATGTTGTCGTTGCGCAGCACGGTCGAGCTGCCGACGCGGGTGGCGGGCAGCCGCTCTTGGGCGAGCTTGAAATTGGCCACGACGCGGTCGCGCGTGCCGGAACGAATGAGGTTATGGGATTCCCAGCCGTCGATCGAAATGTCGATGAAGTCAACCGGCGTTTGTGCGAGCCGATCGAGATGCAACGGCAGCGTGAGGCCGTTGGTGATCAACCCGATCTTGGCCTGGGGCGCGAAGCTGGCGCGACTGGCACTCGCGGCAGTAATCGCCAAGCTGAAGTTCTTCGACAGCGTCGGTTCCATGCCGCTGAAAGTCAAGACGCTGACCTGCATGCGCAGGGCCTGGCGGATGGCCTCCTCCAGCAATTCGGCGGACAGCGCCGGCCGGCTGCTCTTGGGATAGTTGTCGTGGTAGAAGCAATGATTGCAAGTGAGATTGCACGCTTTGTGAAGATCAATATCGAACCACGTCAACTTGGCGTTTTCCACCAACAAGCGGTGCAGCGGCCCCACGCCCTGCGCTGACACCAGCGCGGAATCCGGCGCCAGCAGCGCCTCCCAGGCTTCAAAGGTCGAGACGGACATGCGCGCTCACGAGGCCGTGGGTTGACTGGTTGCTTTGCGTTTTGCGCGGCTCTTGATCAACGGCCGAAGGTCTTTGAGTTCCGACTGAAGTTCATCCCTGCTCTCGCTGCCGGCGTCCTTGCCTTTCCTCAACGGGATGCCATCGTTGAGGATTCCGTACTTTGATCCTGCTGCACCTGGCATCTTAGAGCCCTTTCCGACCTGCTGGAGGGCATTCCTTTGCTAAGAAGCCTTCCTTGGCAAAACCTTGGTGATTGCGAGAAACAGAGACACCGGCTAAAGATGGCGGCTCTCCGATCTCCGTGATTGTGTCAGTTGAGGTCATTGCGTTTTCATCCTTTGGCTGGCTCCCCATACACGGCACAGCGGAGATGGAATAATGAAAAAACCACGGTGTGGCTCTTTCCGCATCCTTCGCACAGAACTGCAGAATGGGAAGGTAGGAAGCGACAGCGTGGCGTCAAAGGGCGGCTGTTTACGGTTATGTGGTATCGAATTGGTGGCCGGGCTCAGTAGCATGGCAATGGCTTCATTCGATACCTCGACCGGCGCAGCCTTCATGATTCGAGTCGAACGAACTTGAAACACGAATGCGCCTAAAAATACAAGTTCAATGGAGTCACTGCGTAAATCTTCGGTGATGATTTCTCTGTAAAATTTTTCAATGATAATGCTTCGGGCATTCCTACACAATTCTGTTCTTTCATGAGCAGGCAAAATCTTCTCGGCTCATTGTGACAACCTGTATGCTGATCTTGTGTCACAGGCAAGTGACGGGCATTGAACTGGTTTTTTTCGCCGCTCCTCTCCACACTTCCAGCAATTGAATTCTCCATTCGTTGTGACTTGATGGTAATAATTCGTGTATGAATCGATACGACGGCATCGTTCATCCCCAAATGATTGAGATGAACCCAGCCCATCCTCCGCAGTCAGCTTCTCATACGCCGGCATTGCACCCGCACGCTCTCCACGTCTGGCGCATTTCGCTCGATCAGCCCAGCTCGCTGCGCGACAGCCTGCAGGATGCGCTTTCCGCTGATGAGCGCGAGCGCGCCGACCGTTTCGTTTTTGCAAAAGACCGCGAACGCTTCGTGGTGGCGCGGGCGGCGCTGCGCGACATTATCAGCCGCTACTTGCACGTGGCCGCCGGCGACATTCGATTCGAGTACAGCGAATTCGGCAAGCCTGGCCTTGCACGACTGCATCAGAGCAATCTGCAATTCAATCTCTCTCATTCCAACGGCGTGGCGCTGCTCGCTCTCACTCTGACCCGCCGGCTCGGCATCGATGTCGAATTCCTCCGGCCGGTAAATGACTTCGAACAAATCGCCCGGCGCTTCTTTTCCGCCAACGAATCAGCGACGCTGTTTCGCCTGCCCGCAGCGCAACAGCCACTCGCATTCTTCACCTGCTGGACACGCAAGGAGGCTTACATCAAGGCGATCGGAGAAGGCCTTTCCCATCCGCTTGAGCATTTCGATGTTTCATTGGCGCCCGATCAGCCTGCTGCCCTGCTCGCCACCCGCCCGGATCCTGCAGAAGCCGCACGCTGGTCACTGCATAGCCTCACCGCCGGCGCGGGCTACGTCGCGGCGCTGGCTGCCGAAGGCCGCGATCACCAACTCTCCTGCTGGCAATGGCAGCCAACCGGCATTCCCCATCGTTTTTCTATTCACCCTCCCGAGGCACACCTCAACCGCTAGCCCAGGTTGAAAGCGCGCCCACAATTCCCGCAGTTGGGGCAGGTTGTTTTTATAGAAGTATATCTTGCGACGGTTAGGGCTGAGCAACGACGCGCTGCGGAAATTTGTGAGCGTCCCCGAGCAACCTGATCGACTTTCACCCTGCCTGATTCACTCGTGTGAATACACCGCACGGATGAACCGCAACCAAAATGACAAAACCTCACGCCCAGACGCGAAGAATACGTCAAGTTGCCTGCTTGCGCCAACTTTGCGATTCTGCGCTTTTGCGTGAGGGTACTGTTTGCAGACATTGAACGTGCAACAGACTGGTGCTCTGCTACCGTAGTTTCGTAGTCCTGCCCCCTTGTGGGGCATTGTTGCAACCGCGAATTCAGTGGCTTCGACAGCGACCCACAAGGGGTCGAGACTACAAAGAATTAGGGTGACAGTGCACTTGAAGAAGTGAATTGATCACACCAGCCTCATTTTCAGTGCTCGTGTGATTGGGTGTGCAGTGGACAACACCGCCTGAGCGATGACGACGACAGCCAATTCCTGGATCAACACTTTCACTCTCCGGCCGCAGGCGCGGCTGCGGTTGTTTTGTTTTCCTTATGCCGGCGGCAGCGCCGCGGTCTACCGGCCCTGGCTGAATCACCTGCCGGCGAGCGTGGAGCTTTGCGCGGTGGAACTGCCGGGGCGGGGCGCGCGCCTGCGGGAACGGCCCTTTCAGCAACTGGGGCCGTTGGCTCAGGCTGCCGCCGAAGGTCTGCTTCCTTTTTTGGATAAACCCTTTGCCGTTTTTGGCCACAGTCTCGGCGGCTTGCTTGCGTTCGAAGTCGTGCGGCTGCTGCGCCGGCGCGGTTGCGAGCCGCTGCATCTGTTTGTTTCATCGCGGCGCGCGCCGCATGCGCCGGAAAACGATCCGCCCATTCACCATCTGCCGGAATCCGCATTTGTCGCGGAGGTGGGTAATCGTTACAACGGCATTCCCAAAGCTGTGCGCGAGAGTCCCGAGTTGATGCAACTCATGCTGCCGGTGATGCGCGCGGATTTTGCCGTGTTCGAAAGCTACGTGTACGCGCCGGCGGAGCCGCTGGCATGTCCGATTTCCGTGTTTGGCGGCCGCGCCGACCAGCGCGTGGCGCAGGAGCATCTCGCCGGCTGGCGCGAACACACGCGCAGCACCTGCACCTTGCGCCTGTTCGAGGGCGGCCATTTCTATTGGCAGGATGAAGTAAACCGTGCCGCGCTGCTCGCCGCGATTGCACAAGAACTGAAAATCTATCTGGAAAAGTGAAGGCTAGATAGGCAAGTTACCCGCTTGAAGCCCTGCTATAAGCGGATTTCTACAATCTGCCAAACGCAAATTGGGGACAGTGATGTGATATGATCTATACCAGTTTCCAGGAGATTCCATTTCACAGTAGCAGTCCTGAGAGACTCAGGCAAATCTATGCGGTGCTTTATTTCATGAAGCACGGCTACGATCCTACCGATGCTATCAGGAAAGCGAAGAATCGTTTTCCTACAGTGAAGGACTATCAGACAATCCAGGATAAATGTACCAGGCAGTTTGCTGGAAATATGGAAACATTTGTCGCGTGGTATCACTCAGGCGAGATGCTCTCAAGGCTCGTTGAGACAAACCGACTTGACGCGCATGATTCACAAATATTCACTGAGTTGTTAAGTTGCAGGCACCCTGGCGGGCCCACTTACAATAATCGTCAAAAACCCGCAATCATCTGTCACCTCTCAGATTATGCGGCAGATGTCGATACGGCTTTCGAAATCGTTCTTGAGGAAATTGAGAGCGCGATAGAGAATCTCAATCACGATGGGGCTAAGGCTTTCGAATCGAGTGACTACGATTTGGTACAGACTCTTCGTCAAGCCGGACATCGAATGACTGAGTTTCGTGACAAAGTCTACGCTCTTCAAAAAGAGTGGAATTCCAGTTTCATTTCGGAAAGAACCCAGTTTTCGAAAAGCGAAAGACAGAGCAAACGGACTCAAAAGCTCAGTCAAGGCCTTCGAACTCGAGAAGATGAGCTTCGCATTCCCATACTTCGGGCTCTAACCAAGCTCGGGGGAGCCGCAGCCTCAGTTGATGTCTTAAGAGAAGTAAGAGAGTCAATGAAATCTGCTTTGAATGAGTACGATCTGGCCACCCTTCCGAGTTCGGGCATGCTTAGGTGGGAAAACGCAGCGCATTGGGCGCGCTATGAGATGGTCAAGGATGGATTGCTGGCGTCTGGCTCGCCAAGAGGTGTCTGGGAACTAACGCCCAAAGGCAAATCCTGGTTGGCCTATCAGAACGGCAACATCAATCTGTGAATCCAGAAGATTGGCAGGTTCGCTTGCCAATTCTTCCACAAACCAGACCGGATGAGTTCGGCCGTGCGATAAGACAAGTTCGAGCTTCACAATATGAGTCTATTGCAAAAGCACCCCCAAAGCAGCTCACCGCTGTCCCTTGAGGAGAACTAGCCATGGTCGTGGGGAAACCGCCGGCAACGGCGGCCGAGAACGTTTCGCTTACAAAGGCGCTCACCCTGTTGAATCGCCTGTTCACACATCACGAAACCGTCGAGGCGTTGCTGCAGCAGGCCGCGCAAATTGCAGTCGAACTGCTGCCGCTCGATCATTGCCGCATCGCCTTGTTCGCCGAAGACAGTGTCACGCTCGAGACGCGCGGCAGCTTCAGCCGCAATGGCGGCTACCCGGTGCGCACTTTGGCCGACGGCATTCTGGAAAACCTGAATCCCGGCGTACGCATGCAAAGCAGGGCTGAGGAGGCTGGTGATGATAACCTCGAATGGTCGGGCGAGCTAAAAGTCAACGGCCAGGTCATCGGCCATTTCTACGGCTGGCCGGAGGCCAGGCTCAGCGGGCTGGAGGCTGTTCGCCAGCGCGAAGCGTTTCTGGCATTGGGCGCCCAAATTGGCCGGGCGCTGGAAGCGCAGAAAACGCGGCACATGCTGGCTTCCCATTATACCATGCTCGCCTTGAGCCGGAACGCTGATGATTCCGCCAGTCAGGAGCCGCTGGGTTCCCATATCCTGGCGGCGGTCAAAAGTCCCGAAAAAGTGGCGGTAATCGTGGCGCGCTCCTTCTATCGCGATTTGCGCAAGGCCGGCTTTGAGCCCAAGCAGGTGCTGGTGGTGGCCTCGGAATTGATCGAGAATTTGAATCTGGCCTTGCGCCGCACCAAAGCCAAGACCGAAGAGGAACACGAATCCGATTAAGCCCGCACCATTCGACAGCGGTCCGAACCGGCGCGCGTCGAATTTCGCGACCGGCAAAATCGCCTGCCGTCGCGCACGCGCCCGACTGCAATTCGCACCCGGCCGTCAACGTGCCGTTCGATCCACTGAACGTTGGAGAACAAGATGAACGCCAATCCGCCTGAAGTTGAGATGCTTTTCAAAGTCGTCATCAATCACGAAGAACAGTATTCCATTTGGCCGGCGGACCGCGAGAATGCCCTGGGCTGGCGCGACGCCGGTCCCACCGGCACCAAGGCCGAGTGTCTGGAATACATTCAGCAGGTGTGGCAGGACATGAGGCCGCTCAGCTTGCGCCGGCTGATGGAAACCACCACACCCGCCTGAGGAATTCTCCAGTGAGGTTGCACGTGCGCCGCCACGCGCGCCTGTTTTTACCGCCAGGAATCGAGGGAATTTGCAGCGAGGATGATCATGACTGAACCCCGCGATGACATGCCGTCGTGCGTCGAGTTTGTCGCCGAGGAACCGACGGCGACTTCCGCGTTTTCGAATGAACCGATCGCCATCATCGGCATCGGTTGCCGTTTTCCCGGCGGCGCTCATTCGCCGGAAAAATTCTGGCAGCTCATCCGCGACGGCAGCGATGCCATTACCGAGATCCCGCCCGATCGCTTCGACATTGCGCGATTCTACGATACCCGGCCCGCCACGCCCGGCAAAGTCATCAGCAAGTGGGGCGGCTTTCTGCCGGACGTGGACAAGTTCGACGCCACTTTCTTCGGCATCTCGCCGCGCGAAGCCGAGCGCCTCGATCCGCAGCAACGCTTGCTGCTGGAAGCCTCGTGGGAAGCTCTGGAAAACGCCGGGCAAACACCCGAGCGTTTGGCCGACAGCCCCGCCGGCGTGTTCATCGGCATGTGGATCAATGATTTCGAGGATCGCCTGTTCGCGGATCCCGACAAGATCGATTTCTACATGACCACCGGCAGCGGCCGTTACACCGCCTCCGGCCGGCTGTCTTACATGCTCGGTCTGCGCGGCCCGAGCGTGACGCTGGATACCGCCTGCTCGTCCTCGCTGGTGGCAGTGCATCTCGCTTGTCAGAGTCTGCGCAGCGGCGAATGCCAGGTGGCGCTCGCCGGCGGCGCCAATGCGATTCTGCGGCCGCACATTAGCATTGCCTATTCGCAGTCGCAAATGCTCGCGCCTGACGGCCGCTGTAAATTCGGCGACGAACGCGCTGACGGCTACGTGCGCAGTGAAGGCGCGGGCATCATCGTGCTCAAGCGCTTGTCGCAGGCGCTGGCGGACAATGACCCCATCACCGCGCTGATTCTGGGCAGCGTGGTGAACAACGATGGCCGCAGCAGCGGCTCACTCGGCACGCCGGGCGTGGCCGGCCAGGAGGACATGCTGCGCCAGGCTTATCGCCGCGCCGGCATTGCTCCCGGCAGCGTGCATTACCTCGAAGCGCACGGCACCGGCACGCGCGCCGGTGATCCCGTGGAGTTGGAAGCCATCGGCAATGTGTTGGGCGCGGATCGTCCCGCCGGCCGTCCGATTTTCGTGGGATCGGTCAAGACCAACATCGGCCACACCGAAGGCGCAGCGGGAGTGGCAGGCTTGATCAAAGTTGCGCTCAGCCTGCAGCATCGCCTGATTCCCCGGTCACTCCATTTCGAGAAGCCCAATCCCAACATTCCCTGGAGCCGGTTGAACGTTGCCATTCCAGCCACCGCGCAGGATTTGTCCACAGTCGCAGGCCCGCTCTGCGGCGGCGTCAGCGCTTTTGGCATTTCAGGCACGAATGCGCACGTCGTCCTGCAGGAATGGCAGGGCCAGGTGACTGAGACGCCGGAGAAATCAGTGGCCGCGTCTGCTGCGGCCGCCGGCAACGGTGCTACGGCAACCGGCAGCAATTATCTGCTTCCGCTTTCGGCGAAGACACCGGAAGCACTTGTCGATTTGGCGCGCGCCTACAAAGAGCATCTTGCCGCCACGGCTGACCCGCTGCCGGAGATTTGCAGCACCGCCGGCTTGCGCCGCGTGCCTCATGAGCAACGCCTGGCCGTGGCTGCGAGCAGCACGGCTGAAATGGTTGACAAGCTCGAAGGCTTTCTGCAGGGGGAAAAACGGCCGGGACTGGTGAGCGGCAGCAAAGAATCGGAAGAAAAGCGCAAGATCGTCTTCGTCTTTCCCGGCCAGGGTTCGCAATGGCTGGGCATGGCGCGCGGCTTGTTGGTGCGGGAGCCGTCGTTCCGCGCGAGTATGCAGCAGTGTGAAACGGCCTTGCGCCAATACGTCGATTGGTCGCTGCTCGAACAGCTCGCGTTGGCAGAAAGCGACAGCCGCTATCGGCTCAACCAAATCGACGTGATTCAACCCACTTTGTTTTCGATTCAGGTTTCACTCGCGGCGTTGTGGCGCGCGTGGGGCATCACGCCGGAGGCGGTGGTCGGCCACAGCATGGGAGAAGTGGCGGCCACGCATGTCGCCGGCGCTTTGAGCCTGGAGGAGGCCAGCCGCATCATTTGCCGCCGCAGCCAACTGTTGCGCCGCACCAGCGGCAAAGGCGCGATGGCCGTGGTCGAATTGACCATTGCCGAGGCCGGCAAAGCGATTCAAGGTTATGAAGACAAGCTCTCGATTGCGGTCAGCAACAGCTCGCGCTCGACCGTGCTCTCCGGCGATCCGGCCGCGCTCGACGCAGTGATTGCGCAATTGGAGAAGCGGGAAGTCTTCTGCCGCCGCATCAAAGTGGACGTGGCTTCCCACAGCCCGCAGATGGATCCCTTGCGCGAAGATCTGCTCGCGGCCATTCAAGGTTTGCAGCCACAGCCCGCCGGCGTGACCATCTGCTCGACGGTCACCGGCGACTTCATCCCCGGCGAGCGCCTCGACGAAAAATACTGGGTCAATAATCTGCGCCAGCCGGTGCTGTTTTCCACCGCGGTGCGCCGCCTGCGCGAGAGCGGCCACGACATTTTTATTGAGATCAGCGCGCATCCGTTGCTGCTGCCCGCCATTCAACAAGAGTTGCAGCAACTCGAGTTGAGCGCCACCACCCTGCCCTCCATGCGCCGCGACGAAGATGAGCAGCTCGTGATGCTGGAAGCGCTCGGCGGGCTTTATGTTCTCGGCCATCCTCTGGACTGGCGCCGGTTGCTACCGCAGGGCTGCCGGGCCGTGCGCTTGCCGAACTATCCCTGGCAGCGCGAACGGCACTGGATCGACGAGCGGCCGTCAGCGAACGGCCGTCGTGTGGCCCTGGCTGCGGGCTCGGGCACGCATCCGCTGCTGGGCGGCAGATTTCAATCGGCCCAGGACGGCACCAGCTTTTGGGAGAATGAGATCAGCACGCAGCTTCTGCCTTATCTTGCCGACCATCGCGTGCACGGCATGGCGGTGCTGCCGGCCGCGGCTTATGTTGAAATGGCGCTCGCGGCGGCGCGCGCAGCCTTCGGCGAAAGTCCGGCAGTGATCGAAAAAATCGTCTTTCACGAAGCACTGTTTGTGCCCAACGAGCCGCCGCTGCGTTTGCAGGCCATTCTCTCTCCCACCATGCCGGGATTGGCCTCGTTTCAAGTGTTGAGCCGGGCTGATCATGAAAAAGCCGTGTGGAAAGTGCATGCCACCGCCACGCTGAGTCTGCGTCCGGAAATTTCGGCTGGGGTGCAAGATCCGCCCGCCGCCCGGCGCGACCGCCTGAACGGTAGTGTGACTGCCGCCTCGCATTTTGCGGCGCAGGCCCGGCGCGGTTTGCACTACGGCCCTCGCTTTCAAGGCCTCCGCGAGTTGTGGCAGGCAGCGGGTGAAGTTCTGAGCCGGTTGGAATTGCCTTCTGACTTATCCGCGGAGACGGCGGCGTATCGCATTCATCCGGCGCTGTTGGATGCCTGCTTCCAAACGCTGTTGGCAGCCGCTGCTGACGACGCCAAAACCTACTTGCCGGTGCAACTCGCGAGTCTGCGCTGGCGGCAAGCGCCGGAGACGGCTCAGCCTCTGTGGGCGCATGCGATTCGCGCCACCAACGGCAAGGCCGATGAAATCGCCGGCGACGTGTTCCTGCTCGATGAATCCGGCAAGGTGTTGCTCGAAGCGCGCGGCTTGCGGCTGCAGGGTTTGCAGAATGAAACCCAGACCGTGCGCAGCGACTGGTTTCACCGCTTGGTTTGGCGCGAACTCCCGCTGGCCGCGGCGCCTGCCACCAATGGCAACGCGGCGGGTTTGCAGTGGCTGCTCTTTGCGGATCAATCCGGCGCGGGCCGGCGCCTGGCGTCGTTGCTGCATGAACGCGGCGCCGCGGTCACCCTGGTTACTGCCGGGCCGGCATTCCGCCGGAGGAAGCCGGATCACTTCGAGATCGATCCGGCCGCGCGTGCAGATTACCAGCGTCTGCTCAGCGAAGCTGCGGCGGACTGGCATGGCATCGTGCATCTGTGGAGCCTGGATGCGGCGGAATCGCCCGAGCCGATGGCAGCGCTCAACGCGGCGCAGGAAACGGGATGCCTGAGTGTGATGTATCTGGTGCAGGCGCTCGGCGAGGCGGAGTTGAGGCAAAATCCACGGCTGTGGCTGGTCACTGCCGGCGCGCAAGCGGTCGCAGAAGCGGCACCGCCATCGGCCATTGCGCAATCGCCATTATGGGGACTCGGTGCGGTGATCGCCAACGAACATCCGGAATTCAAATGCACGCGCCTCGATCTCGCAGCGGTGCGAGCTGCCGCCGGTGCGGCGCAAACCGCTTTCGATCTCACCCCGCTGTTGCAGGAACTACTCGCCGGCGCTGCCGAAGATCAAGTCGCATTCCGCAACGGCAAGCGTTACGCCGTGCGTCTGGTGAAATTGGATTTGGCAACCGGGCCGGATTCAACCAGTGACTCTGTTCCAGAAATCGAGAAGGCGCCGGCACAACCCGGTCAGGGTTTTCGCGTCGAAATCTCCCGGCCCGGCATTTTGGATCATCTGCTGCTGCGAGCTGCGCCCCGCCGTGCGCCCGGCCCCGATGAGATTGAAATTCAAGTGCGGGCGGCGGGCCTCAATTTCCTCGACGTGATGAAAGCGCTGGGAGTCTATCCCGGACTGGATCCGGACGCGCCGGTTGCGCTGGGCGGCGAATGCGCGGGCATCGTCTGTGCGGTGGGTGAAGGCGTTGCCAACTTCGCGATCGGTGACGAAGTGATGGCGATCACACCGTCATTCATTCACACTTCGTTGCTGGCTTCGTTTGTGACGGTGCCGGCCAGGCTGGCAGTGCCCAAACCGGCGCATTTGAGTTTTGCTGAAGCCGCGGCGATTCCCGCGGTGTTTCTGACGGCTCATTATGCTTTGCATCATCTCGGCCGCATGAGCGCCGGCGAGCGCGTGTTGATTCATTCCGCGGCCGGCGGCGTGGGTTTGGCGGCCCTGCAACTCGCGCAGGCCGCCGGCTGTGAAGTTTTTGCGACGGCCGGCACCGCCGAAAAACGCGCCTTTCTGCAGAGCCGCGGCGTTGCCCACGTGTTCGACTCACGCACGCTGGATTTCGCCGATGAGATCAGGCAGGTCACCACGGCGGCGCCGGAGGGAGAGGGCGGTGCCGGCGTGGATCTGGTGCTGAACTCGCTGGCCGGCGAAGCCATTCCCCAGAGCTTGAATTTGTTGCGCGCCTACGGCCGTTTTCTGGAAATCGGCAAGCGTGACATCTATCAAAACAGCCGCCTCGGACTCGAACCGTTCAAGAACAATCTCGCCTACTTTGCCATCGATCTCGCGGCGGTGATCAGCGACCGGCCCAAGCTGATCGCAGCGCTGCTGGCTGAGTTGGGGCAAATGTTCGAAGCCCGCCGTCTGCAGCCGCTGCCGGTGCAGGTGTTTTCGATTACCGCAGCAACGGAAGCGTTTCGCACGCTGGCGCAGGGCCGGCACATCGGCAAGATTGTTCTGTCCTGCGAAGAGCAAAACGTGCCAATCGCGCCGGAAGCCGCAAAGCCGCGCTGGTTGGATGAGCAGGCCACGTATCTCATCACCGGCGGCTTGGGCGGCCTCGGCCTGACGCTGGCGCAATGGCTGGTCGAGCAGGGCGCCCGTTCGTTGATGTTGTTGGGAAGAAAAGCCCCCACGGCCACAGCGCAAGCCGCACTTGCCACGCTGGAGGCGAACGGTGCGCGCGTGCACGTGGCGCAGGCTGATGTGAGTCAGGCTGATGAAGTCGAGCGCGTGTTCGCGCAGATTCGGCAAACGCTGCCGCCGCTCAAAGGGGTGTTTCACGCGGCAGGTCTGCTGGCAGACAGCACGCTGGCGCAAATGACGGCCGCGCGCTTTGCGGAAGCGTTGCGGCCCAAGGTGCAGGGCGCGTGGCATCTGCATCGGCTCACACTCGAGGAGAAGCTCGATCATTTCGTGCTGTTCTCCTCGGTGGCGGCGCTGTTGGGCACCACCGGGCAGGCCAACTACGCGGCTGCCAACGCGTTCATGGATAGTCTGGCGCATTATCGCCGCAGCCTCGGCCTGCCGGCAATCAGCATCAACTGGGGGCCGTGGTCGCAAGTCGGCCTGGCGGCGGCGCAAACGAATCGCGGCGAGCGTTTGGAAAGCCGCGGGCTTGGCAGCCTCGCGCCGGCGCAGGGTCTCGCGGCGCTGGCGGCCCTGCTCGCCGCCAACCCGGCGCAGGCCGCGGTGATGCCGTTTGATTTCGCGCAGTGGCGGCAGTTTCATCCGGCCGCTGCTCAGGCTTCGTTGCTGGCGGATTTCGTGCACGCGCAGCCGGCGGAGCCGGCGCCCGCAGCCGCAAGCGTGAAGCCGGCGAATCTCAAAGAACAACTGCGCAATCTCGAACCCGGGCGCAAGCGCCGCACGCTGCTGGAGTCGCATCTGCAGGAACAAGTCGCGCAAGTGCTCAAACTCAAACCCGCAGTGGTGACCTTGAGCAAGCCGCTGCGCACGCTGGGCATGGATTCGCTGATGGCGCTCGAGCTGCGTAATCGCCTGGAGCGCAGCCTCGGCCTCACCCTGCCCGCCACCACCTTTTTCAATTACCCGACGGTTGCGGCCCTGACCAAGCATCTGGCGGAGAAAATGGAAATTTCACTGGAGATCGACATGAAGTCGCAAGAAACCGAAACCAAGTCCTCCAAATCTGAAGCAAGCCCGCTCTCGTTCGAAGACACGCAAGACATCGGAAAGATTCTGGACGAATTGGAACAGCTTTCGGAAGAGGAAGCCAGAAAGATTCTGACGAAGTGAACGCCGCGCTTGGTTGGAATTCAAGGTTTCGTCATTGCCCGGTTTGGTGGCCGCGCCGCCTACCGCTGTCATCGCCTGACCCCACATCACGAACTGCAACGGGAACTTGTTGATGGAAGACCTCTCCACGCGCATTGCCAACCTGACGCCCGAAAAACGCGCTCTGCTGGAAAAGCGATTAAAAGAAAAGTCCGAGAAAAAAGAACCGCTCGCGCCGGAGCCGCTTGCCGTGATCGGCATGAGCTGCCGTTTCCCCGGCGGCGCCAACGGCACCGCGGCCTTCTGGCATCTGCTGAAGAACGGCGTCGATGCCATCCGGGAAGTGCCGGAAGAGCGCTGGCCGGTGGCGGCCCACTTCGATCCCACCCCCGCCACGCCCGAAAAGATGAACACCCGCTGGGGCGGATTCATTGACGGCGTCGATCAATTCGACGCCAACTTTTTCGGCATCTCCCCGCGGGAAGCCGCGCAAATGGACCCGCAACAGCGCCTGCTGCTGGAAGTGGCCTGGGAGGCGCTGGAACAGAGCGGCCAGACGCTGCCGGAGTTGCGCGGCAGTGCCACCGGCGTGTTCGTCGGCATTCACAGCCACAGCAGTGAATACGCCATGATGCAACTCGCCGACCCGGCTGCCGTCGGCACGTACACCAGCACTGGCACCGCGCACAGCGTCGTGGCAAACCGCATTTCCTACTGGTTCGATTTGCGCGGGCCCAGCATCGCGCTGGACACCGCCTGCTCTTCCTCGCTGGTGGCGACCCATCTTGCCTGCCAGAGTCTGCGCCAGCACGAATGCCGCCTGGCGCTGGCCGGCGGCGTGAATCTCATGCTCGCGCCTGAATTCACCATTGCGCTGTCGCAGATGAACATGATGGCCGCGGACGGCCGTTGCAAAACCTTCGATGCCAGCGCCGATGGTTTCGTGCGCGGCGAAGGCTGCGGTGTGGTCGTGCTCAAGCGGCTGGCAGACGCGCTCGCCGACGGCGACCCGATTCTGGCGTTGATCCGCGGCAGCGCGGTCAATCAGGACGGCAGCACCAACGGCATCACCGCACCCAATGCACTGTCGCAGCAGGAAGTGATTCGCGCCGCGTTGCAGAATGCCGGCGTGGCGCCCGAGGAGATCGGCTACGTCGAAACGCACGGCACCGGCACCATTCTCGGCGATCCCATCGAAATCGAAGCGCTCACCGCGGTGATCGGCCAGCCGCGGCCGCAGCAATTGCCCTGCGTGCTCGGCTCAGTGAAAGCGAATCTCGGCCATCTGGAAGGCGCGGCCGGCATTGCCGGACTCATCAAAACCGTGCTGTGTTTGCACCATGGCGAGATTCCGCCGCAGCTTCATTTCAATCAGCTCAACCCGCACATCACGCTGGCCAACACGCCCTTTGTCATTCACCGCAAGGGCTGCCCCTGGCCCGCCGCGGAGAGAAAACTCGCGGGTGTCAGCTCCTTCGGTTTCGGCGGCACCAATGCGCACCTCGTGCTGGAAGCATGGCGCGCAGAGCAGGAGGAAGAAAAAGAAAATGCGACTCCTGATTCCGAAGCGAGCTACTTGCTGCCGCTTTCAGCGCGCAGTCCCGAAGCATTGCGCGTCTTGGTGGAATCCTATCGCCGTTTCTTGCCCGAAGCAGATTGCGCGCTCGCTGATTTGGCTTACACTGCCGGCGTACGCCGCACACATCATGAGCACCGTGTGGCAGTTGCCGGCCGTTCCCTGCGCGAGATGGCGCAGAAGCTCGCGGCTTATGCCGCCGGAGAGGAAAGCCCCGGTGTGATGGCCGCGACTCGCAAGCCCGCCGATCGGCAGCCGCCGTTGGCATTCGTGTTTTCCGGACAAGGCCCGAATTGGTTCGGCGTGGGCCGGCAATTGCTCGCGCAGGAGCCGGTCTTTCGTGCCAAGATGGAAGCCTGCGACACCGTACTGCGCCAGCTCGCCGGCTGGTCTTTGCTGGAGGAATTGCAGCGCGAGGAATCCCACTCCCGCCTCGAAGACGCAGAGATTGCCCAGCCCGCGTTTTGCGCGATGCAGATCAGTCTGGCGGCACTGTGGCAGTCGTGGGGCATCGTTCCTGATGCGGTGATCGGTCACAGCGTCGGCGAAATCGCGGCCGCGCACGTGGCCGGCGCGCTCACGCTCGCAGAAGCGCTGACAGTGGTGTATCATCGCGGCCGGCTGCTGCAACGCGAAACCGGCCGCGGCAAAATGGCTTCGGTGGAGTTGTCGCCGGAAGAGATGCAGAAAATGCTCGCCGGCTACGAAGACCGTCTCGCGATCGCCTCGATCAACAGTCCCAATGCCGTGGTCATTTCCGGCGATGCCGCCGCGCTGGACGAAATGGCGCGCCTGCTGGCACAGCGCGAAATCTCCTGCCGCCAGCTCACGGTCAAGTTCGCCTCGCACAGCCCGCAGATGGAGCCTTACCGTTTTGAATTGACCAAGCTGCTGCAGGGCTTGAAGCCGCAATCGGCAACGATGCCGATGATTTCAACCGTGACGGCCGAGCCCATCGCCGGCGACTTTCTCGATGCCGGCTATTGGGGCCGCAACGTGCGCGCCACGGTGCGCTTCGCCGAAGGCATTGCCCGCCTGCTGCAGGATGATTTCCGCGCCTTCGTGGAAATCAGCCCGCATCCTGTCATCGCCGGCGCGATCAGCCAGTGCGCGCATGATCGCCAGAAAGAGGCCGTGGTGGTGAGTTCGCTGCGCCGCGGACAAGAAGATCGCGCCATGCTGCTGGCGGCACTGGGCACGCTTTACGTGCACGGCTACGAGGTGAATTGGAAAGCGCTGCACGCCGCGGCCGGCAAGGTCGTGGCACTGCCCGGTTATCCCTGGCAGCACCAGCGTTACTGGCTCGAAGCACGCAAACCATCCGGCCGCCGCACGAGCGCGCAGCGGAGCGGCAGCCCGGTGCGTGCCGTGCAGCCGCTGCTGGGCGAGCGCGTGTTTTCGCCGCTTCCCATTTTCGAGGCAGTATTCAATTTTGCCGAACTGCCTTTTCTCGAAGATCATCGCGTGGCCGGCGCCGGCATTGTGCCGGCTGCGGTTTATTTGGAAATGGTGCGCGCCGCGGCCGCAGAGGTTTTGGGCGAAGGCCCGCATGCGATCACCGGCATGAGCATTCACGCGGCGCTGGTCTTGCCGGAGTCCGGCGAGGTCACGCTGCAGCTCGTTCTCACGCCGCAACCGGCGGATTCGTATTCGTTTCAAATCTTCAGCCTGGCCGGCGCAGCGCAGTCTCCCGCGCATGCGTGGCTATTGCATGCCGCGGGCAGTATCGCTGCGGTTGATGATGCGAAATCTGCCCGGACCGAATCGTTGGCGCCGGCTGATTTGCAAACGCGTTTGGCGGAGTCCCTCAGCGGCGAAGCCTTCTATGAAAAACTGCGGGCGCAGGACTTTCACTTCGGCCCGCGTTTTCGCGGTCTGCGCCAGCTTTGGCTGGGAAAAGAGGAAGCGCTCGGACGCGTCGAATTGCCGGAGGCGCTGTCACCGGAAACGGGTAACTATTTCATCCATCCGGCGCTGTTGGATGCCGGGCTGCAAACGCTCGCGGCGCTGCTGCCCGACACCGGTCCGCTGCCGGAGCCGGTATTGATGGTCAACCTCGGCCGGTTTCAAATGCTCCGCCGTCCCGGCGCGTTGTTGTGGAGCCATGCCGTGCTGCGGCCGGAGGACAGCCAGACCGCCGGTGTCTTGCACGGCGAAGTTCATCTCTATTCCGAAACCGGCGAGTTGATCGCAGCCGCAGAGAATTTGCTGCTGAAACGCGTGCCGCGCGGTTTGTTGCGCCGCGAGCCGCCCGCCTTCAAATCCAACTGGCTGTACGAGATGAGCTGGCAACTCATGCCGCCTTCGCAGCCGCCGCCTGCTGAAGAAACGCCGGCTCCGGTGATTTCGCCGGCTGAGATCATGACCAGCCTGCGGCCGGCAGTGGCAGAAACGGCAGCGCAACACGGCCTCACACAATTCGCCGATCTCGCGCCTCATCTCGAAAGCTTGAGTTTGATGTACGTGCTGCACGCCTTTCATCTGTTGGGATGGGATTGCAGGGCCGGCGAGGAATTCACTGCTCTTGCCCTGTTCGAGAAACTGAAGATCGCTCCCCTGCAGCAACGCCTGGCCAAGCGCATGCTGGACATGCTGGTCGAAGACGGCCTGCTCACGCCGGCGAGCGGCGGCGGCTATCAAGTGGCGGCCACCACCACGGCCATGGATCCGCAGTGGTATTTGCAGGAATTGCTGAAGGAGAATCCGGCTTGCGCCACGGAGCTGAAGCTGCTGAGCCAATGCGGCGACCAGCTCGCTGAAGTCTTGTGCGGCAAGCTCGATCCGTTGACGTTGTTGTTTCCCGCCGAAGAAGAAGCTTCCGCGGAAAAACTGTACCGTGATTCCGCATTTGCCAAAACGGCCAACGTGCTGGCGCATCAGACGCTGGCGGCCACAGTGGCGCAGTGGCCGGCGGACCGCAAGATTCGCGTGCTGGAGATCGGTGCGGGCACCGGCGGCACCACGGCTTTTGTGCTGGGCGCACTGCCGCCGGACCGAATCGAGTATGTGTTTACCGACGTCTCGCAACTCTTTCTCAACGCGGCTGCAGAGAAGTTTCGCGGCCATGCCGGCATGCGCTATCAGTTGCTGGATATCGAAAAGGATCCGGCAGCGCAGGGTTTTGCCGGCCGGCAGTTCGACTTCATTCTCGCGGCCAACGTGCTGCACGCCACCGCGGATTTGCGTCAGACCCTGCGACATCTCAAAGCGCTGCTGGCTGCGCAGGGATTGTTACTCCTGCTGGAAGGCACGGTGCAGCAGCGCTGGATCGATCTCATTTTCGGAATGACTGAAGGCTGGTGGCGTTTCCGCGATCATGATTTGCGGCCGGCGCATCCACTGCTTTCGGAATTTCAGTGGCAGGATCTGCTGGCACAATCCGGTTTTGAACAGACGGCGACGCTCGCTGAAGTCGACGGCTTGCACAAGCAGGCGGTATTGCTGGCGCGCGGCCCACGGGTCAAATCGGAAGCGAGCTGGTTGATCTTCGCGGATACCGGCGGCGTGGGCCGGCAGCTCGCCGAATATCTGGCCGCCCGCAATCAGGAGGCGCGGCTGGTGATTGCCGGCGCAGGTTTCGAAGCGCTGGGCGAAGCGGGCTTCCGTGTCAATCCCGCGAACGGCGCTGACTTCAAACAGCTCCTGCGCGAAACGCCGGCGCAACAACGCCGGGTGGTTTATCTCTGGGGAATGAATGCCACGCCGCTCGCCGCGACTGCGCTCGAACAAGCGGAGGCTGAGCAAGCCATGAGCTGTGGCGGCCTGCTGCATCTCGTGCAGGCTTTGGCGGAGGAACAACCGGCAGCAGCGGCGAAGTTGTGGGTGATCACCGCCGGCGCGCAACCGGCAGGCGAACTGACCGGCGGCCTCGCCGCTCAGCAGGCGCCCTTGTGGGGAATGACCCGGGTGATTGCGCTCGAACATCCCGAGTTTTGGGGCGGCGCGATCGACGTGGATCCCAAGGCCGGCGCGGCGGCGATTGCACCGCAGCTTTGGCTGGAGATGACCGCCGCTGCGGAAGAAGACCAGATTGCGTGGCGCGGAGACCAACGTTACGTGGCGCGTCTCACGCGCCGGCTGCTTGCCGATGATTCAACAGCGAATGCCGCGGCCAACGGTCGCAGCCGGCCGGTTATTCATTCCGATGCCAGCTACTTGATTACCGGCGGTTTTGGCGGCCTGGGTTTGCTGCTGGCCAAATGGCTGGTGGAACAAGGCGGCCGGCATTTGTTTCTCCTCAGCCGCCGCGGTTTGCCGGAGCGCGCAAGCTGGCCCAGTTTGACCAAAGACAGCGAAGTGGCGCAGCAGGTGGAAGCCATTCGCGAGCTGGAAGCCTTGGGCGCGCAAGTGACACCGCTCGCCGCTGATGTCAGCGACCTGGCGCAGATGTCCGCTCTGTTTGCACGTTTCGGAACCGAAGCTCCGCCCCTACGTGGCCTCCTGCATGCGGCCGCCGTGATTCACCTGCAATCCCTGCGCGAGACCACACTCGAAAAATTCCAGGCTGCGCTGCGACCCAAGCTGTACGGCACGTGGGTGCTGCACCATTTGACCCAAAAGCAGGCGCTGGATTTCTTCGTGCTGTTTTCCTCGACGACTGCCCTGCTCGGCGCCAGCGCCATGGCGGACTACGCGGCCGCCAATCAGTTCCTCGATGCCTGCGCGCATGCGCGCCGCCATTCAGGATTGCCGGCGCTCAGCATCAACTGGGGCACGTGGGAGAAAATGCGTTTGTTCTCGACCGCCGAGCAGGAGATGGCCGCACGTTCCGGTTTGCGGCCCATGCCGGCGGAGTCAGCGCTGGCAACGCTGCAGCATGTGCTGGCGTCTGATCTGCCGCAAATCGCGATTGCCGATGTCGATTGGAGCACGCTCAAATCCGCGTACGAGGCCAGACGGCGACGGCCTTTCCTCGACGGCATGACGGACGCGGCGCCGGCGGTGGAAAGCAAGCCGGCCACAGGCAAGATCGATATTCTCACGCAATTGCAGCAGACGCCGCCCGACGATCGCCAGGAGGTGTTGCTGCAATTCGTACAAACCCAGGCCGCGCGTGTGCTGGGGATCGCGTCCGCGCAGGGCCTCGATCCGGCGCGCGGCTTCTTCGAGATGGGCATGGACTCGCTCACTTCGGTGGAATTGCGCCGTCGCCTGGAGAGCAGCTTCGGCGAGTCGCTGCCGAGCACGCTGACTTTCAACTATCCCAATGTCGCCGCGCTAACGGATTATCTTGCGCAGCGTGTGCTGCGCTGGGAGCAACCTGAGCCTGCCGCCGCCACCGCCACGCCGGCGAACGGCAGCGCGGCTGCGCCGGCGAACGAGGCCGGGCAGGATGATTTCTCCGAGGAAGAGTTGGTGGCGATGCTGGCCGCCAAGCTGCAAAAGGCATGATGATTCAAAAAGGATGATGTCGCCATGAGCAACGGTGTAACTCCGGATCGCAAGGCCATTCTCAAAGAGGCTTTGCATCGCATTCAAGAGCTGGAAGCCCGGCTCGCTGCCGCGGAACAGGCAAAGCGCGAGCCGCTGGCAGTGATCGGGCTGGGCTGCCGTTATCCCGGCGGGGTCAACAGCCCGCAAAGCTATTGGCAGCTTTTGCGCGATGGCGTGCATGCCGTCACCGAGATTCCGCCGGATCGGTTCGACATCAACGCCTACTATGATCCCGATCACACCACGCCGGGTAAAGTCACCACGCGCTGGGGCGGCTACATGTCGGACGTCGACAAGTTCGATCCGCACTTTTTCGGCATCTCGCCGCGCGAGGCAGTGCACATGGATCCCCAGCACCGCTTGCTGCTGCAAGTGGTGTGGGAGGCGCTGGAACATGCCGGCCAGGCGCCGGACAAGCTGCACGGCAGCAACACCGGCGTGTTTGTCGGCATCACCACCAACGAGTATTTGCAGCTTCACTACAAACTCATCGATCCGGCGCAGATCAACGCCTATCTCGTTTCCAACAATGTTTTGAATGTCGCCTCCGGCCGCATTGCCTTTCATCTCGGCTTGCACGGCCCCGCGGTTTCGGTGGATACCGCTTGTTCGTCGTCACTGGTGGCGACTTACCTCGCCTGCCAAAGCTTGCGCAGCGGCGACTGTGACATCGCAATCGTCGGCGGCGTGAATGTGATTTTGTCACCCGAAACGCTGATCTCGTTTTCGAAGTGGGGCATGATGTCGCCCTCGGGTCGCTGCCGCACCTTCGACGCGGCGGCCGACGGTTTCGTGCGTTCGGAAGGCTGCGGCGCCGTGGTTTTGAAACGCCTGTCCGATGCGCTCGCCCACAACGACAACATTCTCGCGGTTATTCGCGGCGTGGCGGCCAACCAGGACGGCCCGAGCAGCGGCATTTCGGTGCCGAACGGGCCGGCGCAAGAGGCGGTGATCCGCCGCGCGCTGGCGAATGCCGGCATCGCACCGGGCTTGGTCGGCTACGTGGAGACGCACGGCACCGGCACAACGCTCGGTGATCCCATCGAGGTCGAAGCGCTCGGCGCGGTTTACAGCGAGGGCCACACTCGCGACAATCCCCTGCGCCTGGGCGCGGCCAAAACCAATCTCGGCCACATGGAATCAGCCTCGGGCCTGGCGGGATTGATCAAAACGGTTTTGGTGCTGCAACACGAAGAGATTCCGCCGCATCTCCATTTGCAGCAACTCACCCGGCACATTCCGTGGGAGCATCTGCCCATCGTCGTGCCGACGCAGCGCACGCCCTGGCCGCGTTCCGCCTCCGGCCCGGCGCGCTTCGCCGGCGTCAGCGGCTTCGGTTTCAGCGGCACCAACGTGCACGTGATTCTCGCAGAAGCGCCGCCTGCCGGTCATCAGCCGTCAGTGAGCAGTGCGCAGTTGGCGGCTGGCGGAGAGGAGGCCAGGCACTCTGCGCGCAGCACGGATCACCGCGTCGTGATCACTGCTGCGGCAAGGCAGCGGCCGTTACATTTGCTCACGCTTTCAGCCAAAGACGGCAATGCGCTCAAGCAATTGGCGGAGCGCTATCAGCAGCATTTTGCCGCGCATGCGGATTTGTCCCTGCCGGATGTCTGCTACACGGCGGGCCTCGGCCGCGCACGCTTCGAGCAGCGTCTTGCCATCGTAGCCGGTTCCCTGGCGCAGGCGGGCAGCAAGCTGGCTGATTTTGTCGCGGGCCGCGAAGCGCCGGGCGTGATTCGCGGTGAAACCCAGTCCGGCAAGCGCAAGAAAATGGCGTTTCTCTACTGCGGCCAGGGCTACCAGCACGCGGGCATGGGTCGCCAGCTTTTCGAGACGCAACCGGTTTTCCGCCGTGCTTTGGAAACGTGTGAGGAATTGTTCCGGCCCTACATTCAGAAATCTCTGCTGGCCATTCTCTATCCCGAAACGCCGGAGGGCGCGGCGTTGATCGATCAAACGATCTACACGCAACCGGCGATGTTTTCCCTGCAATACGCGCTCACGCAGTTGTGGCTGTCGTGGGGCCTCGAGCCGGCCGTGGTGATGGGTCACAGCCTGGGCGAATTCATGGCGGCGCATTTGGCGGGAATGTACAGCCTGGAAGATGCGGTCAAGCTGGTGGCCACGCGCGGCTTGATCACCCAGGATTTGCCGGCGGTGGGCAAAATGGCCTCGGTGCAAACCAGCGCAGAACGCGTGCGCCAGGCGCTCGCGCCGCACGGCGACCAGGTCTGCATCGCCGCGATCAACGGGCCGGACAGCGTCGTGATCTCGGGCATCAAGGAGAATGTCGAAGAGGTGTTGCAGCATTTCGAGCGTGCCGGCGTCAATGTTCGCCGCCTCGCGATTTCGAATGCGTTTCATTCTCCGTTCATCGAGCCGGCGCTCGACCGATTCACCCGGGTGGCCGCGGAAGTCAAATTCTCACCCGGCCGCATGCGGGTGGTTTCCACGCTCACCGGCCGTGAGATTACGCAGGTGGTGGATGCCGACTACTGGCGCCGCCATCTGCGCGAGCCGGTGCAATTCCATCAAGCCATGCAGACGCTCTACAGCCTGGGCTGCGAGTACTTCGTCGAACTCGGACCCAATCCCACGCTGCTCGGCATGGCGCGCCGGTTCACGCCGGAAGACTTCGGGCATTGGTTTGCCTCGTTGCGCAAGGATCGCGAAGACTGGCAGCAGATGCTCGAAAGCGCCGGCGGACTGTTTGCCTGCGGCCTCGAGCTGGATTGGCAGGGCTTCGATCGCGACGATGCCCGCCGCCGCGTGGAATTGCCGACCTATCCCTTCCAAAACAAACGCTATTGGGTCGACCAAGGCGCGCGCCGCAACGGCAGGCACACGCAGCCGGTCTCGGACATTCATCCTTTGCTGCAGCGGCAAACGCGCTCCCCGTTGTTGAAGGAAATCGTTTTCGAGTCGCAACTGAGCACCGCGCACTATTCCTATTTCGCCGATCACCAAGTGCACGGCCTGGTGGTGCTGCCGCTCACCGGCTATCTTGAAATGGTGCTGGCGGGTGCCCAAGCCGCGTTTGCCGGCCAGAAGCACGCTCTCGAAGAAATCACGCTGCGCGAGCCCCTGGTGCTCACGGAGCAGGAAGCGCGCACCATTCAACTCATCTTCACGCCGGAAGCGCCGGGCACCGCTTCGTTTCAACTGATCAGCCTGCATCAAGCAGACAAAGCCGGCCACCAGGTTCACGTTACCGGCAGAGTGGTGGTCGGCAAGGAGCTTGAGCCGGCAGACTCGGCGATACTCGCCGAAGAGGCAATCCGCGCGCGCTGCACCGAAGCGCTCGCGATTGCGCCCTATTATCAACAACTGTGGGAACGCGGTCTGCAATTCGGGCCGCAATTCCGCGGCCTGCAACAGCTCTGGCGCCGCGACGGCGAATCCTTCGCGCAGGTGCAGGCGCCGGAAGAGGTGCAGCCGCAACTGTCCGCCTATCAATTTCACCCGGCGCTGCTCGATGCCTGTCTGCAGGCCTTTGTTGCCGGCTGGCCGGCGGCGGACGGACACAGCGATGAAACTTATTTGCCGCTGCGCGTCGAGAGCTATCGCTGCTACGGCCGCCCCACGGCCCAGGTGATGAGCCACATTCTCATGCGCGAGGGCGAACAAAAGAATCGCGAGACCTACACCGGCGACGTGACCATTTACGACGAGGCCGGCCGGCTCGTGGCCGAGTTGCGCGGCGTGCTGGTGAAGCGCACGAATGCAGAAGCGTTGCAGAGTTTGGCCGCGGACAACGTTACCGGCTGGCTTTATGAGATTGCCTGGCGGACCAAACCGCTCGCCACGCAGAACGCCGCGCATGCGCTGACCGGCCCCAACGGCTGGTTGCCGCAGGTGCATTCGCTGTTGCCGCAACTGCGCGCTACGCCCGAGCTGGCGGCTTACGAAGAATTGCTGCCGCAGCTCGATGCGCTGTGCCTGGCTTACGTCCAGCATGCGCTGCACCAGTTTGGCTGCCAGTGGCAGCCGCAGCAACGCTTCACCACCGCGGCGCTGGCGCAGCAAACGGGCGTGGTCGAGCGGCATCGCCGCTTGCTGCACCGCCTGCTCGAGATGCTGGCGGAGGAAGGTGTGTTGCAGTGGCAGCAGGACGAGTGGATCGTGCAACGGCCGCCGGTCTATGCCAATCCTGAGACGCAATTTAAGACGTTGCTGGCAACGTATCCGGCGAGCAACACCGAACTCGCGCTCACCGGCAAATGTGGCCAACAGCTTGCCCGAACGTTGCGCGGCGAGCAAGATCCGCTGCAATTGCTTTTCCCGGGCGGATCCGTCGCAGTGTTGGAGAAGCTCTATCAAGACTCGCCGATTACGCAGGCGATGAACCGGCTGGCGGCGCAGGCGGTGGCAGCGGCGCTCGCCGGCCTGCCGAATGATCGCAAACTGCGCGTGCTCGAAATCGGCGCGGGCACCGGCGGCACCACTGCGTTTGTTTTGCCCCTGCTGCCGGCCGATCGCACCGAGTATTTTTTCACCGACGTTTCGCCGTTGTTCTTGAACAAGGCGCAGGACAAGTTTCGCGCTTTTCCCTTCGTGCAATATCAAACGCTGGATATCGAAGCAGCGCCGCAGGCGCAGGGTTTCGCCGCGCATGCTTTCGATCTCATCATTGCCGCCAATGTGGTGCATGCCACCGCCGATTTGCGGCAGACGCTGCAACACGTGCGGCAGCTTCTGGCCGTGCAGGGCTTGCTGGTTTTGCTCGAAGGCACGGAACGCGAGCGCTGGGTCGATTTGACCTTCGGCTTGACCGAAGGCTGGTGGAAATTTCGCGACCGCGATTTGCGCAGTTCCTACGCCCTGCTGGACAAACCGAACTGGCTCAGCCTGCTGGCAGAGCTGCGTTTCAGCGACGCCCAGGTTGTGCCCGCCCCCGAAGAGAAAGCAGAGGTCGGTCGTGCGTTGGCGCAGCATGCACTGATTCTGGCGTGCGGCCCGCAGGTCGAAGCGCCGGCGGCGGCCGCAGCCGTTGTGGCGCCGCCCCGCAACTGGTTGATCCTGGCGGACCAAAACGGCGTGGGCGAACGCCTCGCCGCCGCGTTGGCGCGTGATCAGCATCAGTGCGTCCTCGCTTATGCCGGCTCCGCTGTTGAACAAGTTGGTGAGCAGCGGTGGCAACTCGCGCCCGGCCAGCCCGAGGATTATCTCCGGCTGTTGCAGGAGGCCTTCACGCAGAAGCAAAGGGCCTGCAATGGTGTGATCCATCTTTGGTCGTTGGACGCGGCTGAGATCGAAGGCTTGACGCTGGAGAGTTTGCAGCACGCCAAAACCGCGAGCGTGGCCAGCGTGTTGCATCTCGTGCAGGCGATGATCAAACAAACCGGTGGCGAAGCGCCGGCGCTGTGGCTGGTGACGCGCGGCGCGCAGGCCGTGGGCAACGCGCAGACCGCGGTCGCGTGCACGCAGGCGCCGGCATGGGGATTGGGCAAGGTGATTGCGCTCGAGCATCCTGAATTGCGCTGCAAGCGCATCGATCTTGATCCGGAAATTACTCGCCGTTCTGCCAGCGAAAGCGCAGCCGCGACTGAAGCGCCAAATGCAAACGAGATTGCCGATCTTCTGCAGGAGCTGTTTGCCGAAGATGGAGAAGATTTGATTGCCTGGCGCGGCCGCGTGCGCCATGCTGCGCGGCTGATACGCCACGTGCCCGGCAGTACGCCGGTGTTGGCAGCGCCGGCCGCACGGGAAATCGCACCGGCACTCGATCCCGCCATCACGGAAGAGGCGGTGCAATTGCAGCCGACGGTCCCGGGTGTGCTCGATGGCCTGGACTATCGCCGCGTCACGCGCCGGCCGCCTGGCCCCGGGGAGGTCGAGATTCGGGTGCGCGTCACGGGATTGAATTTCAGGGATGTGCTCAATGCACTCGGCATGTATCCCGGTGAAGCCGGCCCGCTCGGCGGCGAATGCGCCGGTGAAATCGTGGCCTTGGGCGAGGGCGTCAGAGGATTCCAGCCCGGCCAGGAAGTAATGGGCATTGCGGCCGGCAGCTTCGGCAACTATGTCACCACCGCCGCGGATTTGATCGTCGCCAAGCCGGAATCGCTCAGTCTCGCGGAGGCCTGCACCATTCCGAGCGCGTTCATGACCGCGTACTACACGCTCATTCATCTCGGCAAACTCTCGCGCGGCGAACGCGTGCTGATTCATTCGGCGGCGGGCGGGGTCGGCCTGGCCGCGGTGCAGCTTGCGCAACGCGCCGGCGCCATCATCTTCGCGACCGCCGGCAGCGGCGAAAAGCGCGAGCGCTTGCGCGAACTCGGCGTGCGTTACGTCATGGACTCACGCTCGCTCGACTTTGCCCACGAGATCATGCAGTTCACCGACGAAGAAGGCGTAGACGTGGTGCTCAATTCGCTCAGCGGCGAATTCATCCCCACCACCCTGTCGGTGTTGAAGGATGACGGCCGTTTCCTCGAGATCGGCAAGCGCGGCATTTGGAGCGCAGCGCAGGTTAATGACTTCAAACGCGTCGGTGCCTATCACGTCATCGATCTCGCGGCCGCGGCCGCCGAGAATCCCGGCTTGATCAAAGAAATGCTCGATCACGTGATGGTGGGTTTTCAAGACGGCCACCTGCGGCCGCTGCCGCTGCAAGTGTTCTCCAGCCGTGCAGTGGTGAAAGCGTTTCGCTTGATGCAAAGCGGCCGCCACTTTGGCAAGATCGTTGTAAGCCAGCAAGTGGCAGAGGGCGATGGGCAAGAGGCAAAGGGCAATGAGCAAGAGGCGATTGACGGGCTGGACCAAACCGCCGGCCGGCAGGAACCGCCAGCATCCAGCATCCAGCATCCAATATCTATCATCCAGCATCCAGCATCCAGCATCGAGCATCCAGTATCCAGCATCGAGCATCCAGTATCCAGCATCCAGATACATGCCGACGCCACGTATTTGATCACCGGCGGCTTGGCGGGCCTGGGACTGTTGACGGCGCAGTGGCTGGTCGAGCGCGGCGCGCGCCATCTGGTGTTGATAGGCCGCAGCGGCGCTGCGGAATTTGCCCGTGAGAAGATTGCGGAGATGGAGCAAGCCGGTGGCAGCCTCACGATCGTGCAGGGTGACGTCACGCGTGAGACCGATGTGCGGCAGGCGCTGGCGCTGATCCGGGAAAAGTTGCCGCCGTTGCGCGGCTTGATTCATTCCGTCGGCGTGCTCGATGACGGTGCGCTGCTGCAGCAGAATTGGCAGCGCTTCACCAGCGTGCTCGGCCCGAAAATCGACGGCGCCTGGCTGCTGCATCGGCACACTGCCGGAATGGGCCTCGACTTCTTCATCTTGTATTCCTCGATGTCTTCGGTGTTGGGCCAGCGCGGCCAGGGTAATCACGCCGCCGCCAACGCCTTTCTCGACGGTTTGGCGCAGCATCGCCGGCGGCGGGGACTCGCGGGCACCAGCATTCACTGGGGCGCGTGGTCGGAAATCGGCGCAGCGGCGGCACGGCATGTCGGCGAAAGAGTTTCGATCCAGGGCATCGGCGTCATCACGCCGCAAAAGGGTTTGGAGGTGCTGGAGCTCATCCTGGCGGAGCACGCCGTGGAAGTCGGCGTGCTGCCGGTGAATTGGAATGTGTTCGCGCGGCAATTCGCCGCGCTGCCGGCGTTCTATTCGGGATTGGTGAGTGCGCCGCCGCCCCCGCCCACGACGGCAGCCGCAGCCGTGCCACCACCGCCCGCAATCTTGCAGCGACTCGCAACGGCGCCGGCCGCAAAGCGCCGCGGCCTGCTGGCAGGATATGTGAAGGAGCAGGCCGCCAAAGTGCTGGGCCTGGAGGCCTCCCATCCCATTGACAAGGATCAGCCGCTGCAGAAACTCGGTTTGGATTCACTCATGGCGGTGGAGCTGCGCAATCTCATCGGTTCGGGTTTGGGATTGCAGCGCTCGTTGCCCGCCACGCTGTTGTTCGATTATCCCACCATCACGGCGGTGGCGGATTATCTCGCGAGCGAAGTGCTCAAGTTGGAAGCTGCACCCGAGTCGGAGAAAGGCAATGGCCGGCAGGAGGCGGCGCTGACCGAGTTGCAGCAAATGACCGACGCCGATGCCGAAGCGCTGTTGTTGAAAGAGCTCGAGGGCGCGTGAGGCAAGTGGCACCAGCCGGTTTTTCCAATTCCGGACCAATACCAATTCGAAGGATTCTCTCATGGCCAATGCTGCCGAACAATCCGACCAACTCTCCCCCATCAAGCGCGCACTCGTCGAGATTCGCGAGCTGAAAGCCAAACTCGCCGAAGCCGAGGCGGCCAGGAATGAGCCGATTGCCCTCATCGGCATGGGCCTGCGCTTTCCCGGCGGCGCGCATGATTCCGATTCCGCCTGGCGCATGTTGCGTGACGGCGTGGACGGCATTCGCGAAGTGCCGCCCGACCGCTGGAACATCGACTCGTTCTACGATCCCGATCCCGACAAGCCCGGCAAAATGTCGACGCGCTGGGGCGGCTTCCTCGATCACATCGATCACTTCGACGCGGATTTCTTCGGCATCTCGCCGCGCGAAGCCATGACCATGGATCCGCAGCAGCGGCTGCTGCTCACCGTGGCCTGGGAAGCGCTGGAGCATGCCGGTCAGGCGCCCGACCAGCTCATGGGCAGCCGCACCGGCGTGTTCATCGGCATCGCCGCCTTCGACTATCCGGCCATGCAGATGCAGTTCCTCGAGCACAACCAGATCGATGCCTACTATGCCAGCGGCTCTTCGCACAGCATCGCCTCGGGGCGGCTTTCTTATTTCTTTGGACTGCAAGGCCCGAGCATTTCGCTGGACACCGCCTGCTCCTCGTCGCTGGTGTGCGTGCACCTTGCCTGCAACAGCTTGCGCCAGCGCGAATGCAATCTCGCGCTGGCGGGCGGCGTGAATTTGATCATCGCGCCCGAGCTGCTGATCAATTTCTCCAAAGCGCACATGATGGCCGGCGACGGCCGCTGCAAAACTTTCGATGCCGCCGCTGACGGCTTCGTGCGCGGCGAAGGCGCGGCGCTGGTGGTGCTCAAACGGCTTTCCGATGCCCTCGCTGATCGCGACAATATTCTGGCGGTGATTCGCGGCTCGGCGGTGAATCAGGACGGCCGCAGCAGCGGCATCACCGCGCCCAACGGCCCGGCGCAGAAGGCGGTGATCCGCCAGGCGCTGCAAAACGCGGGCGTCACCGCCGCGGAGATCGGCTACGTTGAAACCCACGGCACCGGCACCTCGCTGGGCGATCCCATCGAGGCGCAGGCGCTCGGCGCGGTGATGGCGGAGGCGCGCAGCCTCGCTCAACCGGTGGCGATTGGCTCGATCAAGACCAACATCGGCCATCTCGAAACCGCTGCCGGCGTGGCGGGCTTGATCAAAGTCGTGCTCGCCATGCAGCACGGCCAGATTCCGCCGCATTTGAATCTGCGCACCATGAGTCCGCATATTCCGTGGCAGGAACTGCCGTTGACGGTTCCCACGCAGCTCACGCCGTGGCCCGCGCTTGCCGGCCGGCGGCTGGGCGCGGTGAGTTCGTTCGGCTTCAGCGGCACCAACGCGCATATCATCATCGAAGGTCGCGACCACGCCGCGCCCGGCAATGATCAACTCGAACGGTCGCGCCATTTGCTCAGCCTCTCGGCGCGCAGCGCCGCGAGCTTGCAGGAACTGGCCGGCCGCTATGCCAAACATCTGGCGGAGAATTCCACCCTGCCGGCCACCGAGGTCTGCTTCACCGCCAATGCCGGCCGCGCCCATTTCGATCACCGGCTGGCCCTCGTGGCAGAAGACACGGCGCAATTGCAGCAAAAGCTCTCTGCTTTTCTCGCAAAAAGGGAAACGCCGGGCTTGACGCTCGGCCGCTGTGATCTCACCAACCGGCCGGAAGTGGTTTTTCTCTTCACCGGCCAGGGCGGGCAATATGCCAACATGGGCCGCCGGCTTTTTGAGACGCAACCGGTCTTTCGCGCCGCGCTCGAACGCTGCGAGGCAATCCTGCGTGCGCATCTCGACCGGCCGCTGTTGTCCGTGCTTTATCCCCAGCCCGGCAATGAAGCGCTGCTCGACCAGACGAATTACACCCAGCCGGCAACCTTTGCCTTGCAGTACGCGCTGGCTGAGTTGTGGCGTTCCTGGGGAATTGCGCCGGGTCTGATCATGGGGCACAGCGTCGGCGAAATTGTGGCCGCCACCGTGGCCGGCATGATCAGTCTCGAAGACGGCTTGATGATCGTGAGCGAGCGCGGCCGCCTGATGCACAGCCTGCCGCACAACGGCCTGATGGCTTCGATTCTCGCGGACGAAAAGCGCGTGGCCGACACGTTGGCGGCATACAGTGACCGTGTCGCGATCGCCGCGATCAACGGGCCGGAGAGTACGGTGATCTCCGGCGAGCGCCAGGCGGTGCAGGAGATTCTGCGCCAGCTCGAAGCGCAGGGCATCAAAACCAAGCCGCTGCTGGTTTCCAATTCCTTTCATTCGCCGCTGGTGGAACCGGTGTTGGACGAGTTCGAAGCCTCGTGCCGCCGCGCCACCTACCGGCCACCCGCCACGGCGCTGTTTTCCAGCATGCGACTGGAGTTCGTCGGCGAAAACAATTTGCTCGATGCGGCCTATTGGCGTCACAACCTGCGTTACACCGTGCGCTATGCTGACGCCATGCAGGCGCTCTACCGCCAGGGCTATCGCATTTTCGTGGAGCTGGGGCCGGCGCCGATTCTGGTAGTGATGGGACAAAAGTGTTATCCGGAGGGCGAAGGCGTGTGGCTGCCTTCGTTGCGCAATGGCCGCGACGATTGGGAGCAAATGCTCGACAGCCTTGCCAGCTTGTACGTCAATGGCGTCGAGGTCGATTGGGCGGGTTTCGATCAGCCTTATCGCCGGCGGCGGGTGGCGCTGCCTGCTTATCCGATGTCGCCCAAGAGTTACTGGCTCGAAGAGTTAAAAGTCTGGCAGCAGGGCTTCACGCCGAAGACGGCGAGCCGCTGGGACGAAGTGGAGGAGGCCGGCCGCCATCAAGCGCGGCAGGTGCCGGTGGATTTGGGATTGCACACGTATCCCGCGAAATGGGAATGTCTCGACCGTTTGACCAGCGCGTATGTCATCGCGGCGTTGCAGAATTTGGGCATTTTCGCAAAAACCGGCGTTGCCGTCACGGTGGCGGAGTGCCTGACGCAATCTCAGGTTCTGCCGACGTATCGCAATTTGCTGCAGCGCTGGTTCGAGAAACTTACTGCCGAAGGCGTGCTCGCACGCGCCGGCGAAGACTTCGTGCGCACCCAATCCTGGCCGGCCCTGACCGCCGAGGCCATTCTGGCGCAGGACGGTTCTCTCTTTGCGGATATCCCGGCTTTGCTGGAATACCTGCAACGCTGCGGCCGCATGCTGGCGCCCATTCTCACCGGCAAGGAAAGCCCGCTGGAAACGCTTTTCCCCGGCGGCACCAACACGACTTCGGATTTCATGTATCACGAATGGGCGTTGTCGCGCTACTACACCGGCATTGCCCGCAGCCTGGCGGAAGCCATGGTGCGCACCCTGCCCTCGACGCGGCCGCTGCGCGTGCTCGAAATCGGCGCGGGCACCGGCGGCACCACCGCGGCGATTCTGCCGGTGCTGCCGGCGGAGCGCACGCTTTACTATTTCACCGACATGTCGGAGTATTTTTTCACACAGGCTGCTGAGCGCTTTCGCGCTTATCCGTTTTTGCGCTACGGCATTCTCAACATCGAAAACCCGCCGCAGGAGCAGGGCTTCGGAGCGCATGATTTCGACGTGGTGGTGGCGGCAAACGTGTTGCATGCGACCAAAAACTTGCATGCCACGATCGAGAATGCCAAGTCGTTGCTCAAGCCCGGCGGCCTGTTGCTTCTCTACGAGACCACGCATCATCCCCACTGGTTCGACATTTCGATTGGGTTGATCGAGGGCTGGCAATTGTTCGAAGACGATCTCCGCAGCGACAATCCGCTGCTCTCGACTGACAAGTGGCAAGCGCTGCTGCGCGAGCACGGCTGCGAAAAGGTCGCGGCTTTCCCCGAGGCCGGCTCAGCCGCGGAAATTCTGAACCAGCACGTCTTTCTCGCCCAGATGCCGCTGGCCGGCGACGGCGTTCAGACTCATGCTGCCGCGGATCAAGCAAGCTCGCACGCTGCCCATCTGCCCGCGGCAGGCGAAGCGGCGGCAGCAGAGGCCGGCCTGGCGCTGGTGCAGCAGATGCAAAGCCTGCCGGAGGCCGAGCGCTTCGAGCAGTTGATCGAATATGTGCGCCGGCACGTGGTGAAAGTGTTGCGCCGTGATCCCGATCAAACACTGGGGCGGCGCCAGCGCTTGATGGACGTCGGCATCGATTCGCTGATGGCGGTCGAGCTGCGCAACTTGCTGGCGCGCGGCCTGGGCATGGCCAATTCTCTGCCCGCAACCTTGATCTTCGATTATCCCAACATCGAGGCGATTGCTCGGCTGCTGGAGAAGATGGTGTTTGCCTCCGGCGCATCGCCGGCCCCGGAGGCCGCCGCTCCCGCCACTGAGGGCAACGGCAAGACTGTGACGGCTTCGGAAATCGAAGGCCTGTCCGATGAAGAAGTGGCGGCGATGCTGGAGCGCAAGCTGGAAGTGATGTGAAGATTGTTTGTAGTGACTGTTTGTAGTAATGCCTTTAGGCATCGAGCGTTGGGTGGGAAAACAAGCGGCTCGTAGTGATGCCTTCAGGCATCGAGCGTTGGGTGGGAAAACAAGCGGCTCGTAGTGATGCCTTCAGGCATCGAGCGTTGGGTGGGAAAACAAGCGGCTCGTAGTGATGCCTTCAGGCATCGAGCGTTGGGTGGGAAAACAAGCGGCTCGTAGTGATGCCTTCAGGCATCGAGCGTTGGGTGGGAAAACAAGCGGCTCGTAGTGATGCCTTCAGGCATCGAGCGTTGGGTGGGAAAACAAGCGGCTCGTAGTGATGCCTTCAGGCATCGAGCGTTGGGTGGGAAAACAAGCGGCTCGTAGTGATGCCTTCAGGCATCGAGCGTTGGGTGGGAAAACAA